>CAYUDX010000008.1:0-41812 GCA_964443355.1 uncultured Spirochaetia bacterium
TGGTGCCGGCATGTGCCGGCAAGATGTAAGGTAGCCCTAATTAATATTTGCTCGCCTTAGCTCGCAAGATCATCTCAGAGTGCCATCCTCACACGATGGAAGCAGATGGTTCGGAGATGTTGTGCGAGCCTATTGCGAGCACCCGAAAATCAACGCGAAGCATCCCCTCATCTTGTCCGCTTAAGCGGACCATCCATTCGCGCCCACCAATTTTTCTCTGACGAGAAAAATTTAGAGAGCAGAAAGCAGATAGGCGAAAGTAGATAATACAAAAACCTTTTTTTAATTCTTTATTTCCATTCTCATATAATAAAATGAAACTTTTCTTTATATAATTCTGTCCAACATTCGGATGTGTTACGCTATGAATGATGGAGGAAAAAATGAACAGAATATTGCTTGTTATATCGCTTCTGTGGGCCCTGTTCCTTATTTCAATTTCAGGCTGTTCAAAGCCTCAGAATTTGACAACTCCTGCCGCGTCCGTTATAAAAGACTCCTATTCACGGCCGGAATGCTTCGCAACCCCGTTCAATAACGGCAACGCCCAAATATTCACCGCCACATCCACATATGATATATCCGAAGTCGACGTATATTTGCAGAACTGGGCCGGGGCTTCAATGACCGGAACGGCGCGCATGGAGATCCATAACACCGCCACCGGCGCCGATTATTCGGGAAATACGCTTGATATACCCGGTGCAGTGATACCGGCCAACGGTTCTTCCACCAATGTTTTTGACACCTCAGCCATGGCGCCGTCCGGCTGTACGCAGGTCCCTTTTTATTTTTCCGGTTGTCCGGTAACCGCCGGGACAAAATACGCGCTTGTCATATACTGGAACGGTGCCGCATACAATCTCGGGATAAATGACGACCTGAGCGACCATTCCGCCCCGCTTTACAATGATTTTGTCTATTACGGCGGCTCGTACTGGATAGCTTCTCCCCGCATCGCCTACATAATTTCCGGAAATTAACGGCGTCTGCGGATATATGCAGGAATACCACGGGGCCAATTCCTTTTAAAAATAATTGGAACTTGTTTGGACAAATAACTGTCCCAGTTAATGACAGTAAAAAATTTCAATTAAGGGGGTCCGTATGAAAAAAATATCGCCTTATTTATCCTTTGCATCGCCTTCATTCTTCCCGCATGTTCCCGCCGTAGCCCGACTTCTCCATTGATCACGCCCGCCTCGACAAAGTCCGTAAAGATTGAATGCGGCGTTTTTTACAGCCTGGTGGAAAAAAGCGACGGCACCCTGTGGACGGCCGGATGGAACGCCAACGACACGCTTGGCACAGGCAGCAACTCCGACAGTTCGACTTTCGTCCAGCCCGCGGGAATGACGGGCATACGCGGCATGGCCGGAGGATGGTACGTGACCTCGGCCGTAAAAAATGACGGCTCATTATGGGAAACCGGCAGTTTTCCGGCGGCTTTCGGCATCGGCAGCAGCGCCATCAGCAATACTTTTATGGAAATATTGACCGGCGTGAGCCAGACTGCGGTCGGGGATTATCACACCATGGTCGTGAAAACCGACGGGACATTGTGGGTCGCCGGCGACAACACGGACGGAGAGCTCGGGCTGGGGGACAATAATATCAGGAGCACATTCACGCAGGTCCCGGGCATGACAGGGGTTGTTGCCGCGGCCACAGGCGGCGGCCAATACAGCATAATATTAAAGACCGACGGCTCTGTATGGGCCGCCGGGGCCAACGGCTTCGGAGCGCTTGGCGACGGCAATACGCTGGACAGTTCAGTGTTTGTAGAGGTCCTTACCGGGGTAAAGGCCATATCAGCCGGCGGGGAGTATCACAGTCTGGCGTTAAAAACCGACGGGACGGTCTGGGCGACGGGTGATAATATCAGCGGCGGGCTCGGCACCGGCGATAACATTCAAAGAAATTCCTATGTTCAGGTATTGTCCGGGGTCGGCGCCATAGCTTCGGGATATGAACACAGCCTTGTAATAAAGAATGACGGGACACTGTGGGTTTCCGGGCAGAATTATTACGGTCAGCTTGGAATGGGGGACAACAACAACAGGAATACTTTTGTCCAGGTGCCGGGCATGTCCGGGATAACCGCTATCGCGGCCGGAGAATATCACAGCCTTGCCATAAAAAGCGACGGGACGCTATGGGCGACGGGTGGCAACATCAACGGCGAACTTGGGACCGGCGATAACGCAAACAGGAACACCTGGACGCAAATATATTATTAAAAATGCCATGGAATGTTTTTTATTTTACCCTCAGCTGCGGCGGGAGGCCTATCTCTTTTATCTCCCTCTTGCCGCTCCGGTTTATCTCAATTGTCAGCGTCTGCAGGTCCGAACCCAGCACCTTTATCGATGAATTATTGAACCGCCTCTGGATGAATGCTATTATACCGTAGCCAACAATTTCAGCCAGAGCGGCCTTGCTCAGGCTTGCTTTTATTTCCATTGCCAGGTCGTTCGCGTCCATTTTTTCCATTGTCATATTACGAACAGCTTTCCAATTATCCACCAAAGGCCCATGAAAACCCAGCCGAGCGGGCCCGGCGTTACTTTCTTCTCAAAAGTCAGGCTCACATCCGACATGTTCACCCTGCCTTTGAGGCTCTTGAGCGTGGCTTCCATGGAGTCTATCTCCCCCTGCACGCGGGAAAGCTCGGTTTCAACCGCCACTATGTCTTTTACGTCCTTTGCCTGCGCCGAAAGCTGCCTCAACCTGTCGCGCAGGGCCGTCTTGTTCTTCAGCACGGCCTCGGAATCAACGACCTGCTCTGTCACGTCCTGCTTTGATATGTTCCTGCTCTTTTCATCGCCAAGTTTTGCGAGCATATCCACGGTGGCCTCGAGCTTATCCCCCGGTATCTTGATCTGCATGTAATAGTTGTCGTCATACTGGCTCTCGCTCTGTATCAGGCCGCCAGCGTCCTTTATAATTCCCGCTGCCGCGTCCGAGGCCGCCTTAAAGTCGTTGACAGCCAGGACGAGCCCGGCGCTTTTTATTACCATCCTGTCGTCGCTTTCCTGCGATGACATTTCCCGGTAGTTTCCAGAGACCGCAGAGGCTCTTGCCATCGGGGAAAACGACGGCCTTGCCGATTCCCTGTTGGCGGCGCAGCCTGAAATTGCCGCCAAAAATAACAGTGTGACAAATATTTTCTTTACCATGCTTAACCTCCCGTGTTATACCGCATCGTCATTATATACACTTTCAATATTTTATCACTTTAATGCGCAGATTTCACCCGTGGATTTCGATCTTCGTGCCGATGTCCACACCGTCATAAAGCTCGTCCATCTCGTTATCGGTCACGGCTATGCATCCGAGCGTCCAATTGACAAGCCTATGGAATTTGCCGATGAACCCCAGGCCGTTCTTTAACCCGTGTATTTCAATGTCGCCCCCGGCGTTTATGTGAAGGCTCTTATGGAAATTGCTCCCTGGATTTTTAGAATCCACCACGAACGCGCCTACCGGGGTTATATTGTCCTTCCGGACCGAGTAACGGTTCACCGAAATAATATAACTTTTCAGGACCTTTCCGTCCGAATAAACGTCCATTTGTTTTTTGTCCTTATAAACAACTATCCTGTCTATCCTGGAACCGTTAACAAGTTTTTTTTCGGGGAAAACATAATATGCCAATGGAGCGGCCGTTAAAATCGCAATTATTAACGAAATCACATGCTTTGTCATTTTCTCCCCTATCATTGCCGCTTAAATATCTGCGTCCAATTGTCAATGCTTTTGAAATCCCCGGTCCCGAGCTCCCCGTAAATGTTCCTTCCCGTCGCCCACAGTGTCCCGTCATTTTTTATGGCCAGGCTGTGCCATCCCCCGGCCGCGACCCTGGATATACCGGAAAATACTGGGACAAAAATGTCCCTGTTATGGGAGTCTCCCGTGCCAAGCTGTCCCTTGTCGTTTAACCCGGATGCCCACAGGCTCCCGTCGTCTTTTATGGCAAAGCTGTGAAATCCCCCCGCGGCGATAGATCCGACGCCAGACAATATTTTAACAAAAACATCCCTGTTGCCTGTGTCGCCGGCGCCAAGCTGTCCGCTGTCATTGCGGCCGGTCGCCCATAGCGTCCCGTCATTTTTCAGCGCCAGGCTGTGGCCGCATCCTACCGCCACCGCGCTTACGCCGGTCAAAACCTCGGTGAACGCCGCCCGGTCCTTGTTATCCCCGCAACCGAGCTGTCCCGACCGGTTCCAGCCTGTCGCCCATAATGTCCCGTCTTCCTTTAATGCCATGCTGAAACCGACGCCGCATGATATGGCCGTGACGCCGGAGAGAACTTCTTTGAACGCGTAGCAGTCTGCGGTGTTTCCGGCGCCCAGCTGTCCGTTATAATTATCCCCTATGGCCCACAGCGTCCCGTCTTTCTTCAGCGCAAAATTGAAATCTTTGCCGCAGGCTGTTCCCCTGACGTCCTTCATGACAGGCAAAAATGTGAGGTTCATTATATACATCTTTGAAGCTACAAACCCGCCTGCCGTTCCCCAGGTGGACCATAATGTCCCGTCTGTTTTTAGCGCCAGGCTCTGCAGCCCGCCGCCCGCGATATCGCCCACGCCGTCGAGCACTTTCACGAATTTGTTGCTGTTTGTCCTGTCAAAAGTCCCGAGCTGTCCGTTGCCGTTATATCCCGCGGCCCATAGATTTCCATTATTGTCTATCACGAGGCTGTGTCCTCCGCCGCCGGCTATTTTCACGGCGATAAACGGGATTAATTTGGAAGCTTCCGGGGTGCCGGAGTTTTGAGGTGCGTTCCCGTCCTGTGAAGCGGGTTTCCCGCATCCCTGCGTTATGAGCGCAAACAGGATGCAAACGCTGAATATAAAATATATATCATTTCGGTAATTGTTTGATATTTTCCTGTCCATGCCGGCCTCCATTATGATAGATAATATTATACGGCTGTTGGAAACCCTTGGTTGTCGGCTATCGTCGGTTTGTAAACGCGGGATCTTATTTGTTAAAGTCTTCCTTGTGCCACGGACATTTGTGAAAATCCACCCTTGAGGTCATGGCAAACGGGCAGAACTCGTTGATTATTGTCAGCGTCTCGACCTCCTGTTTCCTCAGCGCTTCGGATATCTCCGCCGCGTCAAGGATGGACTGCTTTTTTAGGATGCAAAAATGGGAAACAACGCCGCCCCTGTGTCCTCCAAGGAACTTTAACAGGCTGTTTTCCGTGTTTAAATGCTTGCAGCTCATGAAAACTCCTTTAAACAGAATTGCTTATATTTTTATGACCGCTCCGGCCCATGTGGCCCCGGCGCCGAAAGCCGACATCGCCACCAGGTCGCCTTTTTTTATCCTGCCCTGCTCGATTGCCTCGGCCAGGGCTATCGGTATGGTAGCTGCCGAAGTGTTGCCGTATTTTTGTATGTTTATTATGTTTTTCTCTCCGGACCAGCCGAATTTTTTCGCGATCGAATTGATTATCCTGATGTTGGCCTGGTGGAATATGACAAAGTCTATTTTTTTCGCAGTAACGCGCGCTTTTTTAATGGCCTCCTCAAGCACGGGCGGCATTTTTTCGACGGCGAGCTTGTAGATTGCCGGGCCGTTCATTTTAAGGTAATGCATCCTGTTCTTTACCGTCTCTTCGGAAGCCGGCATGGCCGACCCGCCCGCCGGCTGGCAGAGCGCGTCGCGTTTCGTCCCGTCGGAATGGATGACCGTGGAAAGTATGCCTCCGGATCTTACCCGCCCCACTATGGCCGCGCCCGCGCCGTCGCCGAGCAGCACGCATGTGTTTCTGTCCTTCCAGTCGGTTACGGACGAGAGTTTTTCGCTGGCGATAAGCAGGACGTTGGCGTACCTTCCCGTCTCGACCATGGACCTTGCCACGTCAAGCCCGTAAATGAAACCCGAACAGGCGGCGGATATGTCGAAAGCCGGAACGTCGCCGAGCCCCAGTTTTGCCTGAATGAGCGCCGAGGTCGACGGGAATGGGTTGTCCCCGGTCACGGTGGCGGTTATGACAAGGTCTATCTCGGTTTTTTTGATACCGGCGTTTATAATTGCTTTTTCAGCTGCTTTTATCCCCATGGAAGATGTAAACTCGTCCGCCGCGGCTATCCTTCTCTGCTCTATCCCGGTCATCGTTCTTATCCACTGGTCCGAAGTATCCACCATTTTTTCCAGTTCCGCGTTCGTAAGCGCCTTTTCAGGAACATAATAGCCTGTGCCTTTTATTCCAGCCTTGAACATTTCCGCCTCCCAACCCTTCGACCGGGTTATTTCATTTTTTATTAATTATTATATTTCGTTCCGTCCTTTATTCCCATTGTATCACATTAATTGGTTTTTGAAGTATCCCGAACCGGTAATATTATGTTAAAGGACGCTCCTTTGTCCCTTCCACCGGATTCGCACCATATGGCGCCGCCATGGGCGTCGATTATGTTTTTGGCGATATAAAGCCCCAGCCCCATGCCCTGGTAATTCCTTGTGGTATGCTCCTCAGCCTGGTAAAACCTGTCGAATATTTTTGCGATATCCTTTTTATCAACGCCCACCCCGTTATCGCTCACGGTCAAAAGCAGGAACGGCCCATCGCCGGTTATTTTCGCGGCAATGGATTCCGGTAATTTTCCGTTAAAGGGATGTTTCATGACTATCCTGACCTCTCCTCCCTGTCGTGAAAATTTTACGGCGTTATTGAGCAGGTTTATTACGGCCTGCTCCATCCTGGACATGTCCAGGTTCATTACAATGTCCCCGGACCTCATTTCGCTTATGATCGATATCCCCTGCTTTGACGCAATATGCCCCATGTCCCTGACGCAGTCGTCAATAATGTTCTTTAAGCTTGCGGGCTGTTTTTCTATCTGGAGAGCCCCCGATTCTATCCTTGAAATATCGGTCATTTCACCGATCATATGGCTCAGCCGCTCCGTATTATGCGATATTATGCCCACAAAATCCCTCTGCTTTTCGCTTAATCCTCCGGCCACGCCCTTATCCAGGTACGCTGTAAAGCCCTTTATTATAGTAAGCGGCGTCCTGAGTTCGTGGGAAATCACCGCGATGAACTGCGATTTAAGGCGGTCGACCTCCTTGATATCATGATACCTGGCCTCGCTTTCCTGAAGGGCTTTTTCCTTTTCAATGCGTTGCTCGTAAAACTTGTTGATTAGCATCGCTATCAGCAACGCTATGGAAATGAAGACGACTATCCTCACAATCGTGAAGAGTGAGGTCCCGAAATTGGGTCCGAACAATCCGCGCTTTTCCCCGAATAAGGTCCCCCATGCCAGCAGGAACATCAGTATTATTATCGAAGGGATCAGATACCGCAGAAGTATGCCCCCGGGATTGTCGGCGCTTATCAGCGACATCGCACCCCTGCCGGGCCTGGCAAATATTATCCCGAGAAAGATCATAAAAAACGCCACGGCGCTGTAGAGGGCCATCCTTGTATAAGTTCCAATTCCGAGAAATTCGCTTGTACCGAAAGAATATCCTACCAGGGCGAAAAAAGAAATAAGTCCTGTTATAAAAACGCAAATGCTGCCAAGCGTAAAAATTTTTTTATCCCCGGCATCAAGCAGAAGAATTGCGATCCCTGTCAGGATAAAATTAATGGCGCTGTTCGGCGCCATTCTTCCGGGGTTTACCGTACCCAAATCATTTGCGGGGTCCTTGAAAATAAGCTGGTCAATGCCCAGGTCTGCCCTGAAAACATATTCGGACACGTTCAAAACACCCGTCAAAACAACCAGCCCCGCGAGCAACATTCCGATCCTGTATTTTTTAATGCCGCCTGCTTTGCCGCCGATGACCATGAGTATGGAAACACCCGCCATTATGAAGGATATTGCGGAGTTTGCCTTAACCGTTATATAATCACGGCCTATGCTTTTCAACAGTGATATGTCAAGGGCCCAGCCCAGCAGGACCAGCAACCCGATGCATGCCACAGACAGGGCCATGACGACGGCTATCCTGACGAATATCCGTTCAAGTTTGTTTTGCTTCTCAATGCCCGTTATCGCTTCAGACAATTTTCAATTCTCCCGGCAACATTTGATTTTTATATATTCATAATGATATTATATCATTTTATATGTTTTATTTCAATTTTGACAGCCCCCTGTCATCTGTAAACAAAATAATTTATGGCGTCCTTGCCCTTGCGTTTGGCCATGTACATTAGGTCGTCCGCCTTTTTTATCATGTCATCAACCGAAGCCGTGGGTTTTAAAAATGTCACCACGCCGAAGCTGAATGTGACGTGCCAGTTTTGTTTTTTCATCCTGTCCGTCATTATTTTATGCAGTTTGGTTATGATGGATCTTGCGTGCTCCGGCGTTGTTTCCAGCAATAGTATGGCGAACTCATCGCCTCCCATCCTGGCCACGACGTCCGTCGGCCTTATATTTTTCCTGATGGTATGGGCAAGGTCGTGGAGAAGCGTGTCCCCGGTGTTATGCCCGTAATTGTCGTTTATGCTCTTGAAATTATCCACGTCAAAATATGCCAGCGTCACGGGCTCCCTGTACCTTTTGAGCCTTGCAAGTTCCATTCCCGCGTAATTAAAAAATGCCCTTCCGTTGGATATCTTTGTAAGGAAATCCTCGTTGGCCGACCTTGTCTCTCCCGTCAGGAACCGCCTTACGATAAGGACAAGGGCCGAGAAAGCGAGGAAAAGGACGGCCCGGTCCACCGCGTTTATGTAAGGTATGAGCGCCATTGAATACCTGTGCCCGCGCAGCAGGTCGCCCGCAAGCCATGTCATGGCCGCAAAAACCGATATGCCCACCGCGCTTTTCCTGCCGGCATACCAGGCGACCGCCAGCACCGGGACGATATAAAACACGGAAAAAGAAAATTCGTTGCCGGCGTACCAGCCGGCCCATCCGATGAGGACGCAAACCGCGGCCCCGGAGGCCGTCATCACTTTTGTGTTTACAGACTTGAGGTGCGTGTCCATATCCGAAAATTTCATTTTCTACCCCTTATGGCGGCCCTTATTCATCCCGCCAGGTTGCTTATAAATTAATGCGGTTCCCCTATGGTGAAATAAAAAGCCGCGCCTTTCCCCTCCTCGGATTCCACCCATATCCTGCCGTTGTGGTATTCCACTATTTTCTTGCAGGTCGCCAGCCCTATGCCGGAGCCCTCGTATTCGTCCTTGGAATACAGCGTCTGGAAGGCCACGAATATCCTGGTGAAATATTTCGGCGATATTCCTATCCCGTTGTCCTTCACGCAGAATTTCCAGAAGGAGTCTTTTTTTTCGGAGCTTATCTCGATGCGCGGCTTTTCGGACTTTGCCGAGAATTTCACCGCGTTGCCGATGAGGTTCAGGAACAGCTGCAGCATCCGCGTCCTGTCCGCTCGTATCCCGGCCATTTTCCCGACCACTATTTCCGCGCCCGTTTCCTTTATTTTAGGACCAAGCATTTTGACCGCTTCGTCCACGATTTCACCGGTGTCGACGGCCTGAAAATCCATCTCGACGCTTCCTATCCTTGAAAGGTCCAGTATGCCCCTGATGAGCTCCGACATCCTCATTGCACCCTTTACCGCGGTGTCTATGTAAATATCCGCCTCGGCGTCCAGCTTCCCGCGGTACTTTGATTTTAAGAGCTGAATGTAATTGGAGACCATGCGAAGGGGTTCCTGCAGGTCGTGCGAAGTGGCGTAAGCGAATTTTTCCAGCTCGTCGTTGCTGTTTTTGAGCTTTTCTATGGTTTTTTCAAGTTTTTCGTGAGTTTCCTTTATGTCGCTTATGTCGGCGAGGCTCATAAGAATGGCCCTTTTGCCGCCGAAGGTTATTGTCTTCGAATAAATATTGACCCACTTTTCGGCCCCGTCTTTCGCGATAAGCCTGAATTCATAAACGTTCATGACGTCACTGTCGCCGGCCTGCTTCTTTTTTATCTGGGAGGCGACCATTTCCCTGAATTCCGGCGCCACGGTCTTCATGAGCTCATGCGGCGACCATTTTTCCATTTCTCCGCTGCTGTAACCGGTGAGGACTTCCATGCCCTTGTTCGTGTACTTGAAAACATCATCCTGTATTATGCCGATCGCGATCAGGGACTGCTCCGCAAGCGTCCTGAATTTTTCCTCGCTCTCCGCCATTAATACTTCAAGCTTCTTCCTCTCGCTTATGTCCCTTGTGATGGAAAGGATATAGGGCTCGCCGTTCATCATCATTATCTTCGCAGACATGAGGGCGGTGGTATTCGATCCGTCTTTGCTTGTGAAAACCGCCTCCAGGTTGTCAACAAATCCGTATGCCTTTAATCCGGCCACAAGTCTTTCCCTGTCGGATGGGTCGTGCCATATTTTGATGTCGGCCGATGTTTTTCCGTCGACGTCGGCCTTTGTAAAACCGGTCAATTTGGTGAACCCCTGGTTTATTTCTATATACATGCCGTCGGAGAGCCTGTTTATATTTATGGAATCCGGGCTGGTGTCGAACGCAAGCTTGAATTTTTCTTCGCTTTCCCTTATGCCGTACATTGCCTTTTTCAGGTCGTTGGTCTTTTCATTAACCTGTTTCAACAGGGTAACATTCCACAAAAACATGGCCAGCGCCGCCGCCGCGGCAAGAATAACGGCAAAGATTACATACTGGATCACCACGTCGTATCCCCCGCCATTTATTTTTTAAATATTTGAGCGGCAAATCGCCCTGTGCCCGGCGTTCTTTTGCCGGAAGATAAAAATTGACGCCGGAAAAAACAGGTATGTTGATGTTTCTATTTAAATTATAGCTTAAATCCGCGGGTTGTCAATGAAACCGGATACCGGCGTTAGAACGCCATGTCCGCGGTTATCATCGTGCCGCCGATGGAATTGCCGGCATTCACAACAGGTTTTACATCAACGGGAAAAACTATATGAAGCCGGAAATAATCGGCGGCGGTATAAACCAGCGCGGCGCCCGCAAGCCATGCTCCAACGGTCCCGCCTCTCCGGGAACCCGCGATCTCATACGCCGCGTAGGCCGTCAAACCCGCGTCTACGGCGCCCAGCCCCAGGCACTTCCAGCAAAATTCATTGCCATCAGAAACGGCGGCCGGCTGCACTTCTGCGGCCCGTATTTCTTCCGCGCCGGCCGTTTCCACCATCATGACTTTCGTCACCAGGTTCCTGCCGGTTATCACAACCTCTATCCTTCTGTTCCTGCTCTTGCCCTCATCCGTTGAGTTGTCGGCCACGAAGTCGGACGCTCCTGCGCCCCTTACGGTAAAATCGCTTACTTTTAACCCTTTATCCCTGTATTTATCAAGTACGTATTTCATCACCGATACGGCCCTGGCCCACGATAACTTTACATTGTGCTCCTGGGTCCCCATGGCGTCGGTATAACCGGTTATCCGGATCGACGGTATTTCCTTATTATCAAGGTAGGACCCTATAATATCCGTCAGCAGACCCATTTTTCCAAACGCCACGGTAGGAATGGCTGAGCTGTTTTTCTGGAAGGCGAACCCGTTGATCGTCGTTGCCCGGACTTCCGGTGTGCTTTGAGGCGTTGCCGTATCCGCAAAAACGCAAAAGACCGGCAAAAAAAGGAAAACAACGGCAAAATATCCAGCTCTTCTCACGAAAACCTCCTGGCCATATTCCGGTCAAAAAACGCGTCGTAAAAAAATTAATTTGCCACGTAATCAACGGACTGGCAAAAACAATTTAACCCGCTGCAGTTGCTTTGCTGGACCATCTGCCCGTTGTCGAATATTTTTATGGTAATGTTCGGCGTTGATGTGCCTTCGTTGCACGCGTACAAATAAAAAACCGACGCGCTGCTGCTGTCGACAGTGTATGTCTGCGACGTCCACGGCAGGCTTGGCAAGGCCGTGCTCGGCATGTTCAACGTGGTTACGTTCTTGTTCATGGCGTCGTTCAGCGACTGCCCCTGCCCGTATTTTATCTGGACTGCGCTTGCGGTACCGTAAACCGTCATATAGACCGAATGGTTCGTCTTCGTGCATGAAACCACGGCTGATAAAACTGCGGCGACGGCCAAAACTTTCAATAATTTTTTTTCCATAAGAGCCTCCTGTATATTATGCTTCCTTGAGCCTGACCACATATTTGGCTTCCATCCTTGACGGGTTGTACGATAGTTTTGCCTTGCGCAGCCCTTCGTCCCCGGCGTCCTGTTCCCTGTTTATCCATTTATAACCCGCGAGCATGTTCTCGCAGAACTGCTGGTTTATCGCCTGGTATATCCCCCTGAATTCGTGCCTTGCCTTCTCAAAGAGGACCACGGCGGTTTCTCTGTTCAACTCGGAGCCTATAGTAAAGGCCTGTATCGCCCCTTTTATTTTCAGGACCGCCCCGAAGACCGGAAGGGCCGCAAAATTATCGAGTACTTCCATCACGGCCTTTGATTCGTTCACGAGAGACAGGTCGTCCTCGCACATGCGCGCGCGGCACCAGTGCTCCTGGAACTCCTTTATGTCGGGTATCATATCCGGGGTTATCCCGGAAAATTCGGCCTCGAAATTGCGGTAAAAATTCTTCAGGTGGTTGCGCTTGCCGTCAAATTTCCTGCCGGCGAGCTTTATGAGGTCCTCCGAGGAATAAATATAGTCGGCGTTGTCCCTGTCCTCTTCCGCGGTAAGCCTGCCGGTGGCCTCGGCCGCGTCGGCCCGAACCCTGTCAAACCCGTAAGCGTGCGCCTCGGGGTCGTCCTTTGCCATCCATTCAAGGATTGCCACAAGGCTCCTGTTGGGGTCGTTCTTCCCGAAAGGCGGGTATATGTATTTATTTCCCGCCTTGTTGACGGATATTATTATGTTGCCGTTATGTCCGGTCAACTTAATATCCCTTATTTCATGCCATGCGAATATTTCGGCAAAATTCATCTCCGAGACAACGGGAGGATCAAGGGCCAGCAGGGATTCAATCTCCTTCCTGTGTGAAATATCCAGCGGAGTAAATTCGGGAAAAACCGGTATCTTATCCATATAAAACGATCCTTTCAAATATGTTTTTAATGATTATATCACAAAAAAGCTGTTATATTAACTATTTTGACGCGGCCCGCCTCATTTATTATTGAATTCCTGCGTCATTTTGTTATACTTACCTATGCTTTTTACGGCTCCAAATCCTAATTTATAATTAAGGAGACTGCATGAAAAAAGTACTTGTCATACACGGGCCGAATATCAACCTTATCGGGCAGAGGGAACCGGAAGTATACGGCAGCGTCTCGATCTCCGACATAAACCGCAATATCGAGGAAAAGGCCAAAAGCCTCGGTATGGAGGTCAAGATCGTGCAGTCCAACCACGAGGGAGAGATCGTTACCACCATACAGCAGGCCATGAACTGGGCCGACTGCATAATAATCAACCCGGCCGCCTATACGCACACATCGGTGGCCATAAGGGACGCCATATCGTCGATAAATATACCTACCATAGAGGTTCACCTTTCAAACATATACAAAAGAGAGGATTTCAGGCAGAAGTCTTTTATTGCGCCGGTCACCATCGGCCAGATAAGCGGTTTTGGCGACCAGGGATATTACCTTGCGCTTGAAGCGGCGCTCGGCCTGAAAGGAAAATGACCGAAAAACTCCATAAAATAGCCGACTCTTCGATCCTGATAATAGTCGGCTTCCTGACGGCCGCCCCTTTGTTCTTTCCCCCGTCGACAAATCCCGACATGACCCTTTTCTACCTGGGCTGCGTCGTCGCGGCCGGGCTTATATTTGTGCTTTCCAACAAGATACTGAAGGAAGAACTGAAAATAGAGACGCCGATCGACGGCAACATACTCCTGCTCTTCGCGTGGTTCCTGATAACGTCCGTCACGGCCAGGAACATCCTTGCCTCGTTTAATTCCGCGGTCATCTTCACCTCGTTCCTTCTTTTATTTTACGTGGCATACAATTACGCCAAAAAATATTTTACGCAGTTCCTTGTCTTCATAGTGGCGGCCTCCTGCGTCTTATCCGGCATCGGAATATTCCAGTTCGCCATGGCCCTGGGGACCGGCGACGGTGGCAACGGATGGATATCCAATTTAAGCAGAAGGTTCCTGGCCCGCCACGCTTTTATAACCCTCATAAGTCCCGGGGCTTTCTCCGGGTTGCTGATCCTTGTCATCCCGGTGGTCATAGGCCTTATAAGGACCAGGAAGCGCCACAGGTATTCCCTGACTGCGGCGCTTGCGGTGCTGTGCGCGGGCCTTATACTTACGCGCTCAATAGGCGCCTTCATATCGCTCATCGCCGGTGTTTTCCTTATGCTGCTTTTTGTGAACGACCAGGCTCTCTCAAGATTCAGGCGGCTGTTTTTGCTCATGCTTTTTATTTCCATAGTTATACTGGCCGCCGCAATAAAACTGCGCGGCATTTCCGTCGTCCTTCCGGAAATGCAGGCAAAGCTCACCGGCTTTTTGAGGATGATGGACGTGATACTGGCTTACCCCCTGTTCGGAGGGGGGGCGGGCAGTTTTGAGGCCCTTTACAACAACCCCGAGTTCGGCAAGGCGGAACATTTGAAATACGCCTCCAATTTCCTGATCCAGGCGTGCGTGGAAACCGGCATTCCCGGGCTTATACTGCTGGTGGCCGCCGGCTTCTCGGCATACTCGTCCGTTATAAGGAATTTTTATTTCCTGAGGACGCCCTACAAAAAAATAATGGTATTTTCGCTTCTGACCGGCATAACCGCGTTTTTGATACACAACCTCGTCGAGGCCGACATCTATTCCTTCGAGATATCCGTTGTCTTCGTCATAATACTGGCCGCCCTCTTGAGCCAGGTTAACATAGGCCTGATCCAGCTTAAAAAAGTGAAGCTCGCCTACCTGCTGGGCATCAATCCCGGAAGGAGGCGCACCCTGATATTTTGTGTAATCCTGGGAGTGCTGGCGCTTTCCGCTGTGACCGGTGGGAAACAAACCTACGTGCTCACCGCCATGAACGTGCTTATAACCGCCGGGTTCGCCATGTGGTCGGTTTCCAAGGAGGACATCCGGGTGACCTCCGTGGATTTGCCGGTGGTGGCCGGCCTTGCCTGGGCCACGCTTCTGCTGTTCATAACGCCGGATATTTATTCCGGTTTCGGCCTGTATTCCCTGCTCATAGGCGCCGCCGTTCTATACTACCTCTCCTCGCAGTTTTTGAGGCGCCATAATTTCAGGATAATAATTTCCAATTTTTTGGTTTCAATAGGGGTCGTCGCAGGCGTCGCGGCCATAATCCAGTATTTTTACAAACTGGCCGTGCATGCGCCCGGCACCGCCTTTGCCGACGGCTTTTTCCCGAACCAGTCACTTTTTTCCGCTTACCTTGCCGTTTCTTTTTCCATGCTCCTGTCAAAACTGCTTTTCGAAAAAAAAGCAGATTTTTTCATTACAAGGACGGTCTGTCTTGCCTTAATAGCTTTTGCCGCATCGCTTTCATATTCAAAAAGCTCGATGCTTGCCCTGCTGTTCTGCCTTGCGGCCACGGCGGTTTTTTACAGGCTCAATAAAAATTCCATGAAGGACATGCCGGAAGGAGCCGCGCGCAAAGCCTGGCTGGTCGCCGGCGCCTTTGCGCTGCTGATGTTCCTGACCTTTTCTCCTTTTAGCCCCTCGGGCCGTAAGATGCTTGACACCGCCGCCGACCCTTTTTATTTCAACAGGGCCGGTATCTGGAAAGCCTCTGTTAAAATGGGGCTTGCGCGCATTTTTACCGGCTGGGGCGCGGGAAGTTTCCTCGGTGTCTTTCAGATGTTTAATTTTCCGGTGAACGGCGTTTCCCGCTTCCAGATGAATTCGCCTTTCGCCCATAACGAGTACCTTCAGGCTTTCGCCGAGGGCGGGCTGCCCGGGCTGCTGATTTTCGGCTGGCTCCTTTTTTGCGTTTTCAGGACGCCTCCCGGCAATGCCGGTGACAAAAAGGTCTGGGCCGCGCGCTGCGGCGCTTATTTCGGCCTGGCGGCGCTCGCTTTTCATTCATTCTTTTATTTTACCCTGCACCTTCCCGGGATACTTTATACCGCGGCGATACTTGCGCCCATGGTCACGGTGGAAAAGAAATCCATAAGGACAGTCTCAAGGGAGGCCCTTCTTTTCACAAAAGTCTATTACCTGCCCGCCCTTATCCTTTCGTTCATTATTTTTTCGATGGCAATAAGGCCTGCGCTGGGCCTTTACCTTTATGACAGGTATGCCGGCGGCAACCCTTCCGACAGGGAACGCGGAAAATACGAGGCGATAAACAGCGCATCTTTTGCCGACCCCCTTAACGCGGCTTATATCGACGAAAAAGGTATGTACTTCGCCGAAAGGGGCAACATGCGCACAGCCATACCGCTGTTTGAGCGCGCCCTGAAATTCGACTCGCTCAATTTCATTTACAGCCTGCACGCTGCGCGCGCGTATGCGGCCATGGGCGACCGGGACGAGGCACTAAAATATTACGAACACTCGCTGGCGGCTTCGCCTTACAGGGCCTTTACATATATGGAAGAGGCCTCCTATCGCCTGTCAGGAGCCGACAGGGAAGGCGCCTATTCCCTGCCGCTCACTGGAGACAGGATAGAATCGCTTGTGAAAAAGTCCATCGAGCTTGAGCCGTCCTACCTGGAAGCCCGTAATTTTATGGCGGTCATATACCGCCGGGACAAAAATTTCAGTGGAGCCCTCGGGGAATATGATACAATGGATTCGATTTTGGAGTCAAAAAAAGGAGCGACACCCGACGAGCAGCGGCTCCTTTCCATCCCGCCGTATGCCACGGCCCTCGGCAGGGCCCTTGTGTACATGGACATGGGCGGCAAAAAAGACGCGTGCTTTTGGTACGGCGAGGCGATGAAAAAAGGTTCAATAGAGGAGCAGGGACTTACATTGCAAAAATACTGCGGTGCTGAAAAATGACAAAGATCAGGGAAGCGGTAAAAAACTTTCACGCGGAACACCCGGACGTTCTTTATATCTGCGTTATAACCGCGGCAATTGCCGCCTATTTCAGCTCCATGTTTTTAAGCGGAAAGTTCTTCTTCATAGGCGATATTTACACGCAGTTTTATCCCTGGAAGGAATTTTTCCACAGGGCAATGCAGGGCGGCACCGCGCCTTTCTGGAACCCGACCGTTTTCTCCGGCGTTCCGTTCGCGGCCGACATACAGAAAGGGGTTTTTTATCCCCTCGGCATAATCTTCGCGTTCCTGGATTTTCCGTCGGCGTATAAAATATACATCCTGGCCCATTTCCTTATCATGGGATATTCCGCCTACATGCTCCTGAAAAAGCTCGGATTTTCACCGGCGCCGGCCACAGCCGGAGTAATCGTCTTCCTTTTCAACTCGTTTACCGTCTCAAAGATAAATTTCGTCAGCGCTCTCGGCTCTTACACATTCATACCGGCCCTTGTACTTACCCTGTTAAATTACCTGGAAAGTTTCCGTTTCCATTTTCTGGCCCTATTCGCCCTTTTGTTCTCCCTTGCCGTCCTGGCCGGCCATCCGCCCACCGTCATATACGCCTCCATGCTGCTGCTGGCCTTCGCAATATATCAGCTGACGCTCCAGAGGTCCCAGGGAAGCGTCAAATCCGCCCTCAAATCCGCAGCTTTTATTTTATGCGCCGTTCTTTGCGCCCTTATAATGACCCTGCCGCAGACGGGGCTCTTTTTCGAGCTTCTGGGGCTGTCCTCGCGAGGGGCGCCTTTTGAATACAACATGGCCGCGGAAACATCCATGCCGTTCATGAACATGTGGACTTTCCTTATGCCCGGCGGGCTTAACGGTTTTTCCACCAATTTCCTCAACGACTGGTTTTTTTATTCCATGGGCATGATGAATTTCTTCTCGATAACGGCCCTTTTCCTCATGCTGCTGTCGTTCTTTTACCCGAAGAACAGGCTTTATAGGTTTTCCATACTGCTGGCCCTTTTGTCGGTTGTCATGGCCCTGGGCCGCAACACGCCGGTGCATTCCTGGTTCTTCACCTTCTTCCCGTTCTTTTCGCAGTTGAGACACCCCGGGTTCGCCATGACCCTTTTTACCCTTCCCTTTTCCGTAATAACGGCCTTTACCGTGGAGCATATTATTTCAATGACGCCGGCCCGCGTCCCTTTCCTCTCCAGGTTCGCTTACACCTCCGACTTCTCAAAAAAAGTATACAGGATATTCATTTACATAATGGCCTCTCTTGTGGCCACAATCCTGCTGATCATACTCAACCGCGACCTTTTCGTTAAAACATACTCGCTTACGCCGCGTGTAGCCCTCAATTTTGTGACGGGGCTCTTCCTTTTTTCCGCCATCCTCGGCGCCAACTTCCTGCTTTTTTACGCCAGGGAAAAAGGGCTAATACGGGGCGGATTTTATGTGTTCACCATTCTTTCGGCGCTGTTTTTCGAATTTATTTTTTTTATAGCCGGAGTGAATCCGCTTATAGACCAGTCCATCTATAATGATTTCAAGCCCTCCACCCTGCGGCTTCTGCAGGGGACCAATTATAAGCTTCTTCACACGGACGAGCTTTCCGCAAACCGCATGACGCCGGGCCCGACTCTTTACGAGGCGGAAAAGAATTTTCTTTCTTCCATACCTTCCAATACCGGCACGCTTTACAACCTGTGCGACGCCGGAGGATATAATCCGGTCGAGCCGAGGCGGTACTCGTCGTTCTTAAAGAGCGCGGTTGGCCCGGGCAATATCATAGACCGCGGCAAGCTCAACCTGCTGAACGTAAAATACCTGATCTCGCGCTCGGAGATAACGGATTTGACCCTTGAAAAGGTCTACGACGGGCCGGTAAAAATATACAAGAACATCAGGGCTCTTCCGGTATTTTTCACCACAAAGGACAGGGACAACGTCGACCTTATAGTCGGCCAGTATTCCTGGTCGAGAAAAAAGGAATTCGATTATACCTATTACGACGTCGAGGCTACGATGGAAAAAGAGGGTTATTTCGTGTTCTCCAACAATTTATATCCCGGATGGCGGGTTTATGTGGACAATATTGCGTGCCCGATCGAGGAATGTTTCGGGATATACATGTGCGTGAAAATTTCCGCGGGCTACCACAGGGTGATCTTCCAGTATCTGCCGGTCAATTTTATATGGTATATGGCGGCTTTTTTTCTCGCGGCCGCCGCTTTCCTTTGCTTCGCGGCGGCCAGGCTTGCCACGGCCGCAAAAAACGGGTCAGCCGTTTAGATTTTCAATATACTCCGACGCGCTCTGAAAAGCCGTGGCCCCGTCTCCGGCGGCCGTCACAACCTGCCTTAATTTCTTTACTATGCAGTCCCCGCAGGCGAATAATCCCGGCCTGGAAGTGTTCATGTACATGTCCGCTTTTATGTAGCCGGCCGCGTCCATGTCCACGTAGCCTTTCAGGAACCCGGTATTGGGATCCATGCCCACGAATACGAATACCCCGGCTATTTTTAGCTCGCTTTTTTCACCCGTCTTCACGTTGCGCAATTTAAGTTTTTCAACCCCGGTGTTTCCCGCGATCTCTTCGGCCACCGTATCAAGGATGAAATTTATTTTCGGGTTTTTCCTCGCCCTGTCCACCGATATCCTGCACGCCCTGAATTCCCGGCGCCTGTGTATTATGTGCACTTTCGAGGCGAACCTTGTAAGGTAATCCCCCTCTTCGATGGCCGTGTCTCCGCCGCCGATGACCGCGACTTCAAGGTTCTTATAGAACGCGCCGTCGCACGTGGCGCAGTTGGAAACTCCCTTTCCGCGGAAAAGCTCCTCACCCGGGACGCCCAGTGACTTATAGCTCGCGCCTGTGGACATTATTACGCAGCGGCCCGAAAGTCGCTTTCCCGAGGAGCATATGATGGTCTTCAAAGCGCCCGGCCCGTCCTCGACCGAAGTAACTTCGTCAAATTCAAATACCACCCCGAATTTTTTCGCCTGGCTTTCCATGGCCATGGCAAGCTCGGGGCCGGAAATTTTTTCTATGCCGGGATAATTTTCCACCTCGGCGGTGACAAATATCTGCCCCCCGGCCGCAATTTTCTCCACCACCATGACGGTGTATCCCGACCTTGCGGCGTAAATTGCCGCGGTCAGCCCGCCGGGCCCGCCGCCGACTATGACCATATCATAAACAAGGGGCACGGAAGTCGTACCGTCAAAATTAAGGTTTATAACCAAAGGATCAGCCATCGTTGCCTCCCTTTCAGATTTTCAGGGCGCTTTTTATGCGCTCTTTTAACTGCAATTTCGGTATCACGCCCACGCTCTCCCCGGCCTTTTCACCGTTTTTGAAGAAATAAACGGCCGGGATGGATATTATACCATACCTGCGGGCGGTGGCCGGATTTTCATCGACGTTCAGCTTTCCGATGGTGAGCTCCCCTTTTTGCTCGGAGGCTATCTCGTCGAGCATTGGCGCGAGCATCTTGCATGGCATGCACCATTCCGCCCAGAAATCCACCACAAGGTTGCCGTATTTTTTCAGCGCCCCGTCAAAATTGGAATCGGTAAGAAAAACAGGCGCGACTGGCGCGTCCGGAAGCTTTTCCTTTTCCTTTTTTTCCAACTCCATTTCGTTGAGTATGAGGCCGTAATTTTCCGGGGCGTTTTCCTTCATGACCTGCATCACGAAAGTCCTCTCGGGCTGGACGCCCACCGTGGTGGTCTTGGGGTCTGCGTTTATCATCTGCTGGGGCACCGATGAAACCCCGAACTTTCTCGCCATGTCCTGATTCTCCATGGATTCCACGCATTCTGATTTGGCCAGCCCCTTGAGCTGGATCGCTATCTGATTGGCGAGAATAACGGCCTTGGGACAGTAAGGGCATGTCGGGGTCACAAAAACCTCCATTGAGAACGGCTTTTTGATGTTCGAAAGTATTTTTGCCGATTCCGCGGAAAGACCGCTCATGCCCATGGAAACCAGAAGTATGGTCTCTATGAATGACGACGCCTCGTGCCCCAGCGGCGCGCCGTTATAGAATATCTTGTAGCCCATGTCGTACCCTATAAGCGCCGTCGGCGAGGTCTTTATCCCCTCTTTTTTCGCTATATCCGATTCCATTGAAAGCTCCTCCAACAATATCCTCGGGTCGATTTCGTGCAGTTCCTTTACAAGCTGTACCATGAACTTGTTGATCTCAAGCATGTCCGGGTTGTTCGGATCGGTTATAACTGAGCCCGTGAACACTTTTATATCCACCGGGGCCTTTAGCTGCGCGGCGAACTGCGCCTTTAATTCCAGGGTTGTTTTTTCATCGATAAGCTTGTCCATTTTATTCTCCTTTTTTGAGGGCCGAGAGAATATTCTCGTTGTTCGCCCTTATGATATTCAGGGACATTTCGATAAGTTTCAGCACGTTCCTGTCCTTTATCCTGTGGCAGGCCCTGTTTCCTTTTTTCTCGGCTATCAATATGCCGGCGTTCTTTAAGGCCGTAAGGTGCCTTGAAACCCGCGGCTGCGGTTCGTTTAAAAGTTTTACAAGGTCGCAAACGCACGAATCTTTCCCTTTAAGCGACTCGAGCATCCTTATCCTTGATGGATGGGAAAGCGCCTTGAAAAATTCCGCCTGTATCTCATATATATCCATCGGAAAACAACCTCCAATTGTGGTATATGCATATATACACATATTCACATTAAAAGTCAAGTTTATTGGGCGGACTCCCTGCAATGCCTGGGCTTTATCTGTATTGAAAAATTTTGGGTAAATATGTATAATTTACCTGCTGGAAAAGGAGAGCGCATGATATATGAGATAAGGAAATACGGCGACCCGGTACTAAGGAAGAAAGCCGAGACTGTAAAGGTTTTTGACGAAGAGCTGAAGCAGCTTTTTCAGGATATGCTGGAGACCATGTACAACGCCGGCGGCATGGGGCTGGCGGCAAACCAGATAGGCATACCGAAGAGGCTTATCGTGCTCGACGCGTCGACAAAGGATTCCACCATAGTAATGGCTCTTGCCAACCCCGAGGTTGTCTCCGCATCAAAAGAAAAAGAGGAATTTGAGGAAGGGTGCCTTTCCTTTCCCGGCATAAACGAAAAAATATCTAGGTCGAAGGAAATAAAGGTCAAGGCTTTTGACGCCGACGGCAACGAGCTGTCAATCGAAGCGTCCGGCCTTCTCGCCATAGTCCTTCAGCATGAAATAGACCATATTAACGGCGTGATCTTCACCGACAGGATGTCTCCCGTGCGCAAGATGCTGCATAACAAGGAACTAAAGGAACTCAAAAAAAAGTACGGAAAGCAGGATAAATGAAAATAGCATTCTTCGGCACGCCGCTATTCGCAGTCGGAGCGTTAAGGTCCCTTATAGCTTCCCGCCACAGCGTTGCGGTCGTTGTGTCCCAACCCGACAGGCCGAAAGGCAGGTCAATGGAAGTTTCGCCCACTCCGGTAAAAGAAGCGGCCATGGCCGCCGGCATCACGGTCCTGCAGCCGGAAAACGCATCAGACCCTGGCTTTATGTCGCAATACAGGGAATTTTCCGCCGACCTTAATGTCATAGCGGCATTCGGCCAGATACTCACCGAGGAACTAATATATTATCCGCGCCACGCGACAATCAATATCCACGCCTCCCTGCTCCCCAAATACAGGGGCGCCGCCCCCATTAACTGGGCCCTGATAAACGGCGACGCTGAAACCGGCGTCACATACCAGTTTATAGTGAAAAAACTCGACGCCGGCGACATAATCTACCAGGAAAAAACTCCGATCCTTCCCGGGGACAATTCCATAACCCTTTACGAAAGGCTCTCAAAAATTTCCGGTGATACCGTGGTTAAGGTCGTCGATATGATAGAATCCGGGAAAGCCGTGAGGATAAAACAGGATGAGGCGGCCGCGACTTTTGTGAAGACGCTGAAAAGGGAGGATGGAAAACTTGATTTCAGCCTTGACCCGGCGCGCATAGTGAACATGGTGCGCGGGCTCCTGCCTTGGCCATGCGCCTTTTGCGGTTACAACGGCAAGACCCTGAAAATATATGAAGCAGAGCAATATATCCCGGCTGACGCCCCCGCCGCAAAACCAGGCGAGATAGTGGGGATCATAAAGAACATGGGGCTGGTGGTTTCGTCGGGAAATGGATTTGTTCTGGTCAAAACCCTGCAGCCCGAATCGGGCAAAAAAATGTCCGCATCCGATTTCGCGCTGGGCCAGAAAAATATCATCGGCTCCGTCCTGAGGTAAAATATCACTGGACGGCTATGGCGTCTATCTCCACCGAAATATCCTTCGGCAGCCTGGAAACTTCCACGGTGGTCCTGGCCGGGAGCTTTGCCCCGAAACGTTCGGTAAGCACGTCGTTGACGAACTTTATATCGTCTATATTTTTAAGGAAAACCCCGAGCTTTACCACCTTATCCAGCGAGCTTCCAGCCGCGGCAAGCACCGCCTCGATGTTGTCGACTACAACACGCGTCTCCCTGTGGACCCCTTCGGCGACAAGCTCCCCGGTGGATGCCACCACGGGTATCTGGCCGGAGACGAAAATAAACCCGCCTGTTTTCACGGCCTGGGAATACGCGCCCTGAGGCGCAGGCGCTTTTGATGTAAGAACGATCTCTTTTTCCATAAAACCCCTCCTATTTAAAATCGGATATGAGTTTTTCCGCGTCCGCCGCAGCCGAAGCAATGTCCTTTTCAGCCGGCCTGTAATCGGCGAATTTTACCAGGTCGCACTCTTTCATGAACAGCGACGAGGCTTCCAGGTCCGCCGCGTTGCATTTTTTATCGGCCATTTTTTTGAGGATCTCCTGGGTCGTGAGTTCGTCGAAGGAATCGCGAAAATAGCGCGTCAAAAACCAGCGGAACGCCTCGTATATTTCCGAATAATACCCTTTTATCTCCCCTTTTTTCAGGATGTCGGCGGCTTTTTTTACCCGCCTCAACGCGTCCCTCCTGTAATCTTCCTCCATGACGGCGGCTTTTGGCTCAGATTTTTTCAGGATGCGCTTCCAGATGAAATAAACCGCTATTATGAATATTATGGCGAGTATGATATACGGCAGCAGCTCCGAAAGGTCTATGTGAACGCTGTATTTTATTGAGCGGATGTCCTGCTCGGCCGGCGGCTGAGTCGGCACCGGAACCGGAGTGTCCGCGGCCACAACGTGTCTTTTGCCGGAATCGACCGTTATGGTAATTTCCTTTGTCTGGACCAGGTTATACTGCTTCGTGACCGGATCGAAAAATTTCACCTTTGCTGGGGCGATCACTATATCGCCGGTTTTTACCGCTATCAGGTCCACTGTCTGCTGGTTCGTGGCCGAAGCCGCGCCGTTCTCAAAATTCATCATGCTGTTCGAATAGCTGGCCTGGACCCTGAAACCCTCGAACGAAGGCATGCTCAGCGAAGGCGCCTGAGACATGTCGCCCTGCCTTTTTATGGTCAGGACATACCGTACTACTTCGCCCAGCTTTGCCCTGGTCTTGTCGGTCTGCGCCGTCGCCTCGACGGAAGCGGCCGCGGCAAAAGCGGATGCGCCGAAAACCAAAATAAATATTGCGGCAAGAATAAGTTTCCTTGTTTTCATTGATCCTTCCTCCGTATATATTGTGGCTTTATTTTATCAGTAAAATCTTTTATAATCAAATATTTTTGGCGGCCCCTGTTCACCTGAAGCCCGCCTTTTTAGCCGTTTCCAGCATCTCGCCGGCCATCGGCGCTTTAAGGTCCATCTCCTTTGCGGTCACGGGGCATTTGAACTTCAGCCTGTATGCGTGCAGCATGTGCCTTGAAAGCCCCTGGAGAGACCCGCTGATATTTTTCGGCCCGTAAAGCGTGTCCCCTGCGACGGGATGGCCTATGGACGCAAGGTGCACCCTTATCTGGTGCTTCCTTCCGGTCGCTATTTTTACCATGAACAGCGTGAGCCCCGCCCCGCGCGATATTACCTTTATATCGCTTGCCGCGGGCTTATTGTCAACGGGAGACGATACCCTTTTTTCGTCAAATCCGGCCTCTCCTATCGAGACGGCGAAATATTCTTTCCTGACTTCCTTTTCCTCCCACATTGCCTTATAGGCCTCAAAAACCCCGCTGGAGGCCGCATAAAGTATTATGCCCGAGGTTTCCCTGTCGAGCCTGTGAATGGCCCTTAATTTCTGGTTGCCCGTGGATTTTTTAAGTTTCTCTTCCAGTGAATTCGCGTCCCTGTCGGAAAGCATTCCCGCAGGCTTATCCGCTGCGATTATGTCGTTGTCCCTGTAGATTATCCTGTATTCCTGCTGCGCCGCGGCGCCCGCAGTCTCTTCGGGTATGTTTACGATGTCGCCCGGTGATAGCATATGCGCCGCCATCCACACGCGCCGGTTATTGACGAACACACGCCTGGAATCTATCAAAGCTTTCGCCTTTTTTCCGGATATTCCGGCCTTCTCGGATATGAAGTGCTTTAATTCCCGCGGCGCTCCACCGCTGTAAGACAGATTTTTCGCCATATTCTCCCCGTTATCTGAAAAGCCCCGAGAAAAAAGGTTTCTTTATCACGATGGCCTTTTCCGGGCATATTTCCTGGCAAATGAAGCATCTTATGCATTTGTCGTAATCGCAGTTTATTTTTTTTCCGGTCTTGTCGTACTCAAGCACATTGACCGGGCAGGCCTTGACGCAGGAGAGGCAACCCGTGCACCTTTCCTTTAAATATATCTGTTTCGGGGTAAGTATCCTCTTGGCCGCATTGGAAAGCCAGCCCGTGATAAAGCCTTTTTTATCACCCGATTCATCCGCGTCCGGGACCGGCCTGAAGCTCCCTTTGTACCTGACATCCGCGAGTTTTTCGCCTTTTATTTCCACTTCCATTTCCCGGCCTTTCAGGATATTTTTCCTGTAGGCGGCGTTCGTGTAAACCCTGCCGGGGTCGATCCCGACCACCTGAGGCGCGACATGGTCGAGCGCAAAGCCGCTGCCGGACATTATGATGACACCTGTGTTCACCGGATCGCCGCCGCCCGGGCCGTTGCCTTCCATTGCCGTGATGCCGTCCATTATGTTGAGGACCGGCTGCCTGGCCATGAACAGGTCCACAAGCATCTGCGCAAAAAGCATTTTGTCGCGGCCCGCCCTGAGGTGGTAGCCGGGCTTGCCTGTTCCCACCACTATGCCGAACATGTTCTTTACTGCCAGTGTCATGTACATAAGGCCGTGCGTTTTTAATTTAGGCAGGTTGATTATCCTGTCCACGCCTGTCGCGTACCGCGTGACCTTGAAATTTTTATATGAGACGGCCTGAGGGTTGTTTATCTCGGCCTCTTCCCTGAAATCCACAAGTTCCACGCCTTCCTCTTCGGCCACTTTCCTGTAACCTGTCTTCGGATTCGTCATAAAATTCCCGAACCCCGGCGAGTCCCCTATCATTATATTCTTCGTTTTGGTCTTTATTATCCTTACCACAGCCTGCAGGAAAAGCGGGTGGGTTATGACGGCTTTTTCCGGGTCGCTGGGGAAAAGGCAGTTCACTTTGAGAAGCACCTTTTCGTCCTTTTTTACGAAATTATCAAGGCCGCCGAGCAGTTCCAGCCCCGATGATATCTGTTTTTCCATCTCGGAAAGGTCGTATGCAGCGCATTTCTTGATAACAACAATCTCCGCCATGTTTTTACTCCTGGTATTTTTTTTAAGCCGAAACCCTTTTAACTATTTCAGGGTTGAAGGCGATCTTTTGGGGATTTTTCGCGGATTCTTTCCCGGCCACGGCAAGCTCGTACGCGGCTGCGGCCATGCGGTCTATGGGCTGCCTTATGGTGGTCAGCGCCGGCCTGGACGTCCTTGCAACGTCGATGTCGTCGTAGCCTATTATTGCCATGCTCGCCGGGATGCTTATGCCGCGCTCCCTGGCAGTCTTTAACATTCCCAGAGCGCACATATCGCCGGCCGCGCAGAATACTCCGTCGAGCCCGGTCTTGTCGTCCATGAATTTCGCCATGGCCTCGACGCCGTCGTTGTATGAATAATTGACAACCTCGATAAGGCCCGCCTCCGGCATCGTAAGTCCGTTGTCGGAGAGCGCCTTTACGAACCCGCTCACCCTCTGCATCGCGTTGAAGCCTCCCTCAATCCTCATCCTTCCGGAGACAACGCCTATTTTCTTTCTCCCCGACCTTGCCAGGTAATCGCCGGCCAAAAATCCCCCGGTGAAATTATCCGTGGTCACAGTAGAGGCGCCTTCCATTTCCTCGTCGATGAGTATCACGGGCGCTCCCGCGTTAAGGTATTTTTTCACGGTAGCCTCGTCCGGCTTTATGCATATGCCTATGAGCGCCGCGGGCGCATTCTTGTCCAGTATTTTCTCAAGCCTGTCCTTTTCAGAATCCGCCATCCCCGCGGTGGAACATTGCAGTATCGACTGGCCGGGTTTAAGGGCAGCCTGTAGAAGGGTGAACATCTGCGCCGGAAAAGCGTGAGAAAAATTCGCCGCGGCAACCGCTATTTTAATCTCTTCCATATATTATCGCTCCTTTTATTATAAAAATATTATACCACAGGAAAAGATGCGTTTGAAGCCTACTGAAAGGCGTCGCGCGCGATTTCCACGGATGATATTTTTCCGCTGTCAAGGACGACCCCTACAACGTCAAAGCGCATATAACATCCCTCTATCCGGCGCATGGCGGCGTATTCCTTTGCCGCCATTATTATCCTGCGCTGTTTCGTTTCATCAACGGCCTCGAACGGGTGTATCCCGGAAGAGAGCTCCTTTGCCTTTACCTCGACAAATACAATAATATTGCCCGCGGGATCAAAGGCCACTATGTCTATCTCCCCGAACCTTGTCCTGAAATTGCGTTCTTTTATTATATAGCCCTCCTTTTTAAGGAGTTCGGCTGTTTTTCTCTCTATAAGGGCGCCCAGTTCCCTTTTGTTGAGATTTTCCATGGACAAAGTACTTTCACCCCTTTAAATATTTTTTTACGGGCCTGTAACTTTTCCTGTGTATCGGACATATCCCGAGTTTTTCCAGGGCTTCTTCGTGTTCCCTGGTGCCGTATCCCTTGTGGCTGGAAAATCCGTAGCCCGGATATATGAGGTCAAATTTCCTCATGATCCTGTCCCTGTGCACCTTTGCCAGCACGGAGGCCGCGGCAACGCAAAGCGATTTGGCGTCGCCGTCCACCACGGCTTCCATGTCAAAACCGGGCGCGTTCGGAAGGGTGTTGCCGTCAATTATTACCCTGTCCGGCGGGACGCTCAGCCCTTTTAAACACGCGGACATGGCGCGCATGGTGGCGCTTAATATGTCGGTGGAGTCTATTTGAGAATTTGATATGCCGCAGATGCGGTATGAAACGCAGGCCGCTATGACGGTCTCAAAAAGCTCTTCCCTGGTCTTCTCGGAAAGTTTTTTGGAATCGTCCAGGCGCGTAAGCGTGCCTAACTTGGCACCGTCGAGTATTACCGCGGCCGCCACCACGGGCCCGGCCCACGGGCCGCGGCCCGCCTCATCGACCCCGGCCAGGACGCGGCCGTAATTCATGTCGAATTGTTTCAGGCGGGTGAATCTTTTTTCCATCAGTGCTTTTTCTTGTAAAAATCGCCTTCAGCCTCGAATATCATGTTCTCGGGGTCGCCGGCGCCCGGTTCCTCGTCGTATTCCCCGGAACCCCTTTCCCCGTATTCACCGGCTTCCAGCCTGTCAAGGACGGCGTCTTCCATGAACTTATCGATGCTTATGCGGTTTTCCATGCAGTAACGCGTCACCGCTTTTTCTATGTAATAATCCATTTCCACGCTTACGTTTTTCTTCTTCATCGAAGGCTCCTTTAAACCGTTAAAGAACTTATGTCTTCCTCGTTGTTGTCCCACATGCGTTCAAGCGCGTAATACATCCTGGTATCCTGGTCCAGTATGTGCACAAGGATGTCGCCAAAATCCACCGCGATCCATTTGGTTCCCGGGTCCCTATCCTCGAATATTATGGAATAACCAGCCTCTCCCATCTCTTTTTTCAGATTGTCGCGCAGAGAAGCGGTGTGCACCGACGAGGTGCCGGATGTGACCACATAATGGTCCCACAAACCGGATTCTTTCGCCGTATTAAAGGCCCTTATTTCAACTCCTTTATGGCTGTTTAAAATGGATACCACCAGTTTGAGCTTGGCCGTATCCGTATCAACCGCCTTTTTTACCTTCGTGACTTTCTTTGGTAACGCTGTCTTTTTCATTTTTTCACACCAAATTTGAACAACAATACCCCTGTTTGCTCCTCGTCGTTGGCGCCTTCGGGCAGCGGGTCGAACTGCATCTTCCTCACCTGCGAGAATGCCATCCTGTCGAGTTCGGGGTAGCCGGAAGTCCTTACCAGCTTTACGTTCTTTATGAATCCACTCTGCAGAACCGTTATCTCTATCATAAGTTCCGTTTCTTCCGGAAGCTTTTCCGGGAATTTCCAGTCAAGGGCCTTGTATCTTCTTGTGGAAATATCCCCTGTTATGGTCGGGGCTCCTCCGGCCACAGCCTCGGCCTCTTCCGGCTCGGCGCCGGAATCCTCGCTTACGGCGTTATTGGCGGGCTCCCCGTTGTCCGTAAGGTTTCTCAAATTTTCCCTGTTGGTCCCCATGTCCAGCTTTGCCTTCTGTTCTTCTATCCTTTTCAGCAGGCTTTTGACGTCCGGAGCCTCTTTTTTCTTTATTGTTTTCCTGACGATTTTTTTCTTGAGGGTCGTGGCGAGTTTTTTCTGCTCTGGTGTTACCCCAACCGACTTTTGCACCTCTCCCTGCACTCCCTGGTTCTCGTGCATGTCGATAAGCGTCACATCGGTGATGAGCGCCACCCTGCGCGGCACCTGCTGAACCACGAGGAACGAAAGCAGCAGAAGCACGGCCGCGTGCATCACGAGCGAGGCCGCGAAGGTCGCGAATTCCGTCCTGTCAACCTTCATTTTTTATCCTTCGTGTCTCCCGCCGGTTCCGGGATCGTTGATATGGCCAGTTTGTCTGCTCCCGCGTCCCTGGCAAGCCCCATGACCCTTACGATGTCGCCGTGCATGGTCTCCTTGTCGCCTTCGATTATGACGCGTTTGTTATCCGTCTTTGCGATGACAGCTTTTAATCCCGAGGTAAGGGCCGCGTCGTCGGCCATCTCAACGCCGTTCAAATAAGCCTTGCCTTCCTTTGTTACCGCCACGATGGTGTTGTCCTCGAGCGCCTCATCCGAAGGCGCCTTCGCGGCCGGCAGGTTTATTTTTATGTTCCCCTGGATGATAAAAGGGGTGGTTACCATGAATATGACGAGAAGCACGAGCATGACGTCGGTCAGCGGCGTGATGTTTATCTCGGAGATGAGCCTGGTCCTCTGCCTTTTTTTAAGCATATCAGTCCTCTAAGATGTCGAGCATCTGCGATCCCGCGTTCACGGCGTCTGTCTCGATCCCGTCGGCCATGCGCACGAAATAATTGTAAAATATTACGGCCGGCACTGCCACAAAAAGCCCCATGGCCGTGGCCACAAGAGCCTCGGCTATGCCGCTTGCCACCACGGCCGGCCCGCCTCCGGAAGAAAGCGAAAGGTCGTGGAAAGCCCTGATGATGCCTATGACCGTCCCGAAGAGCCCGATGAACGGTGTGACGTTGCCTATGGTGCCGAGCAATCCGAGCGTGGATTGCATCGCGCCTGAAGACTTGTTTATCGTGCGCTGTATCGCATTTTCGATCTTGTCCCTGTCTTTCTTCTTGTTCTTCAACGCCTCGAGCACCACGCTTGAAACCGGCCCGGGTGTGGCGCGGCAGAGATTGACTATTGAAGTCTCCTCTTTTGCCTCGTAAAAGTTCCTCACTTTTTCCATGAATTCCTCTGATTTTATCCTCATTTTTGAAAGGCGGATGAGCCTGTCCAGGATTATCCACCATGACAGCACCGATATGGTTATGAGGAGCGCCACAGTCGCCCCGCCTTTCATGAGCATTTGCCAGAAAGAGAGTTCTTCGAACATTATTGCCTCCTTGAAAAATTTTGAATGGGATATTTAAAAATTAAGTTCGACGCCCAGGCCCAGATTTAGTCCCTGTTCTTTGTAATAATATAACAGATAATAATTATTATTCAATAAGTTATTTATGTACCCCGAAACGGTTACAAGGCCGCTTAATTTCCACGAGACATCCGCGTCGATGACCGCCGCGGCCGGCGCTTTCGCAGTGGTGGTGCCGTAAAAAGAGCTCAGAAGCCTTGCCTTAAGGCCGAAGGTGAAATCGCCCGCCTCATAATTCCCTTTTACCGCGGCTTCGTTTAGCGGAAGGTAAGTGACCGTTGTTGAGGAGCTTATCATGTTCCTGTATTCGTATGAAACCCCGAGCTTTATCCCGCTTATCCTCATGGCCTCCACTGAAAAACCCGCAAGGCTGTATTCCACGTCGCAGTTGACCGGGATGAAATATCCGGACGTGCCCGACTCGTCGAACGTAATGTAGTTGCTGGAGTTCCTGTACCCCCAGTAAATGTCGGTAAAGAAACCGAAGAGGGTCGCATTGATGCCGGTCTTTATGTTCGCGGCGTCCGTGGAAGGCTTGACGCCCGCCGAAGGGGCGATGAATTTTCCCTCCATCATGGAGGAAAAATCCGGCGCGATAAGCTGCGGGTCGAATGTAAAATAAAGCGAAATATCGGGCAGGGCCAGGAAGTTAAGGTTTAGGTAAGGCGCGGCCAATAAATAATTGTCCTTGAGCCTGTAGCCGAGGGCCTTTACGCCGCCCTGCGCCGTGATGGAATCGAAATACAGGACGGCTTTGAGGTCAAAATCCATGTCAAGCGACCCGGAATAATCAGTCCCGCCGAGTGTCTGCTGTCCCGCCTTTACGTCGAGCCCGCCGGTGAGCTTTATCTTTTTCCCGCTGGAGAGCTCAAAATCCCTGTCGCCGGATAGGTTGAAGAGCACGGTGTTTTCCTTGTAAATATTTCCCGCTCCGCCCTCCCCTGCGAGCGCGTTGAAATAGGCGTATCCCGCACCGGCGTTGAAATTATAATCCATTATGGTCCCGGAAAAAGAGGCGTTGACGCCCGCGGAATAATCATTAAGCTCCTTGCCGAAAATATCCGACGGGAAAGGGTTGCCCACGTTGAAAACCGCTCCGGATAGCCTGTAAACCGCGTTATAGGCGTCATATTTTGTGGAATAAAAAAGCTCCCCTGAATTCAGGTTGTCTGATGTGTCCACGTCGTTAACCCTCTCGTTCATGAAACTGTCGTGGTCCAGCCGCAGTATGACCTTGTTGTCCGCGTCAAATGCCCTGCCGAGGAGCCCCGAACCCGACAATGTGTTGAAGGTCCCGGCGGAAAGTTTCAGTTGGCCCACAAAATCCCTGTCAGCGGAAAGTTCCAGCGCCTGCGGTGACAGGGCCTCTTCCTTGAGGTAATAGTCCGGCATGTATATTTTTTCACGTTCATAAAGGATAGATTTAACGCTCTGCAGGTCCTCAAGGGAATTTATCTCGCGGGTTAGCATTATTTTGGTGTCAACCTGCCCGGTTATCAATATTTCAGGCACCTTGAAATCAAAACCCTCGCCTTTTTTCACGGTCATGGTGTCACCCTCGGCCGCGGGCGAATAGGCCGTCTTTGTAAGGCCGGCTTTTTCCTGGATGTCGGTTATCGTATCGGCGTCGCCTGCTGCCGCGTACAGCATGGCCGGCAGAAGTATCGCCGCAAATATCGCAATTATTTTTTTCATTGCTTTGCCGCCTTTTTCCTGGTCGGCCCCGCCGGATGGAGCAGGTTGTACTGTTCCCTGAGCAGCTCTATCCTTTTTTTGGCCGTGTCGGTGTATTTTGGCTGTTTTGTGATCGTCATCATTTTTTCGTATGTTTTGATGGCCGCTGGCAGGTCGTTGTTCTTTTCATATATCTTGCCGGCCGCGTCAAGCGCGGATACGGCCCAGAGCTCGTCGGCCTTAAAGTCGTCGGCGGTCTTTATATACTGCGCCAGGGCGTTTTCCGTGTCGCCTTCGGAATTATACGAGTCCGCGACCCAGTACTGCGCCTCGGCCGCTTTTTCCTTTTTCATAGCGGCCGCTTCCTTAAATATCTCTATGGCCTTGTCGTATTGTTTGTTGTCCTGGTACATGTAACCCAGGTTCATGTGGGCTTTCTCATAAAGCGTGGACTGCGGGAACTCGGAAATAAGTTTTTTATACCAGGATTCGGTGTTCTGCAAATCGCCGGCGCGCTTGTAGGACATGGCCAGGTTAAAATACGCCTCGGGCATGTAAGTCGAGACCTTGTATTTTGCTATGAAGGCGAGGTATGTGGAGCAGGCGTTGGTATAGTCGTGAAGCTTGTAAAAACATCCCCCGCTCTTGAAAAGCGCCTTTTCCGCGAAGGGTGAATCCGGGAACTTCACCATGAGCTCCTTGTAGGCGTTGACCGCCGCCGCAAAATCCTTCAGGTCCTCGTGGCAGACCCCCAGCCAGTAATAGGCGTTGTCGGCGAGCTTGTCGTTCGGGTTCTTGTGGATGAATTTTTCGAACTCGGCTGCGGCCGTCGAATAGTCGCAGGTGTTGTAGTAATGCTCGGCTATCCTGTACTGTATCTCCGGGGCAAAAGACGAATCCGGGTATTTTTCCACGAATTGTTTTGAGAGCTCTATTGCCTTTTCCGGCTGGTTGAGCTGGTAATATGACCACTGTATACCGTAGAGCGCCTCGCCCACCCTGTAATGGGCCGGGAATTTGTCCACTATTATCCTGTAAAAGCTTATAGCTTTTTCATAATCCTTCTTGTTGTAGTATGAGTCGCCGATCTTCAGCAGGGCTTCCTGGAAAAAATGTGTCTCCTTGTAACTTTCAGTTATGACGGTGAATTCCTTTATGGCCCTGTCGTAATCGTTCGTCCTGAAAAAGGCCCATCCTATCCTGTAGAGCGCCTCGGCTTTTTTCACCGGGTCCGTCACCTGGTTGAGGTATTTCCCCCAGAGGGCCTCGGCGTCGCCGAACTTTTCCTTCCTGTAGCGGCACCAGGCGGAATAAAAAAGCGAGTCGTCCTTCATGGACTGCGGCGCGGCCTTGTCGGAAAGTATGGAGGAATATATGGCATAGGCCTCGTCGAACTTGTAATCGCCGTAAAGCGTGTTGGCCCTCATGAAATCCGCCTTCAGCCTTATCTCTTTGTCTGAGGATATCTGCTTTACCTTTTCAAATATAGCGCGCGCCTCGCTGTTCTTGTCCATGCCGTAAAGTATCCAGCCCTGGGCGTAATACGCCTCGGCGGCCACGCCGCGCGCCTTTGGGTACTCTTTTATGGCCATGTCGTAATACTGTTTTGCCAGGTCCATCTTGTTGAGATCGTAATAATTGTCGCCCGTCTTGATGAGCGACTTTCCCTTCAACTCATCAGGGGCCTTTTCATCGCCGTAAATGGTTGCGAAGAGTTTTATGGATTCGTCGTAATTGGCTTCCTTGTAAAGGCACCAGCCCCTCATGTAGCGCGCCTCATAGGCGTCCTGCGGCGACCTTTTTTCCAGGTCGGTGTATATTTCCTTTGCCCTGCCGTAATTGGAGAGCATTATGCAGGAATCGGCCTCGAGAAAAAGCGCGGCGCGCGTTATCTCCTCTACGTTGTATTTGGCCACTACCTGCGAGAACTGGTCGATGGCGTCGTAATAATTTTTCGAGTTGTAATAGAACTGCCCCGCCGCGTAAGTGGCGTAGGCGGCCGGGACCGTGTCAGGATATTTGTCCGCCACAAGGCCGTACTGCGCGAGGGCTGATTTCGGGTCGTTCAAGGCCTCGAAGCAGAGCCCTTTCTTGAACTCGGACCACGCGGCCAGAAGGTCAGTCGGCGATTCCGCCGTTATTTCGTTGTATATTGCCAGGGATTTTTTGTACTGCCCTTCCATGTAATAGTTCCAGGCCAGCAGATATTTCATCAGGGTTTTGAACTTCGCATCCTTTTCCGTGTCAACGAGGGAGTTTATGATGGCGATGGAATCCGCGTATTTCCCCATCGAGTAATATGCGTTGGCCTTCCTGAATTCGGCGTGGCTCAGTATTTTGGAATCCGGGAACTCCTTTTTCACCCTGTCAAAATATTTTACCGCCTCGGCAAGGTCCGCGCCCCTGTCGTCGGTCTCCTGCAGGGCCTTTTCATAGAACACCCTGCCTTTCAGGTAATAAACATAATCAAAGTGGGCGTATTCCGTCATGTTGTCGATACGGTTGAGCGTGTCTATGGCCTCGGGATATTTACCAGAAAGGAAATAATTTTCCCCGAGCAGGAGGTATGCATCCGCGGTCATATAGCTCTGCGGGTATTCCTTGAGGAGGATATTGATATACTCGATGGATTTGACGTAGTCCTTTGTCTGGTAAAAACACTCGGCTATCCTGTAGTAAAGTTCCTTCCGGTACTTGTTCTGAGCCCGGCTGTATCTCTCTATTATAGTAATGAAGGAATTAAGCGCCTTTTTATACTGCCCTGTGGCATATTCCGCCTCCCCTGCCATGAACCGCGCGTCGCCGGCCAGAGGGTCGTCGGGCCGCTCGTCCGAAAACGAGTCGAAAAGGGGCTCGGAGAGCCGGTAATTGTCGTTTAAAAATAGGGAATATGCCAGGTCGTATTGTGACTTTTCGCTCTGCGCCACGAGAAGGAACGGAGCGGACATCAATGCTGTAATAACTATAGTTAAAACGTTTTTTCTCATTATTCCTCTTATAAAGGGTTTCGTATATTATTAACAAAAAGGGGCGTGATGTCAATTAAAGATTCGGGCAAGAATGATATGCCGCTCCCGAAATGACTTTCCATGGCAGTCTCCACATCCATACCAACTATCTATATTTAAATATATTTCTATATTAAATCAGCTTTTGTCAAGATTACGAATGTTCAAAAAAGCAATTAGCAAGGTTTGTCACCTTATACTTACAACTCATTCTTCAAAATCAAGTTTTGAATCCGATCTATTATCATTAAATCGCGATTGCGCGTGCAATGTCTCTTCGTCTGCAGATTCAAATTTTTTGATGGTTTTTATTGCATTTTCAAATTCATAAATACCTTCTTTTTCATTTTCAGCGCCAGGATAACTTTTTTTATAAACGTCCTTGTATTTGACTATAATTTCCGTTTTCCCCAATTCGGTTCTTAGCGACAAATCTATAAGCGGGCTTTTTATAGTTTTGTAATATACTTCCCACCTTTTTAAATCTTTGTTTAAAAATTTGATAATTATTATCCCGTTTTCATTTCTCGCTACAGTATCAAAATCTTGCATTATTACTTCATTAATTCCATCACCGTCTAAATCGCCAATTATCGGAACATCAAAATCAGCCAGTAAACTGTCGCCGTACTCGTTTTTATATCTATCAATATTAAAATCAACATTTTTTAATGCGTTCACTAATATATATGAATATTTATATCTGTCTCTCGTTATCAAAGACACCAAATCCGCGTAATAATTCATCCTTTCGTTTTTTATATAATACTTTATTGATTCGTCGTATTTCTTTTCCGAGTACAATATGTCGCCCGCTTTTATATATACATAATTAATTATATTCAATAAAAATGTGGCGAGTTTTTTTTCATTTTCAGTTCTCAATTTAGATGCGTCTCCAAGACTGCTCTTATCACAATTTTTTGACTTTCTACAATCGTATATTTGTTTGTTTAACTGTTTTAGATCAGCTATTAAAGCATCGCTAACAGAATCAATTTGTGGTTCGATTTCCTTAATTTTTGCAAGAGCACCGTCCAGTTCGTTTTTTACAATCAACATATCAATTTCATTAATTTTATCTTTTATTTGTTCGAATTTTTGTTTTTCGTTGGCATACTTTTCTGATTCCAATAATATATTAATTTTATTTTGGTCGCCTTTATATGAATTCGGCAAACTCCAATCGATTGAAAAAGTAGCATGCGACAAACTATATGTAAGCAGAAAGAAAAGCGCAAAAAAAGCTAATGTTCTTTTTTTCATTTTTCACCTTAAATGAATTTCTTGTGCCAGATTTCTGTTTTTATCAGCAAACCAGAGATATTACCAGACTCGTGCCGGAACTTGCTTATTGTTTTTTATCTATCTATTTTTTTCAAATACCAATTCTAGCGGAAGTTTTGCGCCGACTCCGTGGGCTACCTTTCTCAATGTTCTCAATTCCGCGTTTTTTGATTCCTTTGATTCATTTAATAACCGCGCCAGCACCTGATGCCCGATTCCCGCTTTTTTTGCAACCGCATAGTAAGTAAGCTTCTCTCTTTTCATTGCCCCTTTTATTTGTTCAACAAAGTGATCCAACCCCTCCACCTCGTCGTAAGCGTCCTGGGCTTCTTTATGCTTCATCACTCTTTCAAAGTAAGCGGCTTCTTTTTCTTTGCTTACCAGGGACATTTTGTGTTCTTCCTTTGCAAATTTCTTTTTCATAATCATCTGCCTCCATGCGCTGATAAAATTTTTTCCAGGACTTGCTTGTTTTGTTCTGCGGTTTTATATTCGCGCTGATTTTTCCTTTTTTGTCCTTTTTCAACGGCGGTGTGAACGAAAAAGGCCGTGTTGCCCCGCCAAAAATAAAACATTCTATAGGCGACATTGTCAAATTTTGGCCTTAATTCAAATAAATTCTGATAGCCTTCAATTTTATCCTTGTACGGCCATTCCAAGGATCGACCTTGTTCATCCAGCATTTCAAGATATTTTTTGATCTTTCCATTTAGTCCCATCGACTGTCTGCTCATATCTTCAAGGACCGGCTCCGTAAGTTTGTGCTCATATACCATCTATTCACCCCCCCCACGTTTAACATTAATATTATGCATTTAAAAATGCCTATTGTCAAGTGGCAATGCTCCTTGTTTATGGTTCTGCCGTTAAAGAACCCTGGCTGCCAGACAACCCACGCCCAATTTCCCTTGATTTAACGGGGATTTGAGCGATAATTGTTATATTATCACCATTTTATCGCTTATGAAGCGGCAAAAACCGCGGCAAGGACACCGATGAAACGCATATTCCTGGCTTTAGGCGCAATGCTTCTGCTGTTCCCTCTGCTTCACGCCGCTCTTTTATTCGACGACGCAGAGCAAACGGCCAACAGCCTCGGCTGCGGCTGGATCTCTTTCACCGACGGCTATTCCTCCGTCACCTTTACTGCCAACTCCTCCCCGGGCTACGCCGGAAATTACTGCAGGCGAATGGACTGGACCATCATTGCCGGCAGTTCCGGGCCCTTCGTAGGCATAACCTCTGGATTTAACTCAGGATGGAACGACACCGACCTCAGTTCATATTACGGCGTGCGCTTTTACGCAAAGGGTGTCGGCGGACACCAGATAATGATAGCCGAGGAAGAGACAAGGACCACCAACAACCATTATTCCGCGCCCATCGCCCTTACCACCACATGGCAGTATTACGAGATACCCTTTTCTAATTTCACCCAGACATGGGGGCCGAACGCGGCCTGGGACCCGGCAAAGATATATGCGCTGAATTTCATCGGCACCGCATCACCCGGGATCTCCGGGAATATTTCCGTCGACAACATAGCTTTTTACACCCAGGCCGAGGCCACTCAGTTCACCGACCCCAATGTAATAGTCCCGCAGCCAAAGATCAACCAGCTCGGCTACCTGCCCGGTGCAAAAAAATATTTTACCGTCGTGACAAACACCGCCTCTGCCGGCGACACATACAGGATATTCGACTCTTCAGGCAACACGGCCGTGACAGGGACCATTCCCGGGGCGCCTTTCGACGACAGACCCTCCACCGGCGAAGGTCTTTTCCAGGTGGATTTTTCCGGCTTGTCCGCGCCGGGCACATATCACGTGGCAATAAACGGAAAGGAAAGCTATCCTTTCAATGTAGCGGCCAATGTATACGACCAGCTTTTCAGGGACAGCCTGCGCTGTTTTTACCTGATACGCTGCGGCCTTGCGATAAATGACCCTGTAACGGGGCTGAACCGCAACGCCTGCCATACTGCCCCGGATACAATAAGGGGTTCCACATTGACAAGGGACATGTCCGGCGGCTGGCACAACGCCGGCGATTTCGGCAAGTGGGCAAACGAGGAGTCGATCTCGTGCGCTTATATGATGTGGCTCTACGAGCTCAAACCCGCCAACACCTTCGGCCTGAACAATAATATAAAGGAGAGCGGCAACGGCGTCTCGGACCTCTTGAACGAGGCAAAGTGGGGGCTCGACTGGATGATGAAACTGCAGAACCCGGACGGCAGCGTTTACCACAAGTCCGACACCGAGCCAAATTTTTGCTGGGGCACAAAGCCCGACCTCGACCCTTTCACGCGATATGTTTCATACCAGGCAATGAGCCAGCCGCAGGACCCGTCGTCGCTTGACGCGGCCGATTTTACGGCCGCCATGGCGCAGGCTTCCCGCGTTTTCGCGGGTGTGCTCCCTGCTTACGCGAACCAGTGCGCGACCGCGGCCCTTCTATCATGGAACTGGCTCAAGAACAACCGCGGAATCGGCCAGACCGATCCATATTATACCGATGCCATTACCTGGCAGGAAGAGGAATGGGCCATGGCCGAAATATACAGGCTCACCGCCGACCCTACTGTGGAGACCCTTTTTGACGCGGACACCAACACACACTCCCTTGACCCGACAAGCTGGTCCACGCCGGAATTTTTCGGATATTTTTCACTGCTGAAGGATGCCAACACACCTGCGTCGTTAAGGTCGAAGATAACCACGAGGATAACTTCCCTGTGCGATTCATTGGTGTCCGCTGCAAATAACAGCGGGTACGGCGTTGCACGGGGCGCGACGGAATATTACTGGGAATCAAACGAGGATGTCCTGCATAAATCCGGCGACCTTTTGCTGGGTTACGAGGTTACCGGGAATCAGGCCTATAAGGACACGGCCCTAAACCAGCTCGGATATATATTGGGGAACAACAGCCTTAACGAATCCTTCGTCACAAAAGAAGGGACAAATTACGCCTCACACCCTTATAACTGGGTATATTACGATTATAATATACTGATGCCGGGCTGGGCTTCGGGCGGGCCCAACGGATACGCAACGGGCGCAGGCTCGGACGCTCCGCTCATCAACCTGATAAATCTGGGCACTCCCCCGGCAAAATGCTGGCTGGACCTTGCCGCGTCGAACGGTTCGTACGCCTCCAACGAGGGGGAAACAAGCGAAAACGCCGCGCTCATGTTCCTGACCGGATATTTTTACAGCGTGGTGTATCCCGCCACTCCCACGCCGACATTCACTACGGTTGTAGCTACCCCGACATTTACGGCTACACCTTCCACGACAGCATCGCGGACCGTCACGCAAACATCCACGGTTCCATCAACGCAGACGGCCACGCAGACCGCGACGGTTACGCAGACCTTGACGCCCACTGCCGCAGCCGGAACAGGGCCTGCAACAAATAACATTACCGCATACCCGGTGCCGTGCAATTTAACCGGTACCGACACGGGCATTACGTTCGTAAATCTCCCTGCGGGTTCCATGCTCCAGGTATACGATATGAAAGGCGAGATGGTCTTAAAATTCGGAAACGACAGGGCCAACGGAAAATATTTCTGGATCCTTTCCGATCAGAAGCGCAATAATGCCGTCGCGCCGGGAATATATGTTTATGTGGTGATATCGGGCGGAAAAATGGTCGGCAGGGACAAGCTCGCGATAATACGGTAGGAGATTTTTGACGACAAGGCAGGCGGACACATTGGGACAGAACCCAAAATGGCAGGCTGGCCTTTTTGGAGGTCTGCCGTCCCACCACATTTATGTGTCAATTAAACAGCGTGAAACCTTATTACACTTTTCCATGTCATCCTGCACGGCCTGAAGCTTGACGGCAGACGAGAAAAAGGACTGCCTGCCATGCCGGACCAAAACCGGGCGGCCACACACCTTCGCTGAGCTTCGGTGTGCATGGCACAGGGCCGCCCATACGATTACAAAGCATATAATGGCTGGTGGAACTTTTTTATGGCCGGTTGTCCAACAAAAACTACTGTGTAAATAAAACAACGGTAAAACTATAATTTTCAGGTTCTTTCTTCCAGCCTGCCTCGAGCAAAACTTCGGACTACCGTGCCGTAAAAAAGTTCCACCTGCCATGCCCCGGCAAATACCGGGCCGACACACACCTTCGCTGAAGCTTCGGTGTGCATGGCATAGGGCGACCCCTACAGGGATTGTTTTAGGGATTTGTCCTATCTCCTATCTACTTTCTCCTATCTGAGCGCCTTTGTATTACAAAAAAAAAGCCCCCGCCTTAACTTGTAAGGCAGGGGCTCTTATATCGCAGTTAAATATTAATATTTGATCGGTAGTTTCTTCCTCGGCTCGGAATGCGGCTCATACGGCGGCGTCTCTTTTGCTTTGCCGACAGCGTCCGTCTCTTCCTCTTCGGTAAATTTCTTGCTTACCTTCAAAGCCTGCCTCGGATAGATAAGGTCCGGGTCGTCTATGTTCGCCCTGTTGGCCTTGAACAGGAGGGGCCACTTGAAGGAATCGCCGTAAACGGAATCTTTTCCTGATATTCTCCAGAGGCTGTCGCCTTTCCTGACTGAATATTTTGATGTGCCGGCTGTGACCTTTTCTTCGCCTTTGGAAGATTTTTTCTTCTTGGCCACTTTTACAGGCTCTTCAGCAGGTGCTTTTGTCTCTTCCTGTATCGGGGCCGGAGCCGCTGCCGATTCTTCAGCCGGAGGCGGTGGCATTGCGCTTGCGCCTTCCTCAGCCGGAGGCGGTGGCATGTCGCCGGAAGGCGCCGCGCTTGCGCTCTCTTCAGCCGGAGGCGGAGGCATATCGCCTGAAGGTGCGGCCGCTGCCGTGTCGCCGCCCGGAGGCGGCGGAACCGCTCCACTTGCTTCCTCCGCCGGAGGCGGTGGGATTGCTCCTGTATCTTCTCCCGGAG
>CAYUDX010000008.1:41912-118657 GCA_964443355.1 uncultured Spirochaetia bacterium
GAGGAGGCATTGCGTCGCCCGAAGGCGCCGCTGCCGTGTCGCCGCCCGGAGGCGGCGGCAATGCGTCACCCGAAGGCGCCGCTGTCGTGTCTCCCGGAGGAGGAGGCATTGCGTCGCCCGAAGGCGCCGCTGCCGTGTCGCCGCCCGGAGGCGGTGGTAATGCGTCAGAACCTCCCGCGCCCGGAGGTGGCGGTACCATTTCTTCATTGGCGTCCGGCGGGGGTGGCAGAGCAAAATCATCTGCTGCTGAAATTACGGGAAAGATGATGATGAAAGCAAAAACACAGAGGAAAAAAATCGAACGTTTAGACATTAAATACCCTCCTGAAAAAGAATATATATCTCATCTGCAGTTAAATACTTAAATGGAGCGGGAAACGGGGCTTGAACCCGCGACCTTCTCGTTGGCAACGAGACGCTCTACCACTGAGCTATTCCCGCATATCAAAAAACGGTTTTATTATAGTAATTTTGTCATTTATTGTCAATGAAATTTTGCTCACAAAAACATGGGTAAAATGCGTTACAATTCCTTCTTTAATATATCCTTTACCTTGCCCAGCAGGGTGCCTTTTTCCTTTACCTTCGCCATGATATCGTTTATCTCTTTCTCGGCCGCCTCTTCCCCTTTTTTTATTATCCTTTCGGACTGGGACATGTCGAAAGGGCTGAAATTCTTAATGTCGGGAATTATCATGAAATCCGCGTCCTTGTACGCCCTGAACCCGGTGTTTTCCTGTATCATGAGCATGAACGACTGCCATACTATGTTGAAAATATCGTGGTTCCTTATTATATTGGATTTGGCGCGCGCGATAATATCCACGCCTATGATAAAATCCGCGCCGAGCGCCTTGCACGCGCTTATCGGGACGTTGTTTGTCAGCCCGCCGTCGACGTAAACGCCGTCGTCATAAATGGCCGGAGTGAATATGCCCGGCAGGCTGCATGACGCCCTGACCGCGGCGGAAAGCGCTCCGTCGTCAAAAACGCGTTCAGTGCTGTCAAGCAGGTTTGTGGCGACCGCCCCGAACTTTATCTTGAATTCCTCAATGTTATGGGGTTTTATGTGCTTTTCGATGTAAACCTTGAGTTTGTCCAGCGACGCAAGCCCTTCCGTCGGAAGGGTGACGTTGATGACCTCCTGCCATTTAAATTCCCTGGCCATCTGTTCTATATCCTTTACCGCCATGCCCGCGGCGTAAGCCCCTCCTATCAGGGAGCCTATGGACGTGCCCGCTATTATGTCCGGTATTATGCCGTTCTGTTCCAGCACTTTCAGGACCCCTATATGCGCGTAGCCGTATGCCACGCCGCCGCCCAGCGCAAGACCTATTTTCATAACCCCTCCAGAAAGAATTTTATCCCGTAAAACTACAGTGTTTTTGTCAGCCCCAGGTCGGATATTACATTGTCAATGACCGCGGTGTCCACGACATCGCGTTTCATCAGGAAACTTTCCAGCAGGGCGTTGTCGCAGATCGTGTTTATAAGCCTGGGCGTCCCGCCGGAGTATTCGTAAATATTTTCCAGGGCCGCGTCGGAAAATATTTTCTTCCTGGCGCCGGCCACGTTCATCCTGTGATTTATATATGCGATGGTAGCTTCCATGCCGAGTTTTTTAAGGACGAATTTTATCGCTATCCTCTGCTGCAGGGCCGGGTCTATCCTGATATTTTCCTCGAGTTCCGGCATGCCGATGAGAACGAGCGTCAGAAGTTTGCTGCCCGGCACCTCCAGGTTCATCAGCCCCCTGAATTCCTCGAATACTTCCTTCCTGGTTATCATATTGGCCTCGTCTATTATTACGACCGCCTTTTTACCGGCGTCGTGGAGGTTTATGAGCCTGGAATAAAGCTGCGGTATGAGGGATTCCTTTTCCTCGGCCGGATTTTCTATGCCTATCTGCACCGCTATCCTGTGAAGCAGCCACGAAGCCGAGACTTCGGTGTGCACCATTACAAGCAGCGATTCAACGTACCTGTCGTCGGACCCGAGCTTTTCAAGGGCCATCCTGGCAAGGGTCGTCTTGCCCGTGCCGATGTCGCCGGTCATTACAACGAGCCCCTTCATGGTCTCGGCCGCGTACATGAGCCGCGTCAGAGCCTCGGAATGGGGTTCGCTGCCGAAAAAGAACCTTGAATCCGGGGAATTGGAGAACGGCTGTTCCGTCAGGCCGTAAAATTGTTCATAACTCAAATCACACCTCGTTTTGTTTCTGTCTTACCCGTTGATTTGTTCGTGTCTTACTTATTGGTTTTACATTTTGATTTATTACCTTAAATTTTGTGTCTCACTTCTTGGTTTTGACTATTAAATTTATATATAAGATACCCTGCTGCCCTTGGGCCCCTTGTCGTCGTCTTTTCCGGTTTTCGGCGTCTCCTCGGGCATGTCGGTGAGAAGTTTTTTCAATTCATTGAGCCTGATCTTGGCCTCCATGTTCTCGGGATCTTTCAAAAGTATCCTCTTCAATATCTTGTCGGCTTCGGTCAGCAGCCCCTGCTTCATGAATATCTCCGCCGTGGTCACCGTCGCGAAGTCGTCGCTTATTTCCGGCTCTTCCACGGCCTCTTCCGGTCCGGGTACGGCCGCTTTTTTCTTTTCTTCGGATCGTTTTTTCGACAGCTCTTCCTCTTCCTTCTTTTTGGCCGCTTCGGCTTCCTTTTTCCTTTTTTCTTCCTCGTCTTTTTTCCTCTGCGCTTCCTGCCTCTTTTTTTCCTCTTCCTCTTTTCCTTTTGCGGCTTCCAGCGCCCTCTTTTTTTCCGCCTCTTCCTTTTCAATCCTGCGCGCTTCCTCTTCGGCCCTCTTTTTTCTTTCAGCCTCCTCGGCTTTCCTTTTCTCGGCTTCGCGGGCGACCGCGGGGTCCGGAAGCGGGACTCCGGCGTATTCCGAATATGCCCTGTTCAGCTTTTCCTTGATGGAAGCGCTTCCCGGGTCCAGGGCCATGGCCTTCTGGTACATTTCTATGGCCTCGTCAAAGGACCCTGTTTTTACAAGGCTGTCGGCCATTGCGATAAGCGAAGGGACGTCTTCCTTCGATTGCTGAACGAATTCCTGGGCCTGCGGCCTGGATGATTTTTTCGGCTCGTCCACCATCATGTCGCCGAGCTCGGATAACTCGATTATGCGCTCCGGTTTCCTGCCCGGCTCGGGCCTTAGAAAAGGATTCGAAGGTTTTGCCGCGGGCGGCGCGGCATCATTGTCGCTGAAATATCCCATATGTATCTTCGGCGCCGGCTGGGAGAATACGTCCGGTTTTATCGCCTCGCGTTTCGGAGCCTCCGGCTCTATTACGGAATCCGCCTCGGCAAAACTGGGCATCCTGTCCGGCTTTGGTTCCTGCCTTGGCGGCGGGGCAATGCCGAGGTTCTTGGCCGCCGCCACTATTTTCGGGTGCGCCGGGTCCATCTCCTGGGCCAGTTTATAATTCTCCTGGGCCTTTTCCCTGCTGCCTTCTTTATTATATATGTCGGATATTTTAATGTAAGCGTCGGCTGCGTCCTTTTTCTTGCCCGCCTGGGAGGCCAGCTCCGCGAGCTTCTGAAGCAATTCGATATTGTCCGGGTCCTGCTCAAGCACCTTGATGGCAAGCTGCGCGGCTTTTTCCTTTTCATTTTTCTTCGCAAAAATATTAATGGCCATGAGATATTTCAGCGACGCTTCCCTCTTCATGCCCTTTTTTGTAAGCTCCTCGCCCAGGAGCAAAAATCCGTCCGTATTGTCCGGGTCGGCCTTTGCCGCTTTTTCAAGGGTCTTTATGGCCTCGTCGGACTGGTTTGTCTCCTTGTATATTTCAGCCATGGCAAAAAGCGCGCCCGTATGGTTGGCCTTGAATTTAAGGAGCATGTCGAGCTCTTTTTTCGCCTCGCCGTATTCCTTCTTGTGGACCAGGGCGACCCCCTTGAAATAGTGCGCCTCGATTGACTTAAAATCCACGGCCTTCTGCGCGTAAAAATCCGTCTTCTCCATGTCCCTTATGCCCCAGTAATATTCCGCGAGGTTCAGGTATTCGCGCTTCGCGTCGGACTCGTTGCCCTCGCGCTCGTATATCTCCGCTATTTTTTCCCGTGTCGGGACCGAGTCGGGCTGGAGGTCGAGTATCTTCTGGTATATGGGCAGGGCCTTTTTATAGAGCCTGTTCTTGAAATAAACGTCAACTATGCGCCTGTAAAAATTCAGCGCCTCTTTCTGGTCGCCTTTTTGCGAATATAGCTCGCCGAGTTTCTGGTATGTGTCGAAATTGGCCGGGCTTATCTTTATGATCTCCTTGTATTCCTCTATGGCCCTGTCTATCTGCCCGTCCTCGATGAATTTTTCCGCGATGGTGTTCCTTTTTATGAGCAGAGCCTTCTGCCTGTCGGCTTCCGGAAGCTTGTTCTCATTTAGCTTGCCGATCTTTTTATATATGACCCCGGCCTTGTCCGCAAGCCCCTGCTTGGCGTAGGCCTCGGCCGCGGTGATATAAGCCTCGTAGGCAAGCGTGTCCTCCTCTTTTTTCGCGAAGACATCCCCGAGCATGTTGTAAATGTTGTAATCGGTGGGATCCAGCGTCAGGAGTTTTTTATATTCGGATATGGCCTTATCCCAGCGCCCTTCCTGGGTGTAGATCATAGCCATCTTTAGAATGTCTTTTTTGCTTTCAGCCATCTTGGTCCATCCCTTTGCATGCGGGTAAAATTGCGCATAAATATATATGAAAAAAATGAAAATAACCCGAAACAATGTGCGTCAGCTGATTATAATACAAGGGGAGGTAATTGTCAAACCAAGATAAAAACGGGCGTGCAGGCCAATGCCGGGCGGCCACATGGGGCGGCCCCTATAGGGACAGAAAAAAACGGCAGGCGGGACTTTTTTACGGCCCCGGCCGTCAAAAACACTTTTATATGTCAATCAAGCTGTGCGAAGCCATATGACAAATTTTCCGTGTCATCCTGCACAGCCTGAAGCCTGACGGTTGGCCGGAAAAAAGTTCCGCCTGCCAATGCAAGGGCCAATGCCGGGCGGCCATCCGGCCCCCAATAATTATTTGTTCGGGTTCAGCATTACCGCCAGTTTCTTGAAAGGTCCCAGTATGCCCTGTTTCCACGCCACCCTGTGCGTGACGCCCGATCCCCCTTTTACCTCCGACTCGTGTTTCTTGTACCACGTGTAGGAATGTTCAAGCGCCTGCGCCTCGGTGAATTTCGGCTTCCAGCCGAGTTTCTTCTCGGCCTTTTCTATCGATACGAAGGAATCCTTGTGCGCGGTGCCGTATACCCATTTATAAAGGGGGGATATGCGCAGCATCCAGAATATCTCGAGGAAAAATATCAGCAGCCCGGCAGGCGTTTTCATCACGCTCGAGCGGCTCTTGACTTTTTTGAAGAACTCCATCAGGTAATCCTCGATGGGTTTAGTGTTCTTCGCTCCGACGTTATATGTGTCGTTTGCCACTTTTGCAGGTTTTGACAGAAGCAGCCATATTGCGTCCACAAGGTCCTCGACCTCGAGGAGCTGGTAGCGGTTCCTGCCGTCGCCGATCGTCGGGATGAGCGCCCCGGCCTCCACCCAGTCGTAAAGTATCTGGAAGACCCCGAGCCTCTCCGTTCCAATGAATGTCTTCGGCCTGACAACGCCGACTATCATGCCTTTTTTCCTGTACTCCTCGCATATCTTTTCCGCCTTTATTTTCGTGATGCCGTATGGCCCGACCCCGATGAGCTCGTCGGTCTCGTAAAGCGGATGGTGGTCCGGCACGCCGTAAACCGCAGTCGAGCTTATCTGCACGAACCTCTTTATGCCGTTGGCCAGCGCCGCCTCAAAAACATTGCGTATGCCGTCGATGTTGGTGGTGTAAATGTCCTTTTCCTTCCAGAGCGGTAATGCCGCGGCCGCATGGACTATGGCGTTGTATCCTTTGAAGGCTTTTTTGAGCGCCTCAAGGTCCCTTATGTCGATCTTTTTATATTCCACATTTTTCGGATATTCTTCCTTTTTAAACTCGTCGATGTCGACGACCAGTATTTTACTGAACTTTTTGGACATCTTCCTGCACACATGCAGTCCCAGAAATCCGCAGCCGCCGGTCACTATCAGTTTTGCCATAAAAACCTCCGTATTGGATTTAAAATTTTATGCTCAATATGCCGCTTTTTTTTGCTTCGATGGAACTTATGAAATTATCCGTCTCATCGTTGTTGAACTTGTTGGCCGCCACGGCGGATCCGTAAATATTGGAAAAATAAAATACCGCGCCCGGGACGCCGTAGATCACCTTCATTAAATTGTCGTTTTTTGAAAAACTGTAATATGTGTTGTATAAAAAATACGCGTTAAAAATCATCGCAAAAAGCCCGTCAGCCCACCTTCCGCAGTAATAATACCCCGTTCCCGGAACCACCGCCGCAAATAACACGCTTAAAACCTGGCTTTTTTGCTCAATGCCGCTGCTTTTTTCCAGCATGGCGGCTATTGAAACGGCCGAATTCCTTATTTCATCCCCTCCCGATCCCGAAACTTTAAGCATCATACCCCTGGCGTCATCCCATTTTTTTTCGTATATAAGGTTAAATCCCCGGGCATACGCGGATATGTCGCTTTCGGCGGGATTATTATATCCGGAATCCAGCCTTGACAGCAGCATATCCGAATATGCGTAATCCTTCTTGTTTGTGTAGCATATCGACTCGGCAAGCAGAGAAATTCCCGCCGTCTCGCCCCCGTATTTTTTTTCCGCGGACTCAAAAGCGTCTATAGCCCCGTCCCATTTTTCCGCGCCCATATACGACATGCCTATCATGTAAGCCGCCCTGCCGTCCGATTTCGCCTCAGGTTCGTAGTATATGAACCTTTTATATTCCGATATGGCCCTGTAATAATCGCCCGACCCGTACAAATAATCCGCAAAATTTAAAAGCTTTAGGTCCTCGCCGAAAGCCGCCGATATGAAAACGGCAAATGCGAAAGCGAATAATGTTTTTTTCACATTCCCTCCTTAAAAATTAAGCCAGTCAAATATAAAATTAAAAGTGTCGTTTGCCTCCACGGGATCATAAAGCAGGGCGTGTCCGTAATCAACCGGGTAATCACAGGTGTAGCTCCATTCATGGCACCTGAACAGCCTGTCGTTTGCCATGATTATGCCCTTTATGGCGCCGTACTTTTTTATCGCAAAAAACCCGTAACGGGAACAGCTCGGGTAAAAGTTGCATTCCGTTCCGGTCCTGCCGGAGAGGGTAACCTGATAAAGCCTTATGAGCCCGAGCGCGGTGATTTTTCCGAACGACTCCTCGTCGAAAAAAGCCCTGCTGATGTTTTCCTCCGAATAAACGTCCGGCGGCTGTTTTTCCTCCCATTCGCACTCCCATGAGGCTTTTACAAGCGCGCAGGAAAGAAGGAAAAATATGATGAGGGCGGCTTTTTTCAAAATTTAACCGTCTCTATGTCCGTTTTTGGCGGGACCGCGAATTTTGCTATGATTTCCGGCAGCCTGCTTTTGTCGTCCGGTTTCGAAAGCTTAACCGCCTCGAAAGACGGCCCGCCCGCGGCCGAGTATGTTTCGATATCAAGGGGCATTTCAATCCCGTTTATCTTTTTGAAATCGGAATATTGCGTCTTGCTGACAAGTTTTCCCGATTTGTCATTGATATTTATCATTCTTAATGTGCCGTCGCCGGCCTTCATTAATGTGATATTTTTAATGGGTGAGGCGGTTATGTTTTTGGGGGCCCATATCTCCGTCGTTCCTCCCTCGGTTTTTGAGGTATTTACAAGCACCATGCCCATATCGCCGAGATTGAGCTTTTTTGCGGCCGGGTCCATGGGGTTTATTTTTGGAGCCTTCCTGTCGGATTCAAAAATTATGGCTTTGTTGTCGTCCGGATAATATATTGTCGTAGAATTTCCCTTATACTCGACTATCTGATTGACCGGCGCCGTGACATGCAGATAAACGCAGTTGTCGGCGGGATCCGGAGCCGCCTTGACATACATAAAGCCGTAAACCATCCCGGCCTCGTTATCATCGCTGCTTTCCTTGCAAAAATGGAACGTGATGTCCCCTGCAAACGCAATCGGGCAGCTGAAAAACAGGGCTGCCGCAAATAACAACCATTTAAACCTTCCCATTATCTTCTCCTTAATTCGCCGCATCCGGCAGTAATAAAGTTTATCAGATTTTACATGCATATTAAAGATTTTTTTATAAAAATTATTCATGAAAATATCTCTTGATATTATTGCAAATAATTTGTAAAATAATCAAACGAAGGGATTTTGTCAATCTAATAAGAGCTATTTTTGCTTTTATTAAACACTAACGGGAGGCGGTAATTATGAAAAAGGTTTTGTCGATCATTTTAATTGCTTCATTGTTCGTTGCCGGCTTGGCTCCGATTGCTGACGCTGCATACACTCAGGCGCAGATAAAACAATACTGGATGAATGTGTGCAAGACCGCCCAGCAGGACGCCGACAAGGATACGAATTTCTTTCTCTGGGCCGGCGCCGGATGCCTTCTTGGCCCCCTGGGCGTGCTCGCTTCATATTTCATCATTCCCACAAGCAATGCGGAAAGGCTTATTGGAAAGAACGCCGCATACGCCTCGCAGTACACAAAATGTTACCACGACGCCGTCATAGGCGCCCAGTCTGGAAAAGCCTGGTTGGGCTGCGGAATAGAAGCGGCTGTGATTGCCATCTATTATATATTTGTCATCGTTGTTTTTGCAAAAGCAGCATCATCGGTTCCCGCACAATAACACAGCCACTTGTAAATAAAAAAAGCAGGCTCTCTTAAGGGAGCCTGCTTTTTTTATCGTTGCATTTTGGCAAAAATATCGTCGTAAATGGAGTCCCATCCTATATGCGACGCAAATTCAACCGAATTTTTCAGGCATAGCCTGTAAAAAACATCGTCATTGAGTATTTTAACGCACGCGTTTATCAGCGATTCTTTTTCATATTTGCACACGACTCCCATGGGCCTTTTTTCAATTTCCGCAGCTATCCACGGCACGCCTGTTATCACTACCGGCAGGCCGCACGCCAGGTATTCCTTGGGTTTTGTCGGGTCGGCGTAATATGAATAATTGTTGGCGTCGTCCGAATACGGCGCCAGTCCCACCCTTTCATGCGGAATGAACTTAAAAAGGGTGTCATGGTCCATCAGCCCCAAAAATTTTACGCTTTCCCCGAGCCCCAGGCTTTTTGCCTGGTCCTTCAGGTTCTGCTCATAAGGCCCGGAGCCTATTATCAAAAGCTGCGCGCCTGCCGCCCGGGCCGAAATGTCCCTCATGCAGTCTATCAAAAGCTGGATCCCTTTTGTCTCGTCGAGCATCGACATCAGGACCATCGTCTTTTTGGAGACCTTCTCGGCTTCGGTAAATTTGTCCACCTTGCCCAGCTCGACCCCGACCGGCACCACCATGTTCATGCCCTTTTTTATCCTGTATTTTTTTTCCTTAGCCTCGGCAATGCGCTCCGAGAGCGACCATATAAAATCGCTCCGCTCGCAGGCGAACCTGTCTATTGCCTCATAAAAAAAATTCAGCACGGGATTTTTGAACCTTCGCGGCGTATGGTCGATTATGTAATATACGGTCCTGTCGACCCTGCCGATCCATTTCAGGAATATTCCGGTCATGGCGTTCAAATTGTCTATGCCGATAAAAAGGTCGGCTTTTTTCTTCAATGAAAGGCCGAATTTTACGTTGAAATAAATGTCCTTCAGCCATTGAACCGGCTGGTTCCCGCCCCTTTTATGGCCGGAAATGGTTTCCCGGGAAACGCCGTCCAGGAAAACCTCGGCCACGGTCCCTTCAAGTTTTGAATAGGAAAAAGGATGGGTTATCAGGATAAATTCTCCCCTGCGTTTTAAAAGATGGTTTTTCAGCGCCTGAACCGGTCCGTAAACCTCGGTCACATGGCCCGCTTCGATGATCAGGTTGTTTTTGTTGTCCATTTTTTAATTCTCCATTTTATCAAGTTTGTTTATCCCGGCCGCAAGCCCAGCCGCCGACACAGCGGCCGCGGCCGCCGCCATTAATATGTAATTCGGAAGATATTGCCACGGTAAGAATACCAGAGCTTTTACCATGGCGTGCATGTAATAATCCTTTACCACGCCGGCTTCGCACATCAGCACCGCCGCGACAAAAAGGAACGTCACGAACATATACGACAGCCCCGCCGGCCCGGTTATAAGGTCCTCGGGATTCTTGATGTTAAACCTGGCGAAATACGCTCCGAGACCCGTTCCGACCGCGGCGACGACCACGGTAATAAGGAAAGCGGAAAAAAGCGTCAGCGCACAAATGTAAAGACCCGGCCTTAATATGGCAATTGATATGAGCCCGACAACCTGTCCGGTGACCGCAAGCGGCGCGCCGTAGGATATGAACTTGTAAACGACGTACCTGCGCATGGTTATGGGGGCGGTCTTGTAAAACCAGAACCCCTTTCCCTCGGCCGATATTACAGGAAGGACGAACCTGGATCCGGCCGCGGCCAGCACCATTCCTATGAAACCTATGTTAAGGAAAAATATGAAATCCTTAAGGCCGAAAAGCTCCGAGGGCAGTTTATAAAGGTTGAAAATGTATATGAAAACGATTCCGCACAGGAAAACCACCTGTATCCACTGCGAGGTGTCCCTCGCCAGATATTTGGCGTCCTTGCCGGCCATGGAAAGGAAACTTGACGGGCCCCTGAATTTTATCATAGCCTCACCTGGGGCAAGCGACGGCCTCGAGCCGCTCCTGCCGTAACCCTCGAAATATATCCCCCTGGACACGGCTATGACCGCGGACAGGGACAGCAGCGCCGCCGCGGAGTAATAAAAGAAACCGGAAAGCCCGGCGAAAACCCCGCCCGAAGTCACCTCGCCGACTATCCTCACAAAATAAGAGTGCGGCAGGAAAAAATAATCCGGCGTCCTGAGATTTTTCACGAACTCGTTGACCTGCTCAAAACCCGCCCCTGCCAATTTTTCCGGCTGCAGCATCCTGAAATATATTATCATGACGGCCGCCAGTATCCCGGTGAAAGAGACCGCTATGTTGCGCACGTTCTCGGCCGGAAAAAACCTCACCAGCAGTATGGTGGCGAGTATACCGAAGGAGGCTATGAAGGCGAAGAACGGGACATGGCACGCAAGTATGAAAACATAGGAAGAAAAGGTGATGCCTATGACGTTCTTATATGCCAAAAATACCGGTATGCTCATGAGAAGTATCATCCAGCTGGCGCCGAAGGCCACCTTCACGCATTTTGACGAGAATATATTTTCCATGGCCAGCGGCGCGCTGAAAAGGAAGTCGGTGTCGCGGCTTAAATAGAGCACCGGTATCGCGGATACCATGGACGAAAGGAATATCATCACGGAAAAGGACATGAAAAAACCGTTGAGTATCTTGCCCACCAGCAGGCCTCCGATGAACGGCACCGAATAAAAGTGCTTAAAAATAAAGTAAAAAAGCTGGTAAACTACCGGGAAGAAAAACCCGCCGAATATTATTATAAGGAAAATCTTTACCGACGAACCCTTGGCCGGGTTGAGCACCCTGTTTTTGAACTGCGTGAAATAAAAAGAGAATATCCACGCGGCCTCCCTCATTTTATCTCCTTGTCCGTGAGCTCAAAAAACAGGTCCTCGAGCCTGCCGCCCTTCCTTTTCTTGAGTATTTCCGGCAGGCTGCCCGATTCGAGTATGTTGCCGTGGTCTATTATGCCGACGTTGGAGCATACCTCCTCGGCCGTGTCGAGCGAGTGGGTGGACATGAATATCGTCATGCCTTCCCGGGCCAGGGCCCTGAATTCGTCCCGCAGGATCTTCATCGACCTGGGATCGAGCCCGACCATGGGCTCGTCGAGTATGAATACTTTCGGTTCGTGCACAAGGGCCGCGGTAATAAGGAGTTTCTGGCTCATGCCGTGCGAATAGCTCTCTATGAACCCGTTCATGTATTCGTCCACGCCGAAAATGGAGGCGTATTTGTCGAGCAGCGCCTTAAAGCGGGACTTTTCCACGCCGTAAAGGCTGGCCATGAATTCCACGTATTCTATGCCGCGGAGCTTGTCGAACATATAGGGTTTGTCGGGGATGAGGGCGAACTGTTTTTTGTAGGCAACCGGGTCTTTTTTGATGCTTATTCCGTCTATTTCCGAGTCTCCGCCGGTTATTGTGGTGAGCCCGCACATCATTTTTATCGTGCTGGTCTTGCCTGCGCCGTTCGGACCCAGGAATCCGAAGACCTCCCCTTTTTTAACCTCAATGTTTATGGAATTGACGGCGGTGAATTTTCCGTAGTCTTTTTTCAGGGAGGTAAGCTTCAGCATATAAACCGTCCCACGGCCTTAAGCATCTATATCCTGGACTTTCGTTATGTTGAATTTCCTGTTTATGGAGCGCACCATAGGCGGGATGAAGAAAGAAAATATGAAAAGCACGATAGGAAAAATTATGTCGAAACGCAGAAGGTCCGCGGGGTTTTTGTAGGTCAAGAATATTTTCTTCACCGCGGTCACAAGGAACGTGATCACCACAAGGCCCGGGATCACTCCGACCACGGTCCCCCAGAAGAACTGCGAAAATTTTATCCTGGAGATGCCCGCCGCGAGGCTCACGTAGGAAAAAGGCACGAACAAAAGGCGCATGTAAACTATTATGGAAAAACCGTGCTCCGCGGAGCTTTCGTCGAGTTTTTTAAAATGGCCGGCTTTCAGGATGCCCGAGGCCATGTCGCGCATAAGGTACCTTACCAGCAGGAACGATATCACACCGCCGGTCATGGCGCCGGCGAAATTAAGCCCGAGTCCCGCCCATTCGCCGAACACGAGCCCGCCTATCGATGTCGGGATGCTCGCCGGAATGAACAAAAGCATGCATATGGCGTAGAACCCCGTAAAAATAAACGGGGCCCAGATGCCGATGGATTTCATGTAGGCGGAAAATTTTCCGACAAATATATCCCGGCCGGTCCCGTTGAAAAAATAATAGGACAACGGAGAAAATCTGAGCAGGTATATCACGGCCATGGCAAAAAGTATAACCAGGACCGTCTTTAGCCTTTTCATCCGGTTACTTTAATTCTTTGAAATCCGATTTGGAAGCGCCGCACTCCGGGCATGACCATGTCGCCGGTATCTGTTCAAATGGCGTTCCCGGGGCGATGCCGCCGTCGGCGTCTCCCTTTGCCGGGTCATATATGTATCCGCAAACCGAACATTCCCATTTGTTCATAAAAACCTCCGATTATCTTGTATTTGAAGTGATTTTATCACATGTTCAAATGCTAAACAAGACAAATAAGGCCGCAAAATTATGCCCTTTGACATATTAAGGGCTCTATAGTATAATTCCCACGCGGTTTAAAAATACTTTCAGGGAGGGAATATATAAAATGAGAAAACTTTTGATTTCGGCTTCTGCTCTTGCGGCGGCGCTGATATTATTTGCCTTCGGATGCAACAAATCCGCCCCGTCCTCGCCCTACGATATAAACGCGACTGAAACAGCCATTGTCGTTGCGCCGACGCTTACACACGTTGCATCGCTATGGACGCCGACATTCACCTGCACAATAACACAGACGACCACGGCCACGCTTACGCCTACGGTCACCGCCACTGTTACGGCAACTGTAACGGCCACCACATGCACGGGCCTTGGACTTAATTTTGGAAATAGCGGAGCGGTCCAGAGCGGATACGCCGCCGGTTATCTTCAGGCCAGCAGTTATAGCAACAGCAATCAGGTTCAACTGACGGGATTTTCGTTATTTGTGCAGACAATAAACGGCACCACTCTTAACGGGAACTGCATCGCGGCAATTTATGCCGATAACGGCGGGACTCCAGGCAGCCTTATTGCCCAGTCGCCGCAGACCGCGTGCACCAGCGGATGGAACACGCTGAATCTTGCCTCGCCAGTGGCACTGGCTCCCGGCACTTACTGGCTTGCCGAAATATCAGATACGGACAGCGTGATTTGCTCTTCGGACGGCGGAACCGGATATTATACGCAAAATCCCGTAACATTCGGGACGCTTCCGTCGACATTCTCCGCAAACGGAGCATACAGCCAGTCCAGTTTTAACATGCTTATTGATGCCATCTGCGCCTGCCCGGATTAAACAGCTGAAAATAGCATTAAAACAAAAGGCGGGGCTTAATGCCCCGCCTTTTGTTTGCCTTTTATGGCAATATAAGGTCTCCCCTATAAACATTTTTTTGTTTTAAAGCAAAAATTCCCGCCGCTGTGAGCGTCAGCGCGCCGAGCGCTAATATGACCGGTTTTGTTCCCCACTGCTTTGCCGCGTATCCGGCCAAAAGGTTCCCCAGGGGTCCGAACCCCGTTACGGCCATAAGATAAAAACTCAGCACCCTTCCCCGCAGCCTGTCGTCGGAGAGTGATTGTATCATGGTGTTGGATGCGGAGGATTGCAGCATCATGCCGGCGCCTGCCGCCGCAAGGGCCGCCATTGCGGGCCATATGTTTCCGGCAAACGGCAGTAAGAAAAGAGCGGCGCCGAAAACCGCGGTCGCTGCGGATATTACGGCGGTAAGCCTGTGCGTGTCCTTGTGCGAGGCAAGGTAAACGGCCCCCATTATTGCCCCGGCGCCGAGCGATCCCATTAATAACCCGAGTGTCTGCGGACCTCCATGGAGCATGCCGCCCGCGAAAAGCGGCATTAAAACCAGGGCCGAAGCGCCTGTCAGGCTTACAAAAGCCATGAGGAATATTATGCCGCGGATGGGTTTGCTAGAGAATGAATATCCATACCCCTCCTTGAGGTCGTCCATTGGATGAGTCTCGCTCTTTTTTTCAGGCAACTTCCTGAGTTTCATGGCAAGAAGAGCGTATATGAGCGCGCCGTAGCTCAGCGCGTTTGCGGCAAAACAAAACCCCTCGCCCGCGCAGGCCACCACAAATCCCGCAAGCGCAGGTCCGGCCACCCTGCCAGCGTTGAAGAGCATGGAATTAACCGCGATGGCGTTGCCCGTGTCATTTTTATCGTCCACGATCTCCGGGACCATTGAGTGCCTCGCGGTAGTCTCAAGGCCGTTGGCCACCCCGAGCATTACCGATAGCGCGACGATGTGCCACGGCTTTATGAACCCGGCAAAAACAAGGGCCGCAAGCGCTGAAGCCTGGAGTATCTTGAAAATATCGGCGAATAATATTATTCCCCGCCTGTCGAACCTGTCGCTCAATATCCCGGATACCGGCGCCATAAAAAACGCCGGGAACTGCGCCGAAAAAGCCACGAGACCGAGCATTGCCGCGGAGCCTGTCAGGCGGTATATCAGCCACGACTGGGCCGTGTTTTGCATCATGGTGCCGACGAAAGAGACGCCCTGCCCGAAGAAGAATAGCCTGTAGTTCCTGTAATTGAAAGCCCTGAACAAGTTTTTCAGTTTTCCCATGGTTTTTCCCGCCTGTTTGGTCCTGGTCTCAAGCTAACACGGCCCCGGTGTTTTTTCAAGTTTCAATTCCCCGCCGGATCGAAACAAAAAAAGGCCCGTAAGGGTTTTATCCCTCCGGGCCTTTTTATTCCGTCCGTCCTTTTAAGGCTGTGTTGAAAGCGTGAAATTTTTCCCTGAATAATTATTCGCCGGATCTATGGTGAATGGCCCCGCGTAACCCGCATAATCGCCCGCCGAAACCGTTCCGCTTCCGTCCGTGTCCACGTAAGCCTCTATGTAAAAACTTCCCGGAAGCAGGTTGGCAAGGGAATATGATATCGTGTTCCCGCCGGATACCGTGCTTATTGTTTCCCCGATGGTGTTATTGTCGTTAAAGGACTGCCCGTCGGTAAATACCGGGATGGTTTTGGATACGGCAATTAGATAATTGGTGTTTGATACGGTGATGGACGCCGGCAGTGTCACCGTTCCTGCTATGGAATTCGTCACGGTGTTGGCCGAGATGTTCACATTGGATGTGGTCTGGCCCGCTATGACCGTCACGTTGGCCGAGGCGGGAAATGCCGGATACGATGCGTTGTAACTGCCCACGCAATCGCCGAAAGTCGGCGCTCCCTGCGATGGGGAGGATCCGGCCAGGACAAAATATGTGCCGGCTGGCGCCGTTATCGAATAAGGAACCGACGTCGAGGCGCCGATGACCGAGCTTGTCTGATCCACCGGGTTTCCGGCTATGTCTATTATATTATGCAGGACGCCAACAAAGAGCTGTCTTCCGGTCTCGGATGTCTGGAATGTTATTGTTCCCGATATGGTCCCCGGCGCCGCAGCCGCCGTTGCCGTGGCCTGCGCCTCTGCTGTGGCTGTTTCCTGCGCTTTGGCCGTTGCCGTTGCCTGGGCCGTCAGGGTCTGCTGAGCCGCGGCTGTCGCCGTTGCCTGGGCTGAAGGGCCGGCCGTTTCCAGGGCCGCCGCGGTCTCCGTCGCGTTTATGGTGGGCGAATCGGTTGCGCCCGGCGAAGACGGGCCTGATTTCTGGCAGCCCGAAATGATGACGAACAGGGCAAAAATAAAACCCGCGAACACAGGCAAACTCTTTTTCATATGGCCTCCTTGTGGCTTTTAATACTACCATTATAGTAGCATTTAGACCGAAAGTCAAGTTTTTGTTGGCAAGCGCGGGTTTGGGTGTGTTATTACCAGGCGATAATCGTTCCGACAATAATATTAAACACGGATAATACCATCTACGAGATAACGCGGACATATACATCAAGCGAAGGCTCAGGTGCGATCGACCCGAAAACTTTGATTTCCGGATTCGACATCACCATAGAAAATGAAGCCGATCATTTATACGACAATTCATCTAGCATGCTTGACCAGACCGATCACGTACTTACTGACCAGACAATACCATGGAGCAATGCGACCCGGATAGAAACAAGTTACAATGATATTTTCGGCAACAGCGTCGCCATAGATTTTATCAAAAGCTGACTTTGCTTTACGCCATTACGCCTATAAATTTATCTTCCCGGTCCTTGCAGCCACGGCCTTTATCCTCTTCGTAAGGTTCGGGTGCGTCGAGACCGCCTCGAAAAGCCACAGGAAGAACCCGCCTTCCCGCGTCTGCTCTGCCACGCTGGCCAGGTCCGCGTCCCTGTATAGTTTTGTTCCGACCCCCAGCAGCATGAGCCCGTCAACGCAGCCTTCCGGCACAAAGTTCGCTCCGAAAGCGTCGCATGTGTATTCGCACGCCCTCATGTAAGCGGTCCCCAAAAACGGCATGAACATGCTCGGATAGACCAGCCACCTGTTCTGTATGTGCTTGCGCTTTATGTGCGCAAGCTCGTGGCACAGTATGAAATTAAGGGCCTCTTCACCTTTGTCATAGGCGAGCTCGAAAATATCGGAGTATATAAGGACAAAATCCCTGCTCAAAAACCTGGTGGCAAATGCGTTCAGGACGCCGCCGGCCTGCATCACGTAAACGGCCGGCACTTCCTTCATTTCAAGCTGGGCGGAGAGTTTTTTTACCGTGGCGTAAACTTCCGGGAACTGCTTTTCCCCTATCCTTATTGCGTGGGCTTTTATCTCCGCAGTAAGAAGTCCCTGCGCCAGCCACGCCACAATTATACCAAGAATGATGTAAATGATCCCAACCATTGAAATTATCAAGGCAAGATAGATAAGAACGGAGAAAAACACTGCCATTCCAAAGTACATGTTCTCCCTCGGATTTACAAGCTCCTTCATGTTCATGACTGCCTCCCATGTATATTTTTTAATTGCAAAATTCCCCTTTTGAGCATTCTATCAAATAAAGCCGGGATTTTAAAGATTAAAACGGCGGCAATTCTTAATTGTAATTTTTACCCTCCGGATATATCATATACCCCATGGCGAAAAAATGGGCTACAAATAAAGGAAGTCTGGTGACGCTAACGGTCTCGGGCAGGAACAACGTCTACCTGGTGGAATCCTTGGGTTCTGTCATGCTTGTCGACGCGGGCATGGCTTACATGTACGACAATCTGCTGCTGAAGATTGGGCGCGCCAAAGTCATCCCCGGCATGATCACGATAACCCATGCGCACTATGACCACGCGGAAAATACGCTCAGGCTCAAAGAAAAGTTCAACGCCCGGGTGCTAGTTCATGCCATGGAAGCGCCGCACCTTGCCGCCGGCACAAACCCCGAAGACGAACCCGTGGCCGGAACCTTCACCATCGAAGGGGAAAATTACCCGCCTGTAAAGGCGGATATAATTGTGAACGATTTATATAATGCCGGCGGCGGGATAAGGGTGATGCATACGCCCGGCCACACGCCGGGGTCCATAAGCGTCATTGTGGACAATGAGATCGCGATAGTGGGCGATGCAATGTTCAGCGTTCACCCGGGCCAGGCAATGGTGCCGTATTGTATGGACAGGAAGGTCCTTCTGGAAAGCTGGGGCAGGTTGTTCTCTACAGGATGCTCGTTATTCCTTCCGGCCCATGGAAGGCCCATAACAAGAAAAACCGCGGAAAAAGAATACAGCAGATATAAATAGGACCGGCAATTACGTCGATCTTCTTACGATAAGTTCCGGGTAGAACGTCTCATCATACATTGTTTTCATGTCTTTTGTCTCTATGGCCCTGACCGCTATCTCCACCGCCTTCATGCCCATCTCAATGACCGGCTGCCTGACCGATGTAAATCCCGCGGCCGAGGATATGCGCATGTCGTCCTGGCTGACCAGCGCGATGTCGTCCGGAAACTTTATCCCCATCTTCCCGGCTTCTTCATAGAGCCTGAGCGCGTTGAATTCGCCCGCCCCTACATATACGGCGTCGATCTTCTTTTCAAGGAAAAAATTCAGCGCGGATTTGTGCAGTCCCGGCCCCAGCTCCAGGTAGGAAAAAACGTTCGACCCGTCGGCCTTTAAGCCGTGCGTATGCATGGCCTTTTTGAAACCCTCGAGCCTTTCCCTGTAACTTTCGACATTGCCGGTGTTGCCGATTAGCATGCCTATTCTTTTTCGTCCGCGCTCCACAAGGTGGTTGACCGCCATCACCGCCGCCTGAGCGTTGTCGTAATGCACCCTGTGTCCCCACTCGCCTTTTCCCTCCACGAATATCACGTGGATCCCGGCCTTTTTGTACCTTTCAAGTATTCCGGGGTTTCCCACAACGTTTCCGGATATGGAAATGAGCGCATCGGCCCTTCTCTCCCCGAGTATCTTTTCAAAGACAATGACGTCCCTGCCCGCGGTGCCGAATATCGTGAACCTGCGCGTGGTGTAATAATCAAGCTCGTAATTTGTCTTCATTATCTCGGGTTCGATGCCGGCCATGACATCGGCCGAATAGACCGAAAAATAGGCGGGCGTTACCACGGCTATGGTGCTCGTCCTTTTTGCGCCCACGAGGCTGCGCGCCGCCGTGTTCGGCGAATAATGCATTTCAGCCGCCGTCTCCAGCACGCGGGCTTTTGTGGCCTTGCTGATGTGCGGGTCGTTGTTTATCGCCCGCGATACAGTGGCGTGGTTTATCCCGAGCCGCCTGGCGATGTCCTTTATGGTGGTTTGTTTCATCAATGCCTCTCAATTTAATTTGGATACATTATAAGATAAAAAGTCAAAATGCAAAACCAAAAAGTACAAGGTAAAATTTGGAAAGTAACAATAAGGAGGGAACAAAACCGTATCTATTCGTCCCTGCCGGGGCTGTATTTGCGGTTCTGTTTTGTGCGGCTGTTCCTTTTCTTATCGTCCAGTATCCGCCTTTTCACCGCCCTCGGCCTTCCAGCCTTGAGCTTGCGCGCCTTTTCAAAGGCCGCGCGACCGGCGAGCCTTGCATCCTCACGCTTCTTTTCCATCCTGCCGGCAAGGATTTCCCTTGCACGCACCCGGTTGAGAAGCTGCGAGCGCTCCTCCATGCATTTGACTTCCTCGTCCTTATACCTTAGCCTCACCGCCGTAGATACCTTATTGACGTTCTGCCCGCCCTTGCCGCCGGAATGGACAAACTGCTCTTTTAGGTCGGCTTCGCGCACCCCGAGCCGCAAAAGGCGGAGGTTGACGGCTTCCAGGCGGGTCAAAGAATTAATAGGCTCCATTTTTTATATACCAGTGAATTCCTTGGCTGTTTTCCTGTTTATGGCCACAAGCACCACGATTAGCGGCGCCCAGTATGCCAGCGCCAGAAGTATCTGGTAAAGGCCAACCGCGTTCTTTCCTATAAATATCGCGGCCCCGATTCCGACAATGCCCATTATCCCGAATATCAGCGCTCCCCACCAGGCGACCTTGCTTTTTTTACCGAGCCCCACCGCTATGAGGATCCATACTATCATCCCGAGCCCGCCAGAGGCGGCCTTTATCTCGCCCTGCATTATCACCATTACCATGACCGCCAGCGACAGTAATGCGTATACCGCTATCCCCCATATCGCGGCCTTGATGGACGCGGGCACCGGCTTTTTCACCGCGCCGGTCTCAATAGTTTCCTTTTGTTCAGTCATGTTTTCCATAAAACCTCCTTATAAATTCTTTAATTGTTCCTCAATGTCCGGCGCTATCTTTTCAGGAGTGACCGGTGAATCATAGCGCTTTACTATATTCCCTTTCCTGTCCACAAGAAATTTCACGAAATTCCACCCTATGTCGCCTCCGCCGGCCTGCGCCTTCAATAACGTGTAAAGCGGCGACTCGTTGTCCCCGTTAACGTCTATCTTGGCGAACTGGTTGAATGTGATGCCGAACCTGGTGGTGCACGCCGCGTGTATCTCCTCTATCGTGCCCGGCGCCTGGTTCATGAACTGGTTGCAGGGAAAATCCAGAATTTCAAACCCCTTCAAACAGTACTTTGTGTAAAGCTCCTGAAGACCGGCATACTGCGGCGTGAAGCCGCACAGGGTTGCCGTGTTTACAACGAGCAGCACCTTTCCTTTGTAATCCGAAAGGCTGACGTCGTTATTGTTCATGTCCTTTACGCTGATGTCATAGATGCTCATGGATAAAGCCTCCTGTTGTTTGATGGAATTCCGGTTGCCAGCGCAGCCCGACAAAAGCAGGAACAAAACAACCGCCCCCAGTATCCGACTGTTTTTCATGCAAAACCTCCCCTTGTTCATATCCATAATTTAGCACAGAAAATCCCGGAATTCAACTCCTTCGGGATTCACTTATGCATGCAATGCGGGCCTTTACACAATGTTTCGCATTTGCATCTGGCGCACAAACAAAAAGGCGGAGCCGCCAGGCCCCGCCTTTTTTTATTAAGACACCATCAGCGGCCGATTGTTTCCGGTTAACCGCCTCTTCCAAACTTGTTCACAATACGATCCAGCACCAGCTTTGAGCTTGTGACGACAGAATAAAGTACAAGCCAGCCGAAAGCCATCATTACGCCCATGAATACGGAGGCGTAAATCGGGTTTTTGATGAAAGCGGGATTAAACCTTGTCAGGACATATATTATACCGAACACGGCCGTAATGGACAGCAAGGCGTTGGTTTGTTTCCTGAAATAATCCACCAGTTCCTGTCCTGAACATCCTCGGCCGGTTTTCAAGTCCACGACGTCGAGCATGGCAAGGTCCACCCCGTGCCTGTTGCGGGTCTCGGAAACGGCTTTCAAAAGGGACATGGACATTACACAGATGAGGATGAAGCTCACAAGAGAAAAGGCACAAAGAATTTGCATGAACAAGCTCATATTAACCCCCCCTGAATTTATATTACGCAGATTTTATCACGTGCGAATAAAACCTTCAATAAATATCTTAATAGCCGCACAAAAAATTGGATTTACCGTATTTTAAGTATCACTTTCCCCACCGCGCGTTTTGTCTCCACGTATTTATGCGCTTCCACAACCTGCTCCATGGGGAAAACCCTGTCCACTATTACCCTTACCTTGCCCGCGCCCACCGTGTCCCTGAACCACTCAAGGTCAAGAGTGTTTATATCGGCCAGGAACCAGTTATATTTCGACTCGAACATCCCGTTCCAGAGCAGTTCCGGCCTGCGCACGGTCGTTATGTATTCGCCCTTCGGGTTCAGTAGCCCCCTGAGAAGTTTCAAATCGCCGCCTCCTGCGTAGTCGAAAATGAAATCAAATTTCCTGTTTGAATGGAGATAATCCACTCTGTCATATTCCAGGACCTCCAGCGCGCCAAGGCCCCTTACAAATGCGGAATTTTTAGAGGAGCAAACCGCTGTTATCTTTGCCTTCAATTCCCGCGCAGCCTGCACGGCAAAGGTCCCAACCCCGCCCGAGGCCCCTATTATAAGGATTGTTTTGTTGTCCATGGGAACGTCCGCCACCTCGAACGACTGTATGGCGGTGACCCCGGCTATGGGTATCCCGGATGCTTCCTCATATGATACCGTGGCCGGTATGATGCATGCGCGCCCCTCCTCGACCACCGCGTACTCGGCGTACGACCCGCCGTTTTTCGGCATGACAGAGGACATGATCCTGTCGCCGGGCTTGAATACCCTGACGCCCGGGCCGATGGATTCAACTTCACCGGCCAGGTCGCGGCCGATGACCTTGGGGAATGTTGTCCCGGACATTTTCTGCCTTGTGCCTTTCCTGATGTAAGTATCAACCGGATTTATCCCTGCCGCGAATACTTTTACGAGCAGTTCTCCTTTTCCCGGGATTGGAACCGGGATCTCCCGGATTTGCATGTTCTCCGCAGGTCCAAAAGAATCTATTACTACTGCCTTCATGGTCTTATCCATTTTTCCCCCTCAATATAAGATACAGCCCGGTTTAACGCCGGTGTTTTTTAGGATGAGTAGTTGGGCCTTGCATTGATAATGATGATACACGACAATAGATACAAAGTCAAACACAGTCATGAATGGCAGCTGCCCCTAAAAATGCAGAAACGCCCTCGAGGGGCGTCTCTGCAAACAACAGTCAACCGTTACCGTACATGTGTTCCCTATTTGTTTATGTCGCTTCTCTTATTGTGCGTATTTATGACGATCCTGCTGCTGGAATCGCATCCTATAAAAGCCCCTTCATATTCATAATAACTGGCCGACTGCGAAAGCATTATCTCGTGCAGCCCGTCGCCCTGGGTATAAAGGTCCGTCGTGAACGTGAAAGGCGAAGGCGCCGGCGCGTTGCCGGTATATATTTGCGCATATGGCGATAACCTGTAAATATACAATGTCCCGCCATTGCCTCCGGGTTCCCCGTACTGCCACGACACCGGCTCTGCGTCGGGTGCCAGCGTGATATTTCCCGGCGCCACGGCGTCCGCGGTGTGGCTAATGCCGTCAACTACCACTTCCGCCCGTATGTTATGCTCCGGCGTTATCATGCTTTCGGTCCCGGTCAGGTAATAAACCGCCCGTTGAAAGGCACTGATGTTGCCGGCATCAATGATGGTTTGCACTGTTTGTCATCCGCTATTTAAAGTAATACACAAAGCCGAGATTACCAACGGCCGGGCCGAAGATATTCACATTAAAATTCGAATATTGCCCATTGTCCTCGTAGAACCAGCTTGTCGATATTCCCATTGAGCCGATAAAACTCAGCCCTTCGACGTACGGCATTTTTATCTCAAATTCGGGCAGGTTGAAGTATATTTCGTAACTGTGCATCCTTATAAAATTCCTGAAGCTCTTATCCCAAACGTTACTCATCGGGTCGTTAAACGAAAGTGTGGCTTCAAATTTGGCCGAGAGGTTTATCCTTCCGTACTGGCCGGAATAAACCGACCAGATAACCGGAGTGATATAGAGGTTGGCCGCCGATACCACGTTGTTCTGGCTGTCATTGTACGACAGCCCGGTCGATATTTCGCTGCCTATATTGTCGTTCCACCACAGTCTGAGATCCGGCGCGCTATTGTAATATCCTATGCAGACCGTGGCGGCGACCGCCGGTGATGCAAAAACAAGAAATGATAATGCGGCCGCAAAAAGAAGCGCCTTTTTAATTTTTGTTATTTTCATTTTGCCGGCCTGCTTTCTCCGAAATAATATACCAGACCGAGGCTTCCGACATTAAATCCCGATATCTGGAAAAGAAGGGACGTGGGTTTGCCGTAATTATTGTAATCCCATGTGCTTGTAATTCCCAGGGCCCCGTTTACATACAATCCCGGAACGAACGGAACGATCAATTCCATGTTGGCCAGCTCCAGGGAGAGGGAATAGTCGTGCAGCCTGAGAAAACGCGACGGGGCAACCGTTGAATATTTTGAATAATATGTCTCATCATCGGAGATAATGACCTGGAACCGCGGCCCGGCGGACATCCTGATAATGTCGTTTTTGAAATAATAATAATGGAGCGGCATAAATCCGATATAATATTTATAGGACATGTAATTCGTGCCGCCGGACCAGTTGTTCTGGTCGTTTGTGTAGGTCATGAACAGCGTCAATCCGCTTGTAAAATCATCGTTCCATTTCTCCTTGAACGTGAACTGGCCGTATACGTTGCCGGCGCCAAACTCCGGCCCGGTGGACGCGCCGCCGGACCTTGAAGGCGCTGAAATCAAAGAGGATGCCGGCGTCAAAACCGGAGCCGGCTCTGATGTCATAACTGCGGTTGGCGCAAGTGTCAAAACCGTGGTTGGAACCGGTGTCAAAGCGTGAGCTGGAGCAGTTGCCGAAGCCTGAGGTGTTGCCGCTCCGGGCAAAGCCGCCGGATCTGCGCAAACAAGACATGCAAAAGACAGTAACATGGCCGTAAAAATGATTTTTTTCATTTGAACCCCCAGTATGCCTTTTTTTAAGTATGGCTCATTATACCTCTCGGAAAAAGGTTTGGTCAATATTGAAATAAAAGGGGTATATATGAATGTATGTACTTAAATATGCGGCAATACCGGATATGTAAACATAGGGGCAATTATTAATTTTTAATTAAACTGATGAGTATTCCGGCCGATATGATCACAATAGCCATGATAGCTCCCTGCCATGGTGTGTCTGCTTTTGTTTCCTTGTGTAAGAGGTAATTTGCCAAAAAAAGCCCGACGCAGAATATCATGGCTATCGCGGGAACGGCGTATTTCGTGAATGCATCCGGATGAAAATAATTGACCACAGGGAAAGTCATGAGCATCAGAGCAACCGTAAGGAACCCGGCGCCGGAAACCCGCATCAAGGCCAGTATCACCTGCCTCAGCGGGGCGTCTATCTTGTCCAGCGGCCTGCCGGCGGCCTGTTCATGGAACTGGATGAAACCTTTGGAGGCGAGGCTTTTCAGGGCCATGGAGAGGGAGATAAGGCCTACGAGGAAATACAGGATCACAGGGATGATTTTTAATATGATGTTCATAAAACCTCCATGTAAATAATATTAATCTCAATCGTAATAGCACGCAAGTCGAACCATTTAGTCTAAAATCAGGCTCTGCCCGGTCCTTTCTATTCACCCGCGTATCTTAACTCATCTCCAGTTTTCAAGCAGCCGCCTTCCCGTATCCTTTATCTTTCCCTTTATATTATCGTCGACGTTCCGTGCGTTTTCTTTTATCTGCTCGTCTTCCATCTCTTTTCTTTCCTTGTCTTTCCTTAAGGACTCCGCGCTGTCAAAATCAGCCTCGGCCGTAAGTGTCAGGCCGGAAAGTTTATATGCCGTACCGCGGTCATAATAGGCATCGGCGTTGTCCATGTCGTCGTTTATGGCCTTTGTAAAATGAATTATCGCCCCCTGGTAATCGGCTTTTTTCATGGATTTTTGCCCCGCATTGTCCTCCCATTTTGACTCGAGCTTCGGATAGTACCACTTCACTCCTATGATCAGAACCGCGATCACAAGAAAATAAAAAAACAAACCCGGACCTTCATCCTTTTTTTTATCCATATATCCCCCCTTATCGGCATAAAGTCGCGCCTGTGAATCCTTAATTGTCAATTTTCTTAAATTTTATATGTCAGACCCAGTGAAATTTTTGTCTCGCTTGTTTCCGACGTTTCCATGGAGCCCGGAAACATAAAATCATCATCCCAATATTTTGCGTCGCTGTATAATATTCCAAAATCCGCCTGTAAGCTTCCAAAATTTACCCCACATCCCCCCGTGACCGAATAGTTGCAGTTTTCGCCGCTGCCGTTGAAAGATTCATATATTCCCGGCCATTCGCCTCCCAGCCTCAGGCTCAGCCAATCCAGAACTTTATACTCGACCCCGCCCCTTATTCCCGCGTATTTGTTCCCGGGCCCGTTCTGCGTATGGCCAAAAAACTCCACCGGAATCGTAAAATTCCAGATGTGGCAGGTAATCCCGGCGGCATCGTCGGAATTATATTCCGTATCCATGCCTTTGGATATTAACCCGGAATCATCATAATTATAGGAATAATCCACACCGTTGCCTTCCGCCAGAATGCCGGCGGTGATCCAATCGCATATATTATATCGGCATTTTAACCGTACGTCAAACCCCCTGCCGCTCTCTTCCATGTTTTCATATACGCCGGGAACGGTCGTTGTTTCCTTAAATTCATTGTGGTAATCCGGTATGATACCTGCTGACAAAAGGGCTTCAACAATCCCTTTTTTGATATATTGCACGCCAATATTCAGGTCGTGGCCTGTGGTTGAGAAATTATAATTCACATCCGCCATGGCGCCATGATAATTTCCCGACCCGAAATAACCGTCATATTCCGGGGACTGGCTCAGGATATACACTCCGGCGTTTGGGCCGATTAGATTGGACGGGGAACTTTTTATAAATCCGGATGGAACATCAGACCCGCCCGAGAGGGCAACGGTCATTTCTTCGTTAAGCTTATAGCTAACATCGGCCGAATAATCAAAATATTTGACGGTCGCGCCGCCGGAAGACATGTTGTACATCTGCATAAAAAACGGATCCGTAATAATATATGTCCGTCCTTTCTCGGTCCTGTATTCGGCGGAATATGCAGCCATAACGCCTGCGGAAAGACCGTTTTCAAATGAATGGGCGTAATCAACCTTTAGCGCTGCAATATCCGAATTTTTTTCGACGTTCATGTAGTTTGAAGAAACAAAGCTATTATTACACAGCGGTTGAACCATAACCGCATCATCCTGCGTTATATCAAAAAACAAAAATCCGGGATTTACATCAGGCAGCCCGATTGCGAGGCCCGGGATCTTCATGTAATTTGGTATTATCACTTTTTGATACATATATTTTGTCTGCCTGTCATACAGCGGTGAAAGCGATATTATGTCCGCCGGTTCCCTTCCTGTAAGGAGAGAACTGAACCCTTCCGAATAAAGGTCTATCACCGAGGTTTCGTCCGGCAGGACGATCCCGACTTCCCCCAGACCCATTACCCGCGCAATCCCTCCGTCCCACCAGGAACAAAAACCCGATAACGAGAAAAAAATAAAAACCGTTACAAAAGTGAATTTTTTCATTACGCCCCTCCGGCCACCCCTGGCCATTATAAATATTGTTTGTTATATTCTTTCATCCATTTAATGGAACTTATCAATGTACCCCGCTATTTCTTTTATCGTCGCCTCCGGGCAAACCGCCACCCTTGACGGGTCTTTTACCGCCAGCACCTCGTAGAGAACAAAAGGCATAGTATAATCACTTCCGGCTATCGCTTTAAGGACCGGATTATTTTCCGACTTGCTGAAATTGGCCATAAGCGCCTCTGCTTCCTCGATATAAAATATCACAATATCTCCCGCACCCCCGGCGTGGTGCTTTTCGGCGTATCCCGGCTCGTATCTCCACAGCGCCTTGTCCATCCCGTATGCCAGCCAGTCCCTGGTAACCGCAATGCTCACCGTGCCGTCGTCTATTTTTGTTATCTCACACTGGGGCAGGTAGCTCCAGTCCTTCCACGGCCTGCCCGTCTGTTCCCTGTAATACATCATTGTTTTTTTCAGTTCCTTATGGTTCCTGTTGAGGATATGCCCCACGGTGGCCTCGTACGCCGCCTCCTCCTGCTCTCCAAGGGCGTAAAGCGTGTCGGCCAGGAACCAGTGTCCCTGGTAATTGCAGTAATTAACCTTTGTCTCATGTTCAAAGTTCTTCTTCGCGTTCACATAATCCTTCATCCTGTAATACGAGTCGCCGATGTAGTTGTAGATGGGCAAAAAATCCGGGTCGGCCTTTTCCACCTGCACATAAAGGCTGAGCGCGCCTTCAAAATCGTTCTTAAAAAACGTCTTCTCGGCCCTGTCGAATGTCTCTTTTACGCCGGAGGGAAGCTCGAGCACGGTAAAGGTCAACGAGCCTTTTGCGTTTTTAACCTGCTGGATCCACGGCGAGACCTGTTCAGTCTTCGGGGCTTCCACAAAATCATTTTTTTTCAAGTTTACGGCGTATGTTATTTTCGAGTTGACCGAGGCTTTGACCACCTGGTCGGGCTCGAATATCTCCGGGCCGTCCGCGCAAAGCGCCGCCGGAAACAATAACGCGGCCATAACAGCAGTAACGATAAAACATTTTAATTTTATCATATTCCATCCCCCGTCATTTTACCGTATTTTTCGCTTCATTATATATTGAGTAGTAATATGCGTAGCCCAGCGGCATTACTACCGCCATGAATAATACCAGCAGGATAAACCCGGCGACTAAAAACAATGCCGTTGCCGCGGCGGCCGCCTTGACCGCGAAGGCCGCTATTATCGCCGCCGGTATTATAATGACTATCTCCGCCCCGAAAACAATCAACATGGCCAGGAAATATGTGAGCAGTATCTTGAGCCTTTTGCCCTTTGTTATCCGAGCACTTTCCCTGAGGGCCTCTATGATCTTTGGCTCGATTACGGTTATCACCATGGAAGGGCCGAATATAAGCATCAAATAGACCATCAATACCAGAATTGCCAGGTAGGCTATTATCTCTATGACAAGGGCCGTAACCGCGGCTGTCTTTGACGCAAAGACCGCTATAAGCCCGAAAGGGAGCATGATCAGGATAATGCATCCGATAAATATAAGCATAAGGACTATCATCCTTAAGGCCCCCATGAACGAAGCTGCGAAAATAGGGGCGATTCCAGGTTTATCCCAGTTCTTCCCCAGCCCCCTCCTGTTAAACACCGTTATCATGAAAGCAACCGCATACCATAAAATTATGAAATAGAAAATTTCCAGCAAAAATATCCGCCCGATATTCGGCACCGCCATTTTTGTCCTGTCGGCCATCATGCTGAAGAACGTAAAAAAGACCGGGACAATGGCGAGCGCCGTGGCCAGGGACGCGAGGAAATTTACCGGGAAGGCGTTCTTGAAATATGCCCATGCGTTCTGGAATACGCGCGGGACGTCGTATTCATCGGCCGGAGCCCACGCGTTTGCCGCGGAAGAAGCGGCCGGAGCCGGATACGGTTCTATCATGACGCCCTGCTCCACGACATGCGGTACGGCAGGGACAGCCTGCGGCGTCTCCGCGGAAAGTTCATGTCCCGCCGGATCCTTTGCCGTTTTTTTCTCCCGCTTTACTGCCGGGGTTTTGCCTTTTGCCGTTGCTTTCTTTTTTATGGCCATGATCCCCCCATATTCTTATTTCCAGTAATCCATGAACCCCTCTTTATAGAACCATTCTTCCCTGTTCCCGTCCGTGATTGCTTCAAGTTTTTCCTTGTTGTAATCTTTAAGCCAGAACCACATGCGCGACGGGACGTTGTAAACCGATGACCTGAAGCCGAATTCTTTAAAAAGTATTTCCATGCTTTTGTTCGTGTAAAATGCAGTATGCACGGGCAGGAGGTAAAACCAGCCCGGATCCCGCGGGATGTTTTCGCAAGCCAGCGTGTGCAGGGCAAGGGCGCCGTTGTCCGTTATCAGGCCGAACATCTCTTCCAGTGAAGCGCGGTTTAGTATGTGTTCGAAGACCGCGCAGTTTATCAGCAAGTCATAACTTGAAGGCTGCGTCTTCTCAATATAACCCGGCAGTTCCCTGGACATGTATTTGTCGTATTTCAGGACCTCGATCCCTTTTTCATGGAGCATGTCGTCGAGTTTCCCGTCGCCGCAGCCGTAATCGATCCACTTGTTCTTATGCGGCAGCATGGCGTGGCCGTCCATGTGCGCAATGGCGCTTACCTGCGCCTTGAGCCGCGCTTCCCTTCTTTCGACCATCCTCTCAAATTCACCGGTGACGGTCTCCTTTCCCTGGTAGCCGTCGTGGAATTTGAAATTCAGTTCGTTCCACTTTTTTTCGTCCATCTCATGGTGGGTCTTCGAGGAAACAAAACCGCACTCATTGCATTTCCAGTATTCCACGTCGCCGAGGCCGTAGCTGGTGAAAAGTTTTGTGAAATAATACCCCATTTTCCCGCCGCATACCATGCACTCGGCCTTAAATATGCCGGACATTATTAAGCCCTCCCGTTAAAAAATAATCGAAGACCTTAAGTAAAACCCCTGGCCCGAAAAAGGTATTGGCCCTCCTGAATCCGCCACTACATTGCCGGCGTTGGTCACTCCCGCCAGGTATGTGGACGCGTTCAGCTGGTTAAACATAAATTGCTGGTAACCGAGGGCGAATTTGATGAAATTGCTCTCGGAGCATATGTTGAGTTCGATTGCGAAGTAGGTTGCCGGGTCCGCGGTAAGGACGTTCACGGTATCCGGTGACGAAGCCTCGTCATTTATGCCTGCAGCGGCAAAAGGCGACCCCAGTGTGGCAGCGCCAAGCCTGATGTCAATGCCGAAAGCGAAATTCTCGCTGAGCTCGCCGTTGCCGGTGGCCTCAGCCGAGGAATATGGTATGAACCTGAATACCACGCCGTAAGCGGCCGTCGGCATGTCCATGAACATATACCGGTCCCAGTCGCCGCCGGTGATCTCCTCGTCGCCCCGGAATACGTTCATGTTCTGGTTTATGAAAGATGTCGTATAAAATCCTCCTATGGCGAACCAGTCGAAAGGCCTCAAGTAAACCGCCGCACCGAAGCCGAACGAGGCCATGAAAGTGGAATCGTCATAAGTACCCACGGTAAAACTTTTCATGACCTGTTTAAGCCTTGCATTGTCGGATGAAGCGAGCAAGTTGACCATTAAGTAATCCACGTCGACGTCGAAATAATCCTGAACCGTCCTGGTGAACGGCGATGTAAGCTCCGTTGTCCCGGCTTCGCCTTCCACGGTTTCATATTGTATCTCGGGCAATGCCTGCTCGTTTGTCCTGGCCGCAATTGTTCCGGTATTGGCCGCCTGCGCCGGGGCCTGGGCATTGGCGCCGTTTAGCAGCTTTCCAAGTTCCTTCATATATTCATGATGCGAAATGGCCCCGCTTTTGAACCGTGCCTCAAGTTCCTGCTTCTTCCGGTCAATATCGGATGCCGCGGCGGACGCGGGCGTAGGCGCGGCTGAGGACTCTGCTGCCGGCTGTCCCGCCGTGCCGGGCATGTATTCGCTCGTGAGGTCCTTCATGGTGTCGGCGTCAAAGACCTTTTTTATCTTCTTCAACGCAACCGTCGTGGCGTTGCCGTCAGAGGTTTTTATGAATACCGAAGTGTCGTCGCTTCCTATTTTCTCGCCGGTGATAAGTTTGCCCGATGTCGTCATGATATTCAGTTTCTGGGCCGCCAGTGAGGCGCAAACAAAGAGCGCGAGCAAAAGGATGATGATATTCTTTTTCATCTTATTTGCCCCCCTTCATTTTTATGGTCACATTCCTGTAATTGATCTCGCCGCCGTTCTGCGTCCAGCGGAGCATTTTCAGGATTTTTCCCGAGGCAAAAAATTTCCTGAATCCACCGGATTCCGATATGCTCTTGACGTTTAGCAGGATATCGCCCTCCCTTATTCCCGCCCTGTCGCCTTCGCTGCCCTCAAAAACCGACGTCACCATGTCCCCCCTGTCGATATTGAGCATTTTGCATTGTTTGGGAGAAAGGGGCGTGAATTCGAAATTAACATCTTTTTCAATGGAGGCCCCCTGCGCCATGGCCAGTGTATAAATGGAATCCGCCAGGGTCATGAGGCTTTCCCTTGAGTTTGCGCCTATGTAATTGGTCCCGCCCCTGGATGCCACGCAAAGATCGTTCCTGTAAAAATAGATTCCCGTAATGTCCTTGAATACGACCGTCATATTATCCTGTTTTTGTTCCGAAGAATGGTATGTCTGCGTTGTGGTGGAATAAGTGGGTATGTAATCCCATCCTATAAAAAATCCGCCGGTCGTGGGAACCTCGTCCACATACGTGGATTGTTCGGTCCACTGTATCTTATAAATGAGGGAATACCTGTCGGCGACGACATCATACGGTTTGCGCCCGCTTATGAACGCGTATCCCTGGCTGCTCCTGATGTTGGAAATGGCCTCATCCTCGGATGAGACTGTTTTCGGCTCGTAATGGACAAATCCATGGTTGATCGCGGGCCACATCGAGGCGGTGTTGACGAGTTCTGTGGCGCATCCGGCGGTGAAAACAAATATCAGAACCAGAAAAACACAGGCTATTCTGTTCATAAACCCTCCAGGTAAGTTTTTATTCTTTTCTAAGCGGGGATGGCCCGCGAAATAATATTTGTTTTATGTGTTGTTTTCACGGGCATAATTTCCCATTTGCATGTTTTATCCAAGACCCTTTTGTTGTCATTTCTATATTGTATACCTCCTGAAAATAATTGGAACACACATTTACATTTCATTTCCGCATGGTGGAACAAAAAAAATGCGGACGATTTCATGGCTTTACGCTGCCTTATTATGATGCGATCATTATACGTAAACCCTGATGGAAACAAAAAAATATTGACAAAAATCTTAAAAGTACTACTATGTAAAATATATTCACCTATAAGGGGGGAATTCATGAAAAAATTTTTCATTGTCTTATACATCCTTTTGTCGGTCCTAATGGCATCCAACTGCACAAAAAAGGCATCGCCTACGTTTCCGGCCACGGATGAAAATCCCGGCCTGAACGCCACGCTTACCTATCTTGCCACAGCCGGCGTCACAGCCCAGGCTGTCGCGACGCAAACCATGGAGATACAACAGACGGCCACGACCGTTGCCGCGGCCCAAAAAACAGCCAACGCCGAGGCGACATACGACGCGGTTCACGGCACCAATACGCCCACAATTAATACCACCGCCACAGCGCAGATGAATAACGCCGTAGCTACCGCCACGGCGCAAATGGCTGCCACTATAGCATACCTGGCGCAGGCCGACCCGGCCGAACAGGCCGCGGCCACCCTTACGCAGACCATCGCAATAGGTAATGCAACCGCCACGGTGGCGGCCCAAAAAACCGTGAAAGCTGAGGTTACCGTCCTTATAGTGACCGCTTCCTACACTGATACGCCGACCAATATTGTCGCCCCGACAAACACCAACACTCCCACTCCGTCAACCACGCCTGCCCCGTTGCCAATTGTAATCGGTGCTTCCCTGTATTATTATGATAATGACAGCCCTGGATGGTATTGCAATATCGGCATAAATGACGCAAATTATAATGCCATCTCGGATGCGATCGTAACGTTGAAAAACGTCACAAAATCACAGAAATTCACATCCACCTGTTCAAACGGTAATTACTCAATTTCAATAATCGGCATTGATCCGGGAAACACCGTTGAGATGGATGTGTATTTTGGCGGAGTCACTTACACGGCAAGCGGCGTCATGCCCGGAGGTTCCACTCTTAATCCCGACGGCAACACGCTTACATGGCTATACGGGGGGAATTCCAATTATGTCAACATATATGACCCTTCGGACAATAATATTTATTCGCAGGCCGCCACGGGAAGCAGCCTGGATATTTCCTCATATTACCCCGTTGCCGGAGTCGCCGGCGAATATAACGTCGAACTGGAAATATCAAAAGACCTGACTTTTACGGGCGGCGCGTCGTCATCCAGCAATTTCCATCTTGATTGCGACTCATCCTGGGACGTGGACGTGATCCTTGACTCAAAATACGCGGTTCCCACCCCGACACCCATGCCGGCGACAACTGCCCCGTCCATAATGGCGGAAATAATTTCCGACGACCTGGAGGGTGGAGTATCCGTCCAGGACATGGTAATGGTGACAGACAGCGAAGGAAATGCCGTTACAAACGCGGGTGTAACGATAAAAAACATCACGGCCGGCACGCAGATCCACGCGGTTTACAGCACCATGGATGAGTTTGGCACCGCATATTACCCGACGTCGGGCGCCACCTGCATCCCCGGTGATACCTATGAATTCGACGTTTGCGTGAGCGGGATAACATACACGGCGCAGGTGACGGCCCCGGTTGCAAGCGGCAATTTAAGCGCGGACTGCTTCACCCTGTCATGGACAAACAACGGGAATTACAATTCGGTCGGAGCGGGAAATAATTTTTATAAGGCAAACAATCCCGGCAACAGCCTGGATATTTCGTCGATTTATACCTCGGACGGCACTTATGACGTGACCCTGGTACTTGCCAATGTTTATTCAAACGGCTCTTTCGAAGGGTTCCCCTTCTCACCTGGAATATTCGCCGGCGCGGCGCCGTCAAGCATGGCCGCAATAGGATATCAATACGAATGGGAAGTCGAGGCGGCGTTCTAAAAAAACAATTAATAAGCGGGACCGGCGGCTGATTTTTTTCAGCCTGTCCCGCTTATTAATTTTCCTTAAAGTATTTCTCTATCCCGCCGTAACCGAACATCCTGTTCTTTTCGCACATTTTAACCAGGTACTTAAGCCTCGTCCTGAACACGGCCGGCCTTCTCCTCGCCCCTTCCACGAACGCGACCCGTATCCTTTGGTAAGCCGGCGGGAATTCTTTAAAATTGGCCCAGGCGATCCTTGACCTTTGGAGCGCCGCCGTTATGTCCGCCGGGAAGATGAATTTCCTTTTGACGGCCGCGGCCGTTGCCCTTTTTATTTCAGGGGCGAGCTTGCCAAGTTTGGAGAGCAATTTCAGCCTCTCTATGTTGGCCTGCGAATACGCGGCGTCTTTTTTCCTCGGGGTGTATTTTTGCGCGGAATGGCCCGCGTCCAGGTTTTTTACATTGCTGTCTATCCATCCGAAGCAAAGAGCCTCTTCGACTGCGTCGTTATAAGTTATGGCCGTCTCGCCGCTGTTCTTATGCGGGTTTACCAGCCATATTTCCTTTGTGGTCCTGTAATTGGCCCTGAGCCACCTGCGCCACGCGGCACGGTTGGCTGCACGCAATAATTCCATAACCCCTCCAAGAAAATTATAGGCTGCTAAAGGCCTGCCTGTTGAGGCCACAATATCGGGCGTAGCATGTGCGGCATATATAATAAATACCATCTTTTTCCCGATAATCAAGTCAATTGCCCTGATTTTTTTGTCACGTCCAAAACTTGAAAACCCGCATTAATACTGCTATACTTATCCGGTCAGGCTAAACCGAGGGAATAAAATAAAACATGTCATATTTTATAAAGGAGTATATGCATGGCAGCGACTATTTGGATGGGCAGCATCCGCCTGGGCGGTTCGGTCATTCCTGTAAAGCTTCACACCGCGGTAAGGGAGGAGGCAGTCGGCTTCCACCTTTTGCACAGGACCGACAGGGCCCAACTGCGCCAGATAATGGTGTGCGCCCTTGAAAGCGCTCCGGTGCCCCGGGAAGAGCAGGTCAGGGGGTTTAAGCTTGAAGAAAGAAAATACATGCTAATCGACCCGGAAGAGCTGGAAGCTGCGGAACCACATGAGAGCCGGGACATAGAGGTAAAGGAATTTGTAAAAGCCGGCGAAATCGACCCGGTCTTCATTGAACGGACATATTATCTGGAGCCTGATTCTTCCGTAAAAAGTTACAACGCCCTCGCTGCGGCTCTCGGAGAGACAAGGACCGAGGCCGTCTGCACGTGGGTCATGAGAAAGCGCTCATATCTCGGCTCCCTGCGCCATGCCGGGAGGACGCTGAGACTGGGAATCTTAAGGTACGCCGACGAGGTCATAAAGGCGCAAAGCCTTTCCCTGGAAAATTTTCCCCTCTCGGAAAAAGAGATTTCCATAGGCGCGGAACTGATAAACAAGCTCGCCGTTGCCTTCAAGCCGGAACAATATGCCGACGAGCACCGGAAAAAACTCCAGTCGCTCATAGAAAAAAAGGCTCGCGGCGAAAAAATATCGCTCTTAAGGCCGAAAGTCCTGAAAACCACCCCTCCGGGAAAACTGCTCGACGTCCTGAAAAGATCCCTTAAAAAGGCGGCCTGAAATGAAAAATAAAAAGACCGTGAAAAAGCACGCCGTAAAGAAAATAAAAAAAGAAACCTCCGCGGAGGCCTCCTTCCAGGGCATCTGGAGCGGGACCATAAGCTTCAGCCTTGTGGCCATACCCGTTCGTCTCGTGAGGGCCGTGGAGCCTGGCCGCGTTTCTTTCCATCTTCTTCACAACAAGGATTACTCCCCCTTAAAACGCAGGATGTTCTGCCCTCTCGAGGAAAAAGTCGTCGCGCCCGCGGATATCGTCAGGGGTTACGAGATAAGGCCCGGGGAGCACGTCGTCATTACCGATGAGGAACTCGAATCGGTCTCCCCTGAGAGGAGCAGGACGATAGAGATCTCCGAATTCGTTGACTTAAACGCGATCGATCCCGTCTATTACGGCCATCCTTATTTTCTCACGCCGTTGAAGGGCGGGGAAAAATCATACCGCCTGCTCGCCGAAGCCATGCAAAGAACCGGCAAGGCAGGCCTAGCAAAATTCGTCCTGGGCGAGAGAGAATATCTCGTAGAAGTAAAAAGCACGGACGGTGCGCTGGAGCTTACCACTCTTCATTACAGTTCCGAGGTTGTCCCCGACGACATCGCCTCGCCGAAAGACGCATCCGTCGACATAGATGAAAAAAACTCCATGAAATCCGCCATATCCGGGATGACGGCCGCTTTTAAGCCGGAAAAATATACCGACCCTCGCAGGGAAAATATCATGGATATACTGAGAAAAAAAACAAAGGAAAACGCCGGGGTTCTTTCGCCTGAAACCGGAGGGGAACCCGAAGAAGGCATCCAGGACCTCATGGCAGCCCTTGAAGAAAGCATGCGCAGGGCAAAGAAGCCCTGATGGAAAAGAACAACATGACGGTCAATGAAAAGGATATCCCCCTTTCCAACCTGAAAAAGGTCCTTTACCCCGCGCAGGACTTTACAAAACTCCAGGTATTGGAATATTACATCCGCGCCGCGCCTTTCATTCTGCCCCACCTTAAGGAACGCGCCCTTACCATGAAACGCTACCCCGACGGCGTGGAAAGGGATTATTTTTTCGAGAAGCGCTGCCCGAAATACAGCCCGCCGTGGGTGAAAACAGCAGAGGTGCCTTACGGCGACGGCAAACACATGCGCGTGTGCCTGGCGGACGACCTGCAGACGCTCATATGGGTCGAAAACCTGGCCTCGATCGAACTGCACGTGCCGCAGTGCAGGGCCTCATCCCCCCTTTCCCCGGATTCGGTCGTATTTGACCTGGACCCCGGCGATGGGGCCGGTATGCTCGAGTGCGCGAAGACGGCGCTCATCCTCAGGGAGATGCTTTCCGGCATGAAGCTTGAAAGCGTTGTAAAAACTTCGGGCAAAAAAGGGCTCCACGCGTTCGTTCCCATCAATTCAAAAGGATACACTTTCGACGACACAAAAAAATTTTCCAGGGCTATCGCAGTCATCATGCAGAAAAATCATCCCGCTCTTGTCACCTCAAAAATGGACAAGGTAATGCGTGTGAAAAAAATATTCATAAACTGGGCGCAGAACGACGCCACAAAGACCATGGCAGTGGCTTATTCCATGCGCGCCGGAAAAACACCCTCGGTCTCCATGCCCCTTTCCTGGAAGCATCTGAAAAAACTGGCCGTACAGAATGATCCGGAGAAATTCCTGTTTACCCCGGCGCAGGCCGTGGCTGCCGCGGAAAAAACCGGGGACATTTTCCGCCCGATGCTGGAGAAAAAACAGAGGTTGCCCGCGTTATGAGCCTCATAGAATACGGTAAAAAAAGGAAATTAAGCGCCACGCCGGAGCCGGGCCCGGGCCCGGGACCCGGCGAAAGGGGAAAATATGCGGTCTTTGTGGTGCACAAACACGCCGCGCGCAGCCTGCATTATGACCTCAGGCTTGAAATGGGAGGCGTCCTGAAAAGTTTTGCCGTGCCAAAGGGGCCCTCCATGGATCCTTCCGTGAAACGGCTGGCAATAATGGTCGAGGACCATCCCTTCGATTACAGGAATTTTGAGGGTGTCATACCCAAAGGCAATTACGGCGCGGGAGGCGTCATCATCTGGGACAGAGGCGTTTACTCGTCCGTTTATTCTAACGACAAAAAAGAAAGTGAAAAATACCTTCTCGCCGGCCTTAAAAATGGCGACCTGAAATTCACGCTTGCCGGTGAAAAGCTTAATGGTTCCTTCGCCCTTGTAAAAACGAAATGGGCGAAAAATTCATGGCTGCTCATAAAGGAAAAGGACGGGTTCGCGACCTCCGAAGAAATACTTGAAAAAAACCGCTCGGTAGCCTCCGGCAAAACCCTTGAGGAACTCTCCGGTGGAGACGGCGTCCCAGCCATAAATGACGCGCCCCTGAAGGCCATGCCGTCATACGTAAGCCCAATGCTTTGCACGTCTGCAAAAAAACCTTTCGACGACCCGGGATGGATATTCGAGGTAAAATGGGACGGCTACCGCGCAATTGCATCCGCCGGAAAAACCGAGGTTTCGCTTTATTCACGCAACCGCCTGGACCTTAAGAAGAAATTTCCCACGATAGCGGAGGCCGTCAAAAAGCTCCGCCTGGACGCCCTGTTTGACGGCGAAATTGTCGCGATGAACGGCGCGGGTGTGCCGGATTTCCAGATGCTCCAGGACAATAAAAGGTCACGTTCAGGTTCCCTGGCCTATTACGTCTTTGATATCTTGAATTTCCGGGGCCGCGACCTTACAGGACTCCCCCTTATAAAGAGGAAGGAACTTCTTGAAAAAATAGTGCCCCCGTCCGGAAAGGTCAGGTTTTCCGGCCACGTTTCCGGGGAAGGTGTCTCCTTTTTCAATGCCGCCAAAAAAAAAGGGCTCGAGGGTATCGTGGCAAAAAAGGCCGACAGCGCCTATCAGCCGGGAGTCAGGAGCCCGAACTGGCTAAAGATAAGGAACAGCCCGAGCCAGGACTGCGTCATCGCCGGGTTTACGGCGCCGCGCGGGTCGAGGAAATATTTCGGCAGCCTGGTGCTCGGTGTTTATGAAAAAACCTCCCTTGTCTACGCGGGACATTCAGGCGGCGGTTTTTCAGGCGCGGCCCTTAAAAAAATATATGAAAAACTGAAGCCGCTTGCCGTAAAAAAAACGCCTTTCGCCGTGATGCCGCCCGACGAGGGGGCCGTCACCTGGGTAAGGCCGAAACTGGTATGCGAGATCTCTTTCACCGGATGGACAAAGGACAACCTTATGAGGCATCCCGTGTTCCTGAGGCTGCGCGACGACAAGCAGGCCGCAGAAGCCGTGAAGGAGATTTGACATGGAACTCTATACGGGGACCAGCGGGTACGGGTATAAGGAATGGAAGGGCAATTTTTACCCGGAAAAGATATCGCCGAAAAAAATGCTTCCCTATTACGCCGCCAGGCTCGGCGCCGTCGAGATAAACAACACCTTTTACAGGATGCCCACCGGCAGCGTGGTCAGATCCTGGGCCGACCAGGTGCCGGAAAAGTTTTTGTTCGCCATAAAGGCGCCGCAGGTCATAACGCATATAAAACGGCTGCAGAACGTGAGGGAAGAGACGCGTTTTTTTCTGACCGCCGTCTCGGTCCTTTCGGAAAAGCTCGGATGCGTGCTTTTCCAGTTCCCGGCCGGATTCCACAGGGACCTTGACGCCCTGAAAAATTTTATCGGCCTTATTCCCGGCGGCATCCCCTGCGCCTTTGATTTCCGCAGCCCTTCATGGCGGGACCCGGAGGTCCTTGGCCTGCTCGGCAAAAGGAACTTCTGCCAGGGTATCGAGGACACCGACGAAAATCCCGTTGAAAAAATTACAAGCACCGCGACATGGGGGTATTTCAGGCTGCGGCGGGAAAACTACACCGGGCCAGGCCTTAAAAAATGGGCGGATAAAATATTCGCCCAAAAATGGGAAAGGGTATTTGTTTTTTTCAAGCACGAGGAAGACATGGCCGCAAAAGGGCCTTATTTCGCGGAAAATTTCAGAAAACTTTTCCCGTGACGCAAACGCCTATTTTAGGACGTAGATTCTCCTGAGTTTTTTCATGCCCTGCGATTCTATCTCGATGAAATAAAGCCCCTGGCCGACAATCTTTCCGCTTTCATTTTTCACGTCCCATATTATGTCGTTCCAGCCCGCGGCATACGAAACCGATGATAATTTCCTGATAAGTTCGCCTGTCATGCCGTAAACCTTCACGTTCACCGGAAGCCCGGCGGCCGCGGCGTTGACCTTGATGTTGACCGTTTCACCCTTTGAGGCGTCAACGTAATTTTTATCCAGTACGTTATTTTCGTCGGGCTCCGGTGTTGCTGTCGGCGTCTGCGTTATTGTCCATGTTGGCGTTATGGTCCATGTAAAGGTGAATGTCGCGCTCTGCGTTGCTGTTTCGGTAAAAGTTTGCGTAAAGGTGCCGGTTGCTGTCGGAGTACACGTGAATGTCGATGTCGGCGTCGCCGTATCCGTCCCGGTCGCCGACTCTGTTATGGTCGGCGACACTGTAAAAGTCGGCGAGGCGGTGAAAGTATCCGTGGCCGAAGGAGTCGCAGTCTGCGTGGCCGTGCCGGTGTCCGTAAAAGTTTCCGTTCCCGTGGCCGTAACGGTCGGCGTTGCGGTGCCGGTTTCGGTAAAGGTAAGCGTCGGTGACGCCGTGTCCGTAACGGTAGGCGTCGCGCTCTTCGTCGTTGTGGGTGTAGCCGTTTCAGTGCACGTCGCGGTCACGGTCTGTGTAAGAGTCGGCGAAACCGTGGTTGAGTAGGTTCCCGTAACTGTAGGCGTATAAGTGGGCGTTGTTGTCTTCGTAATTGTTCGGGTCACGGACGGCGTCTCTGTCTGTGTCACCGTCTGAATGCACGTATTCGAGACGGTCTGCGTCGTTGTCCCGGTAACCGTCTGCGTCGCGGACGGCGTTACGGTTGATGTAATGGTCTGTGTACACGAGGATGTCATGGTCCCGGTGACGGTGGCGGTCACGGTCGGCGTCGCGGTCCAGGTGAAGGTCGGAGTGACTGCCGCCGTACACAACGCAAGCAGTACCGGGTTGCCGGCCACGGGCGTCAGGTTGCCGGAATAATTCGCCTCCACGTCATTCTCGAATAATGCCGTCGATGTCACCGGACAAGCCGCGATGGGGCTCAATACAAGCTGCTTATATCCCGAAAAATCATAAAGGCACGCCGACGGCATTAACCACGACACGACTCCCGCGTTCTGGACAAATCCCGCCGAAGCCGAAACAAAACCCATCCCAGAAGGTATTGTGTCCCATATGGAAATATTCGAAAGCATGCTGGTGCAGTTCGAAGGGTTGAACTCAAAAGCGCCTTTGTCATAGAGCCCCTGAGCGGGACGCGGTGAAAAATTCATGTCATATGTGACAACCGACGATACCGACGAGTCCCCTGTATTGATCGCCGGACTGCCTGACATGAGCTGGTATATGCCGGCGGCTGCGTTGACAAATAGCGGGTTTGAAATCGAGCAGCCTGTCCCGTACCCCGCCGGCGAGGAGTCGTCAATGATGGAATATGATACCTTTGACTTGTCCCCCGAATAAATATATGTTGCCTCACCCCAGAGTATGCAGTTGCGTATGTCATAAGGGTATGCGGATTCATTTATGTCGATTGAACCGGCGTTTGCGTTGAAGGTACAGTTCCAGATGTATAATTCCATGCCCGCCCTTGTTGTGCCCTGGTCGGGTTCTATCCCGAATCCCCATCCTGAATTGTTGTTGTATTCAAAGACGCAGTTGGTTATATATGTTGAGGGATATGTGGAAAGCGCCGCCGCACCCATGGTGTCAAAATATACTCCGGCGGAATTGCAGTTCATTACAACGCACCTGTCTATGGTCAACCCGGCCATTCCCCATTGCATTGTTATGCCCTCGTCCACTATTTTCCTGCCGTCGATTATAAAACCGGATATGGCGTCGTTATAACCTATTTCAACAATGCCGTTGTCTCCTGAAAGTGCGGCGGGCGGCAGTATTATGGGCCTCGCGCCCGGCTTCGCCCTGAGGATTATACCCTGCGTATTTGAGGTATCAGGGAATATTATGCGCTCGCCGTATATCCTGGAATCCTCGACTTCAATGACATCGCCCGGGACTGCAGATGCCATTGCCGAGCTTATTGTCAGGTATGCCTGCCCCGCCCCGACAAGCTTTGTCGCCGCGGGAGAATAAATCGGCCCTGAAACGTTCCCTGGAGCCGGCACTACCGCATAATTAATATTGTATGTAATGTCGTCGGAACACCCGGCGCAACCGTTTGCGCTCCTCTCCTGGCGCATTACGAACGACAGGACCGCCGGCGTCAGCGTTGGCGTTGCCGTCGCGGTCTGGACGGCCGTGTATGTCGGAGTCGGCGTGCGCGATCCCACAACGGGGTTGTTCAAGAACTGGAAGGCCAGGTCGGTCCCGTTCTGCGGCGAATAGGTGTAACCGCCGTCGCTGGAGAACGCCATATATGAGGCAAGCCCGGCGTATGTTATCCCCCACGTTGCGGAATTAAATGCGCTGTCCGCTATTATGACATAGTAATTTGAGGAATTGGATCCCGGCGAATAGAAGATGAGCCTGTAATTCTGCCCGGAATAAAGGCTGAAATTGCCCCCGAGGTCGGCGAAGACCCATGCCTGGTTTCCCATTCCCGAGGTCACCTGGGCGGAGGCTGCAAATGTCCCTGCCGTTACGGTGACCTTCGCGGTGTCGTTGTAAAGCACGAAATTCAGGTCGCCCGTCGGCGAGTTGTATTTATAAAGATAAGTGCCGACCCTGTTAACAACCAGGTTTGACGACGGGGTAAAATACTGGGAATAATAATTCGTCCCGTAGACGCTTCCCTGTATGGCCGAGTCAAAAGGATTGCCGTACTGTGTGGAATCGCTGTACTCCACGACAAATACCGGCGTTATGGACATGTTCTGCGCCCACATCCCTATATAGCTCAGCAACCCCATCGCCGGGTCAATCGACTGGTCGACCGGTATTATCTGCCCGAAAGGCGTGTCGCCGTATATGTATGTGTAATCTCCGGCGTCAACCGTTCCCGATTCCCACTGGACCACTATGTGGTATATCCCGGGCGCAAGGGTGAAAGGCGGCACGCTTATTCCGTATACCTGATAGGCCGCGGCCGTAAAGGTCGCGCTTGTCAGGTAAGCCCCGTTCGGCCTTCCGCTGCCGTCGTCCGCCTGTATCCCTATCCTGGTCACAGGGGCGGTGCCGATTCCCGCGGCCGCCACATATATTTTTGATACGGTATTATTCGCCCCCTGCGTGAACCTCATGGATTCCTTTGCCATGGTGCTGTTAAGGTACAGGCCGGAACTCGTATCTATAACTTCCCTGTTGCCCAGCACAAAATAATTCGGGGTCATTGTGATTGTGGGCGTCTGAGTCGGGGTCATTGTCATTGTCGGCGTGCATGGAACCGGTGCGAGTCCCGAGAGCGGGTCGACCGTGGAACTGTTTATCCATTCCTGCACGATTACATTGTTGTAATAAAGGACCGCCTGCTGGACGTCCGTGAAGACCGGGTAAGACGGTATATTGTCCACGCGGGTATAGTCGTCCGTGTAATCCATGTTGGCCATGTCAGACCTTGAAAAATATATAGATGTGGATGACCCGCAGTTTATATAACCCCCGCCCGGAGGTATAAGAAATGCGTTCGAGGAGTTTGGCGCGGTATTCATAAGGGTGTAGGTAAAAAGATTGTTTCCGATCGACGGCGCGCAGCCGACTGTGGTTCCGAGGGATGTGACCGAGGAATCCGCCGTGGTATTTCCGTTGCTGCAAAGCTCCGTGCCGCCGGGAAGGAATACATAAAAAGGATTTACCGTCTGGGTTATGAAAGATACGGCGCTGTCGTTGAACCAGTAGCCGAACTTGAAATTATTCAGCGGAACCCCTGCTTCGCCATTGTTGGTTATCTGGTAGCGCATGTTCACCCTGTTGGCGACCGTCCCCGAATTGGATAATTTAAGGTCGAATTTATACTGCGGTATGCCCAGGACCATAACCGGGACCGCCTGCGCCGCGTCCTGGTTGGGGACAAAACTGCAGCCTGCCGCAAGGTTGGCGTTTTCTTTCGCAAGGACATAGATATAATATTGCCCTGTGAATTCGGGCGGGATATGCGTAATGACGCTTATGTCCTTCCAGCCTATGCCGACGCCGGCAGGCAGGCCCGTCAGAGGGCCGGTCACGTCGCAGACAGGGAGCGGCGCCGCGGTTTCGGAAGTGCCTCCATACCAGTAAAAAGGCTGGTTCTTATAAATGCCGTTGTCATCTGCAAGCCAGTTGTATTTTGTTACATTGGCGGTGGTAAAAGCCGCATCCTGCCCTATTGCTATGGCAAAATTTAGGTTCCCCGCAGTGCCCTGGACCTGAAAACTCACGGTGATATCCATTCCGCCCATTGCTGATGCCGGCATCACCGAAACATTTTGCAGCTGAGCGAGGGCGAAAAGCGGCCCGCTGAACAAGGCCGTGCCCACCGCAATGATAAAAGACCTGATAGTTTTTTTCATTTGCTGCCTTTTAAAAAATTTTTTCCTTATATATATACAATTATATGCGGCCAATACAAGTATAATTGCGGTGTCTGGCGATGTCAAGTTTTTTGTCAAATGGGACAGGCATGTCTATTTCCAGATTTTACCGGCTTTTATTATGAAAAAATGGCGGCCGTTTCAGGCGCTATTTGGCGTGGTTTTCTATTTTAAAATGTATATCCTTCTCAGCTTTTTGATCCCCTGCGATTCTATCTCTATGAAATAAAGCCCCTGGCCGACCGTCCTGCCTCCGTCATTTTTTACGTCCCAGGTTATGTCGTTCCATCCGGCCGCGGTTGAAATGGCGGAAAATTTTCTCACCACACCGCCGGTGAGGTTGTAAACCTTTACGTTCACGGCCGTGCCGGAGGCGGCGATATTGACCCTGATATTTACCACATCCCCCTTTGACACGTCGGCGTAATTTTTATCCAGCACGTTGTTGTCGTCCGGCGTCGGCGCCGGGGTGAGCGTGGCCGTGGAAGTCGCGGTAGCAGTCGGCGTATTCGTGAATGTCACGGGATTTGTCGGGGTTGCTGTCGCCGTATTTGTAAAAGTAAGGGTCGCGGTATACGTATATGACATGGTGGGCGTTGCCGTGAAAGTCGGGGTCGCCGCGACCACGCGTATTGCCGCAAAATTCGAGAAGGGCTTGCCGCCTATGGAAGTAAAACTTCCGCCCGCGTAAAGTGTGGCCCTGTCGGGCGAGAGGCATAACGCGTTGACGCTGTTATTAATCAGCATGTTAAAAGCCGGATCGACCGTTCCGGCTGACATGCCGATCTTAACGAGAAATCCAATTGGGTATCCGCCTATTGCGCCAAAATTCCCGCCGGTATAAATATTCCCTCCGCCATCCGTCAAAAGCGTGTCGACAGCATTGTCGGAGCTTACGGTAAAAGCGGCGTCTCCCGCACCGGTCAGGGCGTTTAGCCTGGCCATATCCCCCCGTGAAAGCCCTCCCATGGAGGTGAATAATCCCGCAGCGTAAATTTTACCCGCTCCGTCGAGGGCCATGGCTGCCACCGATGTGCCTGTTGCGGCCGCGTTAAACGCCGGATCTCCATTGCCGCTGACTGTGTCAAGTTTTGATATTAAATTCTCCGGGACTCCGCCGATGTTGGCAAATATACCGCCCGCGTAAAGGTTCCCGTTCCCGTCCAGTGCAAGCGAATAAACATTGGAATCTGCGCCTGTCGCGTTGAAGGTAGCGTCAACTGTCCCGTTGGCCGCGTTTATCTTTGCCAGATGCGGTCTTAAAGCCCCGTTTATAATAGTGAATATCCCGCCCACGTAAAGGTTGGACGAGCCGTCGAGGGCCAGGGCGTAAACCGGTGCGCCCGGGCCGGGATTGAAGTTAATGTCCGCCGCGCCGCTTTTTGGGTCCAGTTTCGCCAGGTTCAGCCTCGCCGCCGATGCGATATTATTGAACCCGCCTCCCACATAAAGGCTTTCCGTGGCGCCTCCAAGCAGAAGGCAAAATACCGAATTGCTGCAGTTGATGTTGAAATTATTGTCAAGGGTCATGTCGGCGGCGTTGAGCCTTGCTATGTTCTGTCTCGGCCCTCCGCCGATGGAGTTGAACAACCCGCCGATAAATATTTTCCCGTTGCCGTCAAGGTCAACGGCCTCGACGTTATTGTCCGCGTACGGCGCGAATGTGTTGTCGATGGCGCCGGTTGTTGCGTTCATTTTCGCGACGCGCCCCCTGGGTGCCCCTCCGATACTGGTGAAACCGCCGCCTGCGTAAATATTGCCCGCGCCGTCGAGCGCCAGCGAATAGACCGGATTGTTGGCCGCCGGGTTGAAATTGGGGTCCGGCAGACCCGTTGCCGTGCTTAACCTGGCAATGTAATCATAGACCGCGCCGTTCACATGCGTGAACCAGCCTCCTATATAAAGGCCGCCGTTCCCGTCCAGGGTCATTGTCTGCATTACATTGTCGATGACCGGGTTGAATCCGGTGTCGGCAAGGCCGGTTGCGGCATCCACCCTTGCCAGCATCGCGTACGGCTGCCCGCCAATGGATGAAAAATCTCCGGCGACATAAAGCTTTCCCGCTCCGTCGAGCAAGATGGAATGTGCGGTCGCGTTGGGATTTGCGTTAAACCCAAGGTCTGCAGCGCCGCTGGTAATGTCAAGCTTTGCCAGACAGCTGATGTTCTGCCCCGTTATGTTCGTATAAGTGCCGCCGACATATAAGCTGTTGCCGTTTATCGCGAAGGACTGGACATAACTTCCCACAATGGATGGGTTAAAGGTCCCGCTCAACGCCCCGGTGACCGCGTTCAGTTCAGCTATGTAATTCCTGGCCTGGCTGTTTACTACGGTAAAAAATCCGCCGATGAACAGGTTTCCGTTGCCGTCAAGGGCCAGCGCCATGACCGTTCCGTTGGCGGATGCGGCAAAATTGGCATCGACCACTCCGTTGGGGAGAATGTGCGCTATCCTGTTCCTCGGCTGGCCCGATGCCATATTAAAGTCACCGCCTATGTACCATCCGCCCGCGCCGTCCGGGATGGCCGTTTCCACACCGTATGACGGACCGCCGCTTATCTGCGGCATGCCCGGGATCGTCGATCCGGCCCCAGTGTCCAGAACAACCCCCTGCCCGGTCCATGGCCCCACATAATTGAAGAGCCCTCCAAGAAAGATCCCTGAATTGTCCGCGGCGACGGCGTTCACGACGCCGTCGGTTATTATGTTGCCAACCAGGGAATAAACCGCTGCCGGGGTTGGGGTCAAAGTGGCCACGGGCAAAGCCGTATTCGCCGCCACTGCCGTCGACGTAGGACTCGGCGTCGCCGGCGTCATTGTGAATGTAATGGTGTCGACCGGGGTCGGTGTCATCGTTGCTGTAATGATGTTGCAATCGACCGCGTACATGGAGAATAAAGCCATGTTGGAGCTTACCGAGCTCCAGGTCCCGGGCCATGTCGGGAATATTCCCACGGTTGACGCGGTGTTTTCACTATTGTCCGGGACTCCAACCGTATCAGAATTAAAGGAAGGACCGTTGGTGGAGAACTGGAACGCGATCCAGTAATACCCGGAGGTTGTAATATCGTAATCCAGGGGAACGGAGTTCCAGCCGTTTACCATTCCCTGGGAGCCGCTTGAAATGATGCTGGTCCCGGGTGCGCCGGCAATATCCGAGTATAAGGCGACGGCTACGTTGCCTGTGGCGCCGCCGGAGCAATAAACGTTTATCTGCTGTATCGTCCCGACGTTGAGGTAATATCTCGAGGCGAACATGTATCCCGTTGTAAAGGTGCTGGAAATAAAATCCCCGATGTGCGTGTTGCCCTCCGAGTCGCATACAGGTGTCGATACCGGCGTGAAGGTGAACGTCGGGGTAAAGGAAGGTGTCGCGCTCGGCGTCGGTGTAAGGGTGAAAGTGGCCGTGTTGCATGAGAGCGGGCAGTAATTCACGTACATTGAAAACAGCTCGGAGCTCGTGGCCTGCGGCCCGAATGGGTCCGGGAATGTTCCGAAAGGATTTGTCGATGCGGTCGAAACCGCGGAGCCGGCCGTTCCGGTATCATAGGCAATGGTCAGCACTCCCTGGGTCTGCATCGCGATCCAGTAAGACGTCCCGGCCGAAATTGCGGTGTCCGGTATGGTTATTGTGTTCCATCCCGCCGCCGTAACCGTTGGCGCTGACATTGCCAGCAGTGTATGCGGGCCGCTGCTGTCGCTGTATATTCCCACCTGAACCTGGCTTCCGGCATTGCCGAAAACATATATTGATATGGAACTTGCCGTCCCGTCCTGCGCCGCCGTGTACTTGTTCGATATGACCCAGCTGGGATAGCCTTCGTTGCTCGAACCCGCATCGGTCTTTCCGAAGGTCAACGGATTGCAGCAAACCGGCGTGGGGGTAAATGTGTCTGTTATGGGGAAAGCTGACGCAGAAAAAACCAGCATATATAATAATAGGAAGAGATAACTGAAATTTAAGGTTTTTGACCGGAAGTCGCATTTGCCTTTTATGAAGTCCAAATTTTTAGTCCTTTCTTTAATTTCCTAATAATATAAGGCATATAAATTATACTATTTAAAAAGCCTTTCGTCAAATTTTTCATAACAATATATGGCAGATAAAACATCTTTAAAACAAGGGGTTTTTATGACTTGTAAATATGTTTGTCCTGGTATATGGCATATTTGCTATATTTTAACAAAATATATGCATTTTTGTTTCTTATTTTAATATTTTTTCCATTATAAGGTCATCCATAAAAAATCCGGAACCTATGCTGTTTTTTTCTTCCCTTATAACCCTGAATCCAAATTTCTTGTATGCTTCGATAGAGGACGTGTTGCCCCTGTTAACGTTCAATGCAAGGACTGAAAAATTGCCCCTCTGCGCAAGCTCCCCGATAAAAACAACGGCGCTCCTGCCGATGCCGCGGCCGCGCATCTCCTTTTTTACGTACAGCTTGCTTATATATAGTTCACTGCCACGCGCCGTGACCGCAAGATAACCGGCGCCCCTGCCGCCCTCTTCTATTATATAGTAAGCATATCCCTGCCGTATCTGCTCTGCTATGGCTTCAGGCGACTGGAATTTTTCAAGCATGTATTCCACCTGTTCCTTGCCTATTATGGCGGTGTAATGCCCGGTCCATATCTCCACGGCGAGAACCGCCGTCCTTTTTATGGAGCCGGCGTCCGACACCTTCGTGAAATTCACTTTATCCTCTCCCTTACCTTTTGCCAAGCCTTGTGATGCATGAAAAAAGAGTCCGGCATGTTCTTTTCCATGTTCAGGAACATTTCATATGGCATCGTAAAAGAAAGAAGGTCCGCGTCCACCATGGGCCGCGCGCTCACGTCGAGCAGCCCGAGCACGGCCTTTGGCTTCCCTTCCCTGGCGGCCATATAAGGCAGAAGGCATATGCTGTGGCATCCCGCGGAAAACTGCATGACAACGTTGTCGTTGGTCTCTTTGTCGTAATTCGCCATCGCCGTCATGGCGGCGAGCTGGTCGCAGTTGACATAAAACACAACAAGGGAAACCGCATCGTTGTCCGCGGCCTCTGCGAGAGGTTTGAAAACGACGTATTTTTTTTCCATGAAAGGCTCTGGAAGGCTGTCTATGAATTTTTTCGCCAGGGCCGGGTTCTTTTTGTAACGTTCTCCCTCGCGGAATCCCTCTTTTCCCGTGGACAGGAAATTTTCAATGCCGCCGGGGAAGGCGCTGTAGTCGGAAAAACCGAGCCCAACGCTTCCGCCCGTGCATCCGGCGGTTTCCCTGTCAAAGGCCGCTGTCTTGCCCTTTGCGGCCGCGGTCAGCATCGATATCACACAGCCCCATTTTCCCTTCACGAACTGCACCGCCCCCGAGGGTTTTTCATCGGTGAATATCAGCGCGACCGGGGAATACCGTAATTTAAGCTCTTTTGCAAGGACGCTCTCCATGTTTTTTCCTCCGTTCTTTTTTTACATTTTACCACAACACCGCCCTTTTTCACGCAAAATCAATACTTCCCTCTTTTCCTCCATAATCAATTGCTTTTAAACGCAGTTATAATATAATCATAACCGTGGCATAAAAACTATCGGGAGGTGTTTTAATGAAAGTATTGAAGATAGCTTTCCTTGGAGCCGGCGAAATATCCGACAGGTTCATGATAATGGCGAAAAAGCTGAAAGGGCTGCATCTGTGCGCCATTTACTCGAGGCGCCGGGCCAACGCGGAATCAAAGGCCGAGAAATTCGGAATCCAGCGTTACTACGACGATTATAAAATGATGCTCCGGTCGGAAAAGCCCGACTGCGTTGTGATCACGACCCCGCATTCTCTGCACGCGAAACACGCCATAGACTGCATGAAGGCCGGGGCGCACGTGCTGGTCGAAAAACCCGTCGCGACGAGTTTTGCCGATGCCAAGAAAATGGTGCTGGCATCAAAAAAATATAAAAAGCTAATGATGGGCCTTCCTTTCGACATGTACCCCCACTATTTGCGCGCACTCGATTTTGTGAGGGAAAAATACATCGGCAAGATACTTTCTGGCCACTCCGAGCTTTCAGTGTCGGGACCGCCGAGGAACAACTGGTATTACGACAAAAAGACGGCCAAAGGCGGCGCCCTCCTGGACGTCGGCTGCTACGCCCTCTCACGCCTGATATCAATAATGGGGCCCGTAAAAAAGGTCACGGCTTTCGTGAACATGCTCATCCCGAAAAGACTGCTTCCCAATGGCGACAGGATAACGCCGTCGGTGGACGACAACGCCTTCATGATCCTGGAATTTTCCGGCGGCGCCTTCGCCTCGGTAAAGGCCTCGTGGGCGCACACCCATTACGAGAATTACACCGCCATTTACGGAAGGCAGGGCGCCGTTTATATCAACGCCGACAACCAGCCGCTCGTGGTGAAAACATCAAAAAAAATAAACGGGAAAAAGATTGCCTTCAGGAATTTCGACAACTGCTATGTGCCCGAGAATTTTCCGGCTTTCGAGCCCGAGGACGACATCCTCGGAAAATTCATCGGGTGCGTCCGTTCGGGGCTGCAGCCGGTATATAACGCGGAACAGAGCCTCCATATAATGGAAGTAATGGACAAGGCTTATTTGTCGTCAAGAACGGGAAAAGCGCAGAAAATAACAACGCCTTTCAGGGTGTGGTGGGACAAGGAAAAATGGATACAGACTTACAACGAATATATCTGACAAATAAATATTTAATGGCGGGCGTGATTTTTTTCAGACAAATCGTTGATCCTGCGTATATTTATATCGAAGCCAACCAGTCTTTTGCCTCTTGTTCCGTGTCAAATAACATCAGGTTCCTGTTCGAAGGCGCTATTACCGAGAGGAACATCGGGGCTTTTATCTTATCCAGGCCGGAGACTGCCGAAGCTTTCATATAAGGCTGGTTTTCCTTCAGATATTTCAGGAAGATGTCCCTGTTGGTGAATATGGGCGTCCCGGCCCCGCCCGCGGCAAGCGATAGCACGGAATTAAGCGGCTCGTTCCTGATCATCGCCCCTGATTCGTCGAGCATTTCCTCGAACTGATCCATGGGACAGTTGTCGATGTCTATGCGTAATATCCTTTTCCCGCGGTATGTGATGAACTGTGCGTGAGCCATTTATTTTTCTCCGTCATCAGAATTTTATCACGAGCCCCCGGGAATATTTGGCCGGGAGACTTTACGGATTATATCAATACGGTAAAAATTAGTCAAATTGTATATCTCACTGTATAATACAAATGTCCATACATTGACATATATTTTTTGTCAGAAAGCGTCCCTGTACACCCTGACAAGCCTGTCCCGGTTGAGCTTCCACGGCATTCCGCCCACCTCGATCACCTTGTCGGCAAATTTTTCCATCTCGTCCATTCCGATGCCGAGGTCCTTCAAATTGTCCGCAAGGTCGATTTCCGTGATGAATTTCCTGAAATTCTCAATGCAGAAAGCGACTTTCAATTCCCCGCTTATACCCGCCGGCGCGTTAAAGAGCCTGTCTGCGAGCTGCATAACCTTGTCCGGCTTTACTTCGCCGACGTACTTCAGGTACGAAGGAAGTATCGCCGCGATGCCAGCGCCGTGCGCTATATTGTCGTGAAAAGCCGTTATTGCGTGCTCAAGCGGATGCACCACCCAGTCCCCGGCCCTTCCGGAATTCGGCAGCCCCTGCAGGGCCACGGTCGAGGCCAGCGATATCTGCGCCCTGGCGCGGCCGTCGCCTAATTTTTTCATGACCACCCTGCCGCTTTCCATGCACGTAAGTATCACGCCTTCCGTTATCCTGTCCTGAAGGTCGCAGTCTGTCTCGCCCGTCAGGTATTCCTCAAGCACGTGCATGATGACGTCTATTACCCCTTCGGCAGTCTGCTTTGCCGGAACCGTCAGGGTAAGCTCCGGGTCCACTAACGAAACCCTGGGATATATTTTTCCCGGGTTGTACATCCCGGATTTCTGGTTCAATTCCGGGTTGGAAAAAACAGCAGCCGGGTTGCCCTCGGAGCCGGTGGCCGCAAGTGTTGGAATGAGCATTATGGGCAAGGATTTGGTCACCTGAGCCGCTTTTTTATTCGGCATGGCCATGTAATCCCACAGTTTTCCTCCGCTGCCGGCTACAACCGACACGCCTTTTGCCGCGTCCATGGCCGAGCCTCCGCCGAGACCGATGACAAAATCACAGCCTTCCCTGACCGCCATCTCCGCGGCCTCGTCGACCTCTGTGTTCTTGGGGTTCGGCGTCACGCCCGCGTAAACCGCGGACTTTACTCCTGAGGCTTCGAGAAGTTTTATTGTCCCGTCAAGCAGGCCCGATTTTTTTGTGGAATTCCTGCCTGTTACGATTATAGCCTTACTGCCAAGCAGTTTCGCCTCTTTTCCGGCGTTGTTTATCTCACCGGCGCCGAAAAGAATCTTTACCGGGTTGTTGATAGCGAAATTTTTCATTTGTGTTTCTCCTTTTTAGTTTTACATTTTTATATCGATATTTCCGCCGCGCTTGAACCGAATTCAATGGCGGGCGTGATTTTTTTCAGGCCAATCGTTAATAAATACTTTTATGTGTAAATCAAGCTGCGTGAAGCCTAATTACCACTTTTACCGTGTCGTCCGGCAACGACTGAAAGCCACTCGATTGGCCTAAAAAAAATCATGCCCGCCATGCCTTAAGCCGTGGCATCCATTGCATTAATAATAATACCATAACTCAATGTTTTTTAATATGAATTGCGGCAGGAAACGATCCTGTTGCTTTTTACGTAAAACCTCTTCAGATGTTCTTATCTATGAACCACACGACCTCTTTTTTCGCTTTTGTCAGCGCCGCCGGATATGTCCTCTTCCCTTTTAATATTTCCGCAATGACCCCGGCCTTGCCTTTTCCCGATATTATGTAGAGCAGGGTCGAGCACGCGTTGATGAGCGGCAGGGTCATGGTTACCCTGTCCCTGACCGCCGCGGTTTTCGGGGCTTTCACGTCGATTACGAGCCTCTTTTTTTCCCCGAGGGCTTTTTTATCGCCGGGGAAAAGCGAGGCTGTGTGGCCGTCGGGCCCGACTCCGGCTATTATGAGATCCAAGTGCGGTGTCGAATCAGGCGACTGCAGGCGGCAGAATATCTTTCTTATTATAAGTTCGTAGTTTTCCGCGGCCTTTGCCGGGGAGCGCGCGAATTCCGGCGCCGGCACCGGGAATACCATATTGTAAGGTATTTTCGCCGGGGTTATCATGCCGTCAAAGACCAGCTTTACATTTGAGTCCCTGTCGTCGTAGTTCACGAACCTGTCGTCCTGCCAGAAAACGAATGTCTTTTTCCAGTCCATTTTGCTTTTTCCCAGAAGCCTGTAGGTGTCCACGGGTGCGTCCCCGCCGGAGACCGCCATGGTAAAATAGCCTTTCTTTTTTATTTCGGAGGCCGCAAGCTTTATGATGAATTCCGCCGCGGCTTTGCTTAATACCTTCAGGTTTTTGAAGCGTTTTATCGTCTTTTTCATGCAAAGCCTCCCGGAAAATTTAAAATTCAAAACTCCCAACCAATAAGTTCAACTTATAACTTTAAAAAAACAAAAAAATAACCTGTCGTTAGATATTCACTTTGCAATTTGCACTTATTGGTTTGACCTTTTAACTTTTGAATTGAATTCCTTAGATCCACGCCCTGCCGTCTTTTTCGATGAGTTCGTCGGAGGCTTTCGGCCCCATCGAGCCCGCCGGGTAAAAATTGAGCAGGGAATTTTTTTCTTCGAGCGGGCACTTCTCCCAGCTTAAAAGCGCCGGCGTCAGTATGTCCCAGGCTTCCTCGATGCAGTCCCTGCGCCAGAATATGGTCCTGTCTCCTATAATGCAGTCCAGTATTACCGTGCTGTAATCGTCGACATCCACGCTGCCGAAGACCCTGTCGTATGAAAATTCCATATCGAGCGGCGAAAGGCACATCTTGGCTCCGGGCACCTTTGCCGTGAATTTTATTGAGAGCCCCTGGCCGGGGAACATGGAAAAGGTCAGGCTGTTGGGGGCGTGGTCGATGCCCTGGGCGCAAAACAGGCATTTTTCGACCTCCTTGAAAACAACGGTTATCCTCGAGAATTTTCCGCCCATCCTTTTCCCGGCGCGCAGGTAGAAAGGCACGCCTTTCCACCTTTTGTTCCTGATAAGGAATTTAGAGGCAAAAAACGTCTCGGTGCACGATTTTTCGGAAACGTCCTTTTCCTGCCTGTATCCGGGCGAAGTGCCTTCGGAATACTGGCCGCGTATTATTGTTTCGTTGAGATTTTTCAGGTCCGGCCTTTTTATCGCCTTCAAAACCCTTAATTTCCCGTTGTTGACGTCCTGGGCGCCGAGCGTTTGCGGCATGTCCATGGCCACCAGGGTCAGAAGCTGGAACATGTGGTTTTGCAGCATATCCCTTATCATGCCCGCCTGTTCAAAATAACCTGCCCTGTGGCCTACGCCGCTTTCTTCCGACACGGTTATCTGAACATGGTCGATATATTTCGAGCTCCAGATCGGCTCAAAGATCGAGTTGGCGAAGCGGAACACGAGTATGTTCTGCACCGTATTCTTACCGAGATAATGGTCCACCCTGTATATCTGTTCCTCGTCCATTACGGAAAGAAGGTCCTGGTTCAGTTTTCTCGCGCTCTCAAGGTCGTAGCCGAACGGTTTTTCGACCATTATCCTGCTGAAACTTTTCGAGTCCCTGTTCTTTTCGACAAGGCTGTTCCTGGCGAGCATTTTCGCCACTGTCGGGTATATTGACGGTGGAAGCGCCAGGACGAACACGGAATTTCCCATTGTCGAATGTTTTTTTGAAAGCTCTTCCATGCGGGATTTCAGCTCCCTGTATACGGAATCGTCCTCGTATTTACCCGGGATATAATAACACCTCGCCACAAGGTCCCTTACGAGCCCTTCCGGCACGGCGGGCGCGGCCCTGAGCGACCTCTCCACGAGAGCGCGGAAGGCGTTGTCGTCCATCCGGGTCCTGCCCACGCCCATTATAAAAAAAGATCCTCCGATTGCGCCGGCCTTGATGAGCCTGAGTATTGAGGGATAAAGCTTCCCGGCTGCCAGGTCTCCCGACGCCCCGAAAATTACAAGGGCGCACGGGCCCGCCTTTGAAAGCTCGCATTCCCCGGACATCTTTAGGTTAAAATTATCTATAATGGCCATGTTATTTTCCCTTTTCAGGCCGCGCGTGGCCGGCCGCTCCGGCCCCCGGCGACGATTTTTTCACGTCGTCCCCGGTATGCGCGGTCATATGCCCGCCGAATTCCCTACGCAGGGCCGCGAGTATCCTGTCGGAGAAAACATCCTTCTGCCTTGAATTGAACCTCTTGTAAAGCGACGCCGATATCGCCTCCATGGAAACTCCGTTGTCCACGCCTTCCTTGACGGCCCAGCGTGCCTCCCCGGAATCCTCGACATATCCCTGCAGGTTCTCGAGCCCTCTTTTGTCCCTGAATATGCCTATGAGCAGTTCGAGGAGCCAGGATTTCACAATTGAAGCGCTGTTCCATGTGACCGCTACTTTTTCAAGGTCGAGCTTTTCGCCGTAGTCCGATGCGCGCAAAAGTTCGAACCCCTCGGCCAGCGACTCCATCATCCCGTATTCTATGGCGTTATGCGTCATCTTGACAAAATGTCCGGAGCCCGGCCCGCCGCAGTACATGTAACCGGCCTCCGGGGCCAGCGACTTTATCAAAGGCTCCGCCCTGTCAAAGGCCTCCCTTGCGCCGCCCAACATGGCGGCGTAGCCGTTCTTCAATCCCCATATCCCGCCCGATACGCCGGCGTCCAGGTAGAATATCCCTTTTTTTGAGAATTCCCCGGCGCGTCTTATGTCGTCCTTGTAATAACTGTTCCCGCCTTCTATTATGATGTCGCCGGCTGACAATAATGCTTCCGCTTCGGCGAGATTTTGTTCGGTTGCCTCCCCGGCCGGCAGCATAAGCCACACTATCCTTGGCGCCTTGAGGGACTTTATCAGATTGGAAATGTCCGGATGCCCGATGGCCCCGTCCTTTTCAACCTCGCGTGTTTTTTCGGGCGAACGGTTGTAAACATGTACCTTGTGGCCGCCAAGAATGAGCCTGCGCGCCATGTTCGCACCCATGCGCCCCAGCCCTATTATCGCTATTTCCATTTTTCCACCCCTTCTGTATTTATTTTAACAGCGACATTGCCTTTTCCACGACATTGGCCGCGGTAAAGCCGTACTTTTCCATCACAACTTTGCCCGGAGCCGAGGCGCCGAACACGTCCACGCCAAGCACGTCGCCGCCGTCTCCCGCAAGCCCGCGCCAGAAAGTCGTCGCGCCCGCCTCGATTATAAGCCTCTTTTTCACACCCGACGGTATTATCGATTCCCTGTACTGCTCCGGCTGGGCCATGAATATCTCGTATGACGGCATGGACACCACCCTGGCCTTAATCCCTTTAGCGGAAAGTTTTTCGTGCGCCGCCATTGTGATATGCACTTCGGACCCCGTCGCGATGAGCAGAAGGTCCGGCTTTCCGGCGCAATCCGCCAGGCAGTAAGCGCCTTTTTGAGCGTTCTCAAGTATGTTGTAACGTGACGCGTCAAGCACCGGAAGATCCTGCCTTGTAAAGACAAGCACTATCGGCTTTTTCGCCGTGATGGCGTAATACCATGCCGCCACGGTCTCATTTGCGTCGGCCGGCCTTATCAGGGTCAATCCCGGTATAATCCTGAGCGATGAAAGGTGTTCCACAGGCTGGTGCGTCGGCCCGTCCTCGCCGAGCCCTATGGAATCGTGGGTGAATATGAATATCGAATGGGTCTGCATTATCGCCGCAAGCCTTATGGGCGGCCTCATGTAATCCGAAAAAGAAAGGAAGGTCGCCGAATAAGGGATGAGCCCTCCGTGCAGGGCCATGCCGTTTATTATGGCTCCCATGGCGTGTTCGCGCACGCCGAAATGGAGGTTGCGCTCGCACATCCCCGCCACGCCGAAACTTCCGTGGCCGTTCAAAAGCGTTTTTGTCGAGGGCGCAAGGTCCGCGGAGCCGCCTATGAATTCCGTCATGTAAAGCTCAACCTGGTTCATTATCTTTCCCGATGCGCTCCTGGTTGCGATGGGCCCGTCTGATTCCGCGAAAGGCAAAAGGTTCATCTTGAGGTTCCTGTTTATGTGGCCCGACATGTATTTTTCGAGGAGCTTGGCTTCCTTCGGGTATTTTTCCCTGTAAGCCTCAAATATGCCGTTCCATGAGGCCTCTTCCTTCGCCCATTTTTTCCTCATCCTGTCGAAATTCTTGTTCACTTCGCCGGGAACGTAAAACGTTTTGTCCGGGTCGAAACCGAAAAACTCCTTGGTTTTTCTTGCCGCGTCCCAGCCAAGGGGCTCCCCGTGCACGGAAGCGTCCCCCTGTTTCGGCGAACCGTAACCGATCTTTGTCCTGATAATTATCAGGGACGGCCTGTGACGGTGTTCACGCGCCTTTAATATCGCTTCTTCCACGGCCTTAATATTGTTCCCGTCCTTTATTATCTGCGTGTTCCAGTTGTAGGAATCGAACCTTTCTTTCACGTTCTCGGTGAAAGCTATGCTGGTCTTGCCCTCGATTGATATGTCGTTGTCGTCATAAAGGTATATAAGCTTTCCCAGCTTCAAAGTTCCCGCAAGCGAAGCCGCCTCCGAGGCTATTCCTTCCATGAGGTCCCCGTCGGATACGGCCGCATAGGTAAAATGATCTATGATATTGAATCCGGGTTTGTTGAAACAATCCGCCAGCGAGCGCTCGGCTATGGCCATTCCAACGCCCATGGCAAACCCCTGGCCGAGCGGCCCGGTTGTGGCCTCGATGCCCGGGGTCCTGCCGTATTCCGGATGTCCCGGCGTGATGGAACCCCATTGCCTGAAAGCCTTGAGGTCGTCCATGGAAACTTTGAAACCTGAAAGGTGCAGCAGGGCGTATTGGACCGCGCAGCCATGGCCGGCCGAGAGTATGAACCTGTCGCGGTTCATCCATTTCGGGTTCCCGGGATTAATCCTTAAGAATTTCGACCACAGGGTATATATAAAAGGGGCGGCTCCAAGAGGCAGCCCCGGATGGCCCGATTTCGCCTTTTCAACCATATCGACGGATAAAAGGCGGATGGTGTCTATGGAAAGCTGGTCAATGTCCTGTTTTTTTCGCGGCATAGTTCTCCTTGCGCCGTTAAGTAAAAAAGGCGCGTCAATTATTATACCCTAAAGAACATAATAATTAAATGCGCCTTTTTATACAATAAAACTTCGGGTTATATTGTCAATAAAGCAGTGTCTGGACGGCGCCGTAAGCCTGGTGCTGGGTTGTAAAATCATCGGCGCCGTTGGGGCCGTATGCCAGGAGTATGTAAAGGTTCATGTTCTGCGTAAAGACCTCGTCCTGCGGATCGCCGGAATTCATCGGCAATGTAAATGTGATCTCCGTGGTCCCTCCAGTCTCGGTGCCGGTCATGTTCGATATGTTCTGAACGGTGTCCGGCTGGGGGGCGGCATGTCCGACGGAATACATTTCGCTTATGGTCGGCGTGCCCGACACCACGTAACCCATGACAAAGCCTTTGGCGTCGGCCATAAGCCCGTCCGGCCCGAAACCCACCCCGACCCAGCCCGTTGTGGGCGCGCTTAGTTCGCAGTCCAGGTTCGTTCCGTCAATTTTCCATTTGAATGTCGCCCCGGATGCGGATACCGAATAATAACCGTTGGAATCCTTGGACGGGACTGTCGGCCCGGCCGGCGAGGCTTTCTTGCATGATACGGCGAATGCCAGCGCGAGAACTGCCAGTAACAGCAGTAATTTTTTCATGCTTCCCCCTTTCACCCAAAAAGGTCTTTCCATATATTTTTATATTTTTAGAAAGCTATAAGCCTCATTATCTTGAGCCCTATGAACACATCCTGCGTGTCGGTGCCGAGCATCATCCTGCGCGTGCCTATGTCGGACGAATTCCCAGCCGTGAACATGAACTGGTGTCCGAAGGTGTCGATCTTTAACCCCGCAGAATAGCACCCCGTGGTACCGATGTGCCCGACGGCTCCGGATTCCCTGAATACAGGATAATATTCCGCGACAATGTTCAAGTGCCTTGTCACCTCATAAGAGGCGCCGAGCCCGAGCCCGATGTACCCGTTGAACCCGTCGTATCCCGCATCGATGGTAAATATCATCCTGTCTTCCAGGAACGGTATGGACTGCAGCGAAAGAAGGTAAAAAAGGTTCTGGTCATAGGTATCGGCTATAAAATCGTAGTAGGAAAAGAATTGCACGTCAAGCCGAGAGTTGAACGGCATTTTCGGCGCATCGAGAGTATAGCTCAATGCCGCGGTCTGCTCCCTGTTCGCGGTCGTGTACCCCACCTGGGCCTCGATGTTCCATCCGATCTTATACCTGAAATCAAGGCTGAAATCCGCGCCTCCGTCGAGCACGGCGTAAAGGTCGTCCTTCGGGTAATCATACAGGGACCTCAGGAATTTATGGTCAATGACGATATAAGCCTGCCCGTCCTCCAGCCCCGAAGGCACCGTAAGGTTGGGCATCGGATTCTCGAACTGCTCCGCAAAAACGCAAAAGGCCGGAGCAAAAAAAAGGAAAGCAAGCGCAAGTAGCGTTGTTTTTTTCATTTTTGGCGCCTATATTTTCTTTTTTTCTTTTACAACAGGGGTGTCCTTTACGACGGCTTCCTTTGTCATATCCCCGTATTTGTTGCAGTCCGCGTCCACCGAGACTTTGTCGCCTGCCTTTAAGCCCGGTATCACCCATGCAAGGGACTGTTTGTCGGCGCCGGTCTGCTCGGTCGCGGTCTGGGTTATGGTTTTTTTTCCGTTCACGCTGACAACCACGTTGCATATATAATGCTCCTTCGGGTTTTGCGTTTCATGCAATATGTCCACCCTCACCATGTGCGCGGCCACGTCAAAATAAAAAATGATGTCGCTGGGCGGGGTTGCCGCAGAATTAAGGCACATTGCCAGGACAAAAAAAGAACCCAACAACAATTTTTTCATGATATTCCCCCTGTTATTTATTTTCCTTCAGGAATGCGAGCACTTCCTTTATGTCGGGCAGCTGCGCCATGGGATATACCTTGACGAATATTGCCCTGCGCTGTTCGTCAAGGATGACGTTGGCCCTTTCCGAAAATCCGAACCTGTCGAGAAAAAGCCCAAGCTCCGATGCTATCCCGCCGTGCGGCCAGAAATCGGAAAGCAGGTCAAGATTTTTAATGCCGAGACTCTCGGCCCAGGCCTTTTTTGACGGCACCGTGTCGATGGATATCCCGAGCGGATGGGTGTTGAGTTCCTCGAACGCACTGAAATTATCCTCAAGCGTCTGCATCTGTTTGGCGCAGACCGACGTCCACGCCATCGGATGGAAAGAAAGCAGTATCTTTTTGTCCTCAAGCCCTTCGGTCGATACGTCCAGGTCGTTCTGGTTCTTTAATATAAAGTCCCTGAATTTGCCGCCTTTTTTGATCCTTTCCATTTTTTCCTCCGTTTTTAAATTTTACCCGCAAGTATCTTTTGTACGGTCCCGAATTCCCTGGATACGGCGTGCAGCGGGTCGCGCCTGTTTTCATAAGGAGATAGCCTCTCCTCAAACACCCCGCGTTTGTCGTTGATATAAAATACCCCGAGCCCCATCGGCCCTGGTTCCATGGATTTTTTCAGTGCTGCCTGCCTGTCCCCGGGGTCGTGGTCCTCCGGGAGCATATAGGTGTTATCCTTGAACCATTTGTGGGTGTTTATCTTGTTGAAGGAAACGCACGCCTGGAAAACGTCGACAAGCGAAAACCCTTTGTGCATTATCGCCTGTTTTATGATCTCTTTTGTTTTCAGCGGCTCGCCGGCCGAACCGCGCGCCACGAACGGCGCATCCATTGTTATGGCCAGCGCGACGGGGTTCAGCGGTTCCTCAAATACGCCGCCGGTCTGTATCGGCGTCACCATTCCCTCCTGGGAAGTCGGGGAAGCCTGCCCTTTTGTAAGGCCGTAAACCATGTTGTTGTGCACAATGACCGTAATGTCCGGGTTGCGCCTTATGGCGTGAATAAAATGGTTCCCGCCCTCGCCGTACATGTCGCCGTCGCCGGACTCAACTATCACCTTTATTCCGGGATTTGCAGCTTTTATTCCCGTGGCTGCAGGAAGAGACCTGCCGTGCAGTCCGTTGAAAAAACTCCCGTTATAATACTGCGGCGCCTTGGCGGCCTGGCCTATGCCCGACACAAAGATAACGTCGGATTGTCCGATATCAAGCTCGGCAAGCGCCTCGAGCATTATCTTTCTAAGGCCGAAATTACCGCATCCGGGGCACCAGGCCGTCTCGCCCTGCCTGTCAAAAATATTCGCCATAAATTTCTCCTTTACATTGTCTTTGCCGGGCCGCCATGGCTGAAAAGTGCCAGGCGGGCCTTTTTTCCGGCACTGCCATCCCGTCACATTTATATGTCAATAAAGCGCAGTGAAACTTTATTACACTCTTTCTGTGTCATCCTGCACTGCCTGAAGCTTGATGGCTGGCCGAAAAAAGACCCGGCTGACACAGCCTCTGCTGGGCGGACATATAAGTCCGCCCCTACGACGGGAACGTGACCAAAATAAACACACTACAGAGGTCAAGCGGGCCTTTTTTCCGGTCAGCCCAACTATTACTTTTTTATGTCAATTAAGCATCGTGAAGCTTTATTACACCTTTCCCGTGTCATCCCGAGCCGGACCAGAGCTTAAAGGCTGGCCGGAAAAAGGCACGTCTGACAGCCAGGGCCGCCATGGCTGAGCCGCAGCAATCCGTTTTCGCTAAAGCTTCTACGGACATGGGCAGCGGCTCTACTTAACAAACAGAAAAAAGCACATCTGACAACCAGGGTCCCTGACGGGCGGACATATAAGTCCGCCCCTACAAAAACAAAAAGCCTGCCTTTATCCAAGCGCCTTTATTATCTCTTCGACGCTGAAGGGCATGCCGTTATATTTCAAAATCCTGTTTTTGATATCGATGCCCGTCTCAAGTTTTATCAGGTCCGCGAACTGTCCCGTCTCGTTCTGCTCGAATATGACGAGCTCCCCCGGCCGCGAAAGGATCGCCGCCGTATCCTTGTGCAGGGGGTAAACCTGCGAAAAATGCGCCAGCGCGGTTTTTCCGTCGTTTATGATTGAAAGGGCCTCCACTATAGTATTGTAATTGGAACCCCAGCTTATTATGAGCCTTGAATGATCCTTCGGCCCGTGGATAACCGGCGCGAGCGCGGCATCCTTAAGCGCAGCCGCCTTTCTCATGCGTTTTTCGACCATCGGCTTTCTCACGCCGTCGAGGTCCTCGGTTATCCTGCCTTCCTCGTCGTGCTCGTCCGAATCCGCGCAAACAAAACCGTCGCCGAATCCCGGCACGCCCCGCGGGGATATCCCGTCCGGGGTGATTAGGTATCTTTTATAATCTCCGGCTGTCCTGACCACGTGCTTTTCATATTTTATTTCGACGATGTCGGCCGAAGGGACATTGTAATAAGAATCCACAAAATACTGGTCTGACAATATGAATGCCGGAACCTGGAACCTGTCGGCAGTCTCAAAGGCGAGCGCCCCGAGTTCGTACCCTTCCTTTACAGTGCCCGGCGCATAAATGGCGCGGGGGAAAAATCCGTGTCCCGCGTAAAGCGCCAGATTCAGGTCCCCCTGCTGCGTCCTTGTCGGCAGCCCTGTCGCCGGCCCGGGCCTCTGGCCCAGGTGCACCACCAGCGGCGATTCCAACATGCCGGCAAGCGAGAGCCCTTCCACCATGAGCGCGAAGCCTCCGCCGGAAGTGGAGACCATGGCCCTTGCGCCGGCATACCATGCGCCCAAAGCCATGTTGACCGCGCTTATCTCATCCTCGGCCTGCTCCACCGCGATGCCGGCGGTTTTTGCCCACTGCGCCATGTTCGTAAATACGCTCGTCGAGGGGGTCATGGGGTATGCAAAACATGCGTCGCACCCGCAGGAGACGGCGCCGAGCGCGATTGCGTCTGCTCCCGATAAAAGCAGCTGCGATGCGATCGAAGGGTCCTTTTCCAGGGATATTTTTATTATTCCGTTGTTTTTCAGTTCGCGCCCTATGGCGTAGCCGCTGGCCGCAGACTTGACGTTGTTTGCCGCCACATCGGCCCCCTTGGAGGAAAATTTCGCCGTTATCTCGGCGTACAGCAGCTCCTCATCGACGCCCAGGCAGCCGCACACTGTTCCCACCGCAACGGTATTTGAAAATATCGGATTGCCGAACTCGGAGGCTATGCGCTGGAACGGTATGTTTATAAGTTTTTCATATTTTACCCTGGTGGAATCGCCGAAAACCAGGGTGGCGCCGCTTATCCTGTCCTTAAGATGCGCGATGGCCCCGTCGTCCAACGCTATTAATATGTCTATTATTTCACTGTGCGACCTGACCGGCCCTTCGGATATCCTTATCTCGGTGGAATTCACCCCGCCGCGCACCCGCGACATGTATTCCTTTGTGGCAAAAACGTTAAGGCCGTCCTTTTTCAGGACTCCGACAAGTAGGGTTTCTATCGACTGTATACCCTGGCCGGCTTCGCCCGCCAGGACTATCGTTATCCCTTTAGGTCCCATTTTTCCCCCGCTTAAAATCCGCTTTGTTTTAATTGCGGGGCCCGGTTCTTTTCCGGGCCCCGCTGTATTTTCAGTAGTTCGATTCCTTTATCTCGAAATAAGCTTTCGGATGGAGGCATGCGGGGCATTTTTCCGGGGCCTCAAATCCCTCGAAAACAAATCCGCAGTTCCTGCATTTCCATCTTACCTTTGTGGCCCTTTTGAAAACTTCGCCGTTCTCAATGTTGGATATCAGCCTTGAGTACCTGTTCTCGTGCTCAACCTCGACTTTTGTTATCGCCCTGAAAGCCGATGAAACTTCTTTAAAACCCTCTTTCTCGGCTATTTCGGCGAACGACGGATAAAGCACCGTGTGTTCTTCGTGCTCGCCCTCCGCGGCTGCCTTTAAATTTTCAAGCGTCGAGGCTATTGTCCCGGCGGGATATGTGGCTGTAATTTCAACAGGCCCGCCTTCAAGGAACTTAAAGAACCTTTTCGCGTGTTCCTTCTCGTTTTCCGCGGTCTCCGTAAATATAGCCGAAATCTGCTCGTAACCCTCTTTTTTCGCCGCCGACGCGAAGAATGTATAGCGGTTCCTCGCCTGCGACTCTCCCGCGAACGACGCGAGAAGGTTTTTTTCCGTCTGAGTTCCTTTCAAAGCTGCCATGATGTCCTCCGTGCCGATTTTAGTTTTTAGACGCCTTCCAGCAGCGTGCTGAAAGTGTCGTGATGCTCTTCCTCGTCCTTTAATATGTGCTCGAATATCTCTCTCGTGGTGTAGTCCTTTTCCGCCTGCGCAGTGTCCATTATTTCCTTGTACATGGTGATGGCCTTTTCCTCGTCGAGCTTGTCCTGCTCGAGCATGGCCTTGAGGTCGTTGCCCACATTGATGGTCGTGGGTTTTGTGGTGGGCACACCGCCCAGATAATTGAGCCTCTCCGCTATCATTTCCGAGTGTTTCATCTCCTGGATGGCTATCTCCTTGAAGGCGTCCTTGACCGCAAAACCCTTCACCCCGCTCCACATCACGTGCTGCCACATGTACTGTATTATTACCTGCATTTCCCTGGCGATGGCGTCGTTCAGCATTCCCAAAAGTTTTTCTGAAGCCATTATTACACCCCCGTTATTGCCGGATTTTATATCGACCACAATCCGTGCTTGTTGCAGAGTTCCCTTACGTGCAGTATGTCGCCCCTGGTCATCAGGAAGAACGCCTCGGGCTTGTCGCCCGGGTTTAAATCCCTCCTGCCTACCTTGCCGTCCTTCCTTAATACCTCTATGAACTGTATCCAATGGTCGGCCTCCATGGGATGCGGCACCGCCCCCACTTTTACCAGTATCCCGCCGTCCTTTTCCTCTATTACAGGAAGGTGTTTTTCCCCGGCCCCTTCCTTGTTTTTCTCGTCCAGCAGCTTCATTTCCACTCCGCAGCAGACAAGCGGGCTGCCGCCTTCGACAAGCACTTCCACCACATTGCCGCATTTCTCGCATTTGTAGATCCCCATCTTTACAGCCATTTTTTTACCTCCGCATTTTATATTCAATACCGGGCCTCATTCGGGCTCCGGAAGAAGCCTTCGTAAAAAATTACTTTAAAATTCCCGCAGCCCTGTGGCGCTGCGCCACGTCGTCAGCCAGCCTGTCGAGCCCCTTAAGGTCGATTTCCTTCGGATAACCTTTTGCGACTACCGGCGCGAGGAGCTCGGCCTTGAAATTTGTGAGCGCCGCCTTTACGGCATCAGTCGCCTTGTCTCCCCAGCTGAAGGAAGATATCAGCGATACGAACTTCGTCTTGGGCCTGAGCGCGTTGGCGATATACACCGCGTTCATAGCCACGGGATGCAAGCCGGCAAGCACGGTCGGGGCGCCTATTACAAATGTCGCGGCGTCCACCAGCTGTATCGCTATCTCGCCGATGTCGGCCCCCTGGAGGTTGAAGAAATGGACGTCTATGCCGCGGTCTATGAGCGCTTCCCTTAAATATTCCGCCATTTTCTTGGTGGATTCATGCATTGAAATATAGGCAACGACAGCCTCGTTCTTTACTTCCTCGGACGACCATTCTTTGTAGGCCTCCAAAATGGCAGCGGGTTTCAGATGTATGTAGCCGTGCGACGGCGCTATTGCCGATATCCTGAATTTCTCCAGTTTTGCCAGGTTCGTCCTGACGTTGTTCCTGAAGGGGGACATTATCTCGGCGTAATACCTTTTGGCCTGCTTGTAAAAATGGCCTGCCGCAAAAAGGTCGGCCGCCGCCACGTGCGACCCGAAAAAATCGCAGGAAAAAAGTACCGCGTCCTCCCTTAAAAAAGTGCACATCGTCTCGGGCCAGTGCACCCACGGCGTCAGGCAGAATTCGAGTGTTTTCCCGCCCAGTTCAAGCGTGTCGCCGTCCTTTATTATCTGCAGGCATCCGTCTTCGGCCAGCATGAATTCCTTGAGCATGGCGGCGCACTTTTCGTTGGTTACCACCTTTACCCCGGGAAAAGCCCTGATCACAAAAGGCAGGCTCCCCGAATGGTCCTGCTCGGCGTGGTTTACCACTATATAGTCCAGCTTCGTCACCCCTGTTTTTTTCAGGTTGTCAAAAAGCTGTTCCCTGACAGCGGGGTCTACCGTGTCTATGAGCGCTGTTTTTGCGCTTCCCTTAACCACATATGAATTATAGGTCGTGCCGTCCGGCAGGGGTATAAGTTCGTCAAAGAACTTCCTGTCCCAGTGTTTAGCCCCGACATAAAAAACATTTTCAGCCAACTTATTTCCCGGCATTTTCATCCCCTCCATATTTAGTCATGCTCATCTTCCTGCCCTTTGTTTTTTTTCCGTCCTTGCAATTCGCGCAGCTCCCCTTGAAATAAATGGCCTCTTCCATGATCTCCGCGCCTTTCAGGTCCCGGGTTTTACACGGGCCGCACAATATTCCCACGTCCCTTATTTCGCCGCAGTAAAGGCACATAAAATGGGCGTGGCGCGCCGGATATCCGTCGAACCTTACCTCGCCCGCCGGGGTCATTATCTCCAGTATCATGCCCCTGGAGGCCAGCGTCCTGAGAGTGTTATATATCGACGTTTTTGAAAGTGTCGGTATCTCCCTGATAAGCGCCCGGTAAATGGTGTCCGCGGCCGGATGTATCCTGTTCTCAAGAAGATACTGCAGCACCCTTATCCTTATCACCGAGGGTTTTATCCCGCTGGCTTTGAGGCGCGATCCCGCTTCCCCGGGCGTGATTTTTCCTTCCATTTTATCTCCCATAAAAACAAAAATTTTTGCGGTTTTGATCCCGCCGCCGGCGCTTTACAATTTTGTAATTCATACAACTTTGTAATGATTACAATATTATACCGTTTGCCTTGCGCTGTCAACCGATTTTTGTTTCTACGGAAGGCTGTTTATCAATTCCTCGGTAAAAGTATTCAGTTCGCTGGTCAATAGCTCGTCAAACCCCATCCAGGCGTGTTCAATAAAACGGTCGTCCGAAACGTAAGTTTCTTCATATGGCCCCTGCGAATCCATGTAATCGTTGACCGCCTCCTCTACATAAGGGTCGGCCGGATTTTCCTCCTGGGCCTTGGGCATCTGCGGCGGCACTTCGCTTTTCAGTACAACATCGCCTCCGCAGGAGCAAAATACCAGGCAAAAAAGCAGCGCAAAAACAAACGCCGTAATTTTTTTTCCGGCCACGGGATTTTCCTTACGCCCTGCCGCGGAATGTCAGGCAGTCTGGATGGTCTTCATGCCGTGACACCCTGATCGTGACGGCCATGCACATAAGGTCCTTGTTCATTGAACAGTTCTTCACCCTGCACGCCCCCACAAGAGCGTTCGTGGCGCCTGTCCCGCCTTTTGATCCGTCGCCGATGAAAGTGTCGCACATCTGGTGCGGCCCGCCCACATTTATCGCAAGAGCCGTGCATTTCTTCCCGGTATTATAGTCGCAGTCTTCCATCAAGCATTCTTCGATCCTTGTTGCTCCCATGTTTTTCCCTCCACACAAATATTTGCGGCCCTTCAAATACCGCTGCGCTCCGTAATATTTTCATTTTCCAGTCCTTTTGGCCCGCGCTCATTGCGCCCGGGAAAAGGCCCGAAAAAAAATTCACACCCTTCACCGCCCGTGCCTCCGAGTATCACATGGTCCGCCGGCTTTTCGGCATGTTCCTCAAGGAACAACAGGTTCCTGCCTTTCAGCAGTTTTATCCCGCATATATCGGTTCCCATGGGTTCTCCTCCTTAATTCCATGCCAATTATTATCCAAAGGAGGATAAAAAGTAACAGCTTGATTCCACTTTTTTCCGACTTTTTTAATTGGCGGTTACATTACCCTGTTTTTTAGCGGGCAATATGACCGTGAACGCCGCCCCTTTGTTCTTTCCGCTTTTTACAAGGATCTTTCCGTTGTGAAGCGCCGCTATCTCCCTGCAGACCGGAAGCCCCAGCCCCGCTCCTTTTGCCTTGCTTGTAAAAAACGGGGTGAATATCCTTTCAAGGTCGGCCTCTTCGATGCCCGTGCCGTTGTCTTTTATCTCCACTTCCAGGTTGCCGTTATTTTCCGCGGCGGAAAGCGATATCACCGCGTTCTTCCCCCCGACGGCCTGGAAAGCGTTGTTAAGGATGTTTACAAAGACCTCCCTTAGCTGCAGGGGATCCGCTTCTATCCGGCTGTTCTTTATGCCGCCGAGCCTCTTGATTAATTTTACACTTATGCCGCGGAACCTTTTTTTTGCGTCGGCCGCGCATTCGTCCAGGAGGCCCTTTAACCTGAATTCCGAGTACTGCGGGAGCCTTATCGTCGAATATGTGAGCATGTTGTCGATTATCCCGCCCGATTCCGCAACTTTTTTTTCAATGTTCTCCACGTGACGGGCGATCGCCGGATCGCAGCTTTTTTTCTTTATATTATAAACTGCGGCGTTGATTACGGACAGCGGGTTCCTGAGCTCATGGGCGACGGCCGCGGCCAGCGTCCCGATATCCGAGAGCCTTTTGTGCTTCAGGAGCTCTTTTTGCGCCTCCATCAGCCTATTCTCGGTCTGTTTCCTGCCTGTCACGTCAATCATTGTGAGGATTATCCCCTCGACCTCTCCGGAAGATTTTTTCACAGGTTCTATGGTCAAGTCCCGGTAGCAGGTCCGCCCGCCGGGTTCGCCGGGAAATTCATAAGGCTTGCCGTAGATAAAACACGTCTTGCCAAGGGCGACCACCGCCCTGAACATTTTAATGTCGGCCGTATCCGTAAATACCTCGAAATGGTTCCTGCCGGCCAGATTTTCCGGCGTGCATCCGGCGGCCCTGGCGTACATTTCATTCACCCTCAAATAGTTGAAGTTCGTGTCCATATACGCTATGCCGCGGTTCGACGTCAAAAATATTTTTTCAAGAAGCTCCCTGCCCTGCCTTGCCTGGGTCTCCCTTAAAAATTTTTCTATGCCCTCGCCGATCAGGGGCGATATCCATTCGATGAGCTTCATCTTGTGCATGTCCAGCATGTCATTTTTTTCGTCGGCCAGCACGATGCAGGCGGTTATTCCGCCCCTGTACAGCACCGGCGCCAGCCCGCACGTCAAAAAGCGCCTCTTAAAAAACCCCAGTATAAAATCAGCGGCCCCGCGGGATGCGGTGTTTTTCAAATGCGCCCCGATATTTCCGGTAAAAAAAGAGCCGTATTTTAGCCCCCCCGCGCTTTTGGACCTTTTCCTGAAAAAATCCCTGAGCCTTATCCCGCCGCGGTCGTTAACGGCGCACGCCCTTTGCAGCCCCTCCATACAAGCGGTTTCAAACCCCAGCCTGGCTGAAAAAAAATCACCGCGCGCGGATCCGGCGAGCCTTATGCCGACATTGTCGCACCCGGAAATGGAGCCCATGACGAAAACTGCCGCGCCGAGGTATTCATCCATATCCGCCGCAATGCCGAGGAGTTTGAGCATGAGGTTGGACAGGGATATCTTTTTTTCCGCTTTCCTGCGTTCCTGTATTTCCCTCCGCAACAGGCTGTTTATCTCGCGGCGGCGCCTCGCAAGGTTCTCTTTCGGGTCAGCGCCTGTTTCCCTTTTTCTTCCTGTTTTTTCGGACACTCTTCCCACCATGTTTTTTTTCAAGTGATTTTTTAAAAGAAGAAGGCGTCATGTGTTTTACCTTTTTGAACGCCCTGATGAAAGACTCGACGTTCTCATACCCCGTCCCGTCGGCGGTCTGGTTTATGTTGAAACCCTCCCTGAGGAGTTTTTCCGAATATTTTATTTTTTCCGCAGCCTTGAATTCCATGAAGGTTTTTCCCGTGTTCTTCTCAAATATCCTGGAAAAATATTTCGGGCTCAAATTCACCAGGGCCGACACGTCTTCAAGGGTGATCTTTTTGTCGCAGTTGCGGCGGATGAACTCCAGCGTCCTGGCTATTTTTCCGTCGGGATCGCAGGGATCTCCGTGGTTTTTTACGCGTTTTTCCAGGAGGAGCCTGCTGATTATTTCCTGGGTTTCCGGGATATCGACGGGTTTTTCAATGTAATCGTCGGCTTTCGCCTTGAGCGCCTCCACGGCGATGTCCTTGGATGAATGGCCTGTCAGGATTATTATGGAAAGTTCGGGGTTTTTTTCCTTTATACGGGCCAGGGCCTCGGTCCCCTTTAATCCCGGCATCATGACGTCCATTATTATCAGGTCTATCTCGTTGGGTTTTTCAAGTATACCGAGAGCCGCCTCGCCGCTATCCGCCTGGACGATGGCGTAATTGCCGAAAGCCGCGCTGAATTCCTCGCGGAAGTCAGCGTCGTCGTCCACCAACAAAATATTGTACGGCATCCCTCAACACCGCTCTTTCCCCTGTATTTGAAAACCCCCGCGCGCTCAAATCAATGACGCCGGGTCGCCTGTTGTTCCGCCTGTTTTTATCAGCTCCTGGATTGCCTGGTATTTTGAGACATCGCCGAGCAATATGGCCCCGACGACCTTTTTATCCCTAAGGAATAATTTTTTTATGCCGCCCGGGGATTTTTTCGACACGTTTTCAATCCCTTCCCCGGATTCTATGGAGCCCAGGGAAGCCAGCTCAATGCCCGCCACCTTGAGCCGCGTGGATATCACCGAACCTTTGTATTCGACCCTCCCGCCGGCCGCGTTCTCCCCGGCAACCGCGCCCTGCTCCCTTGAGGCCGGCCACAGCCCGTATACAGTCCCGTTGTGCTCTGCTATGTCGCCGGCGGCGTAAACGTCCGGCGCGCTTGTCTCAAGAAGGTCGTTGACCCTGATGCCCTTCGCTGTTTCTATGCCTGAACCTGCGGCTATTTTCAGATTGCACCTTATGCCCGCGGAAAAAAGGGCCAGGTCCGCTGAGGCTCCGCCTTTATCACCGAAGGATAATTTTAATTTCCCGCCGGCCTCCCTGGATATTTTCCCGGTCTGCCTGGGCAGTAGAAAAGAAAGCCCCTTTTCCTCTAGCAGCCCTTGCAGTATTGCCGCGCTCTCCGCGTCGAGCTGCCTTGGAAGCAGCCTGTCGAAAACTTCAACTATGGTCGTCTTGAGCCCCAGAGCTGTCAGCGATACCGCGGCCTCGATGCCAAGCAGCCCGCCGCCGACCACAATGGCCTCTTTTTTGCCCTTAGCGTAATCCATGACGGCCTTGGCGTCGTCAATTGTCCTCAAGGTGAATACGCCTTCGTTATCCGAGCCTTCCACCGGAGGAAGAAAAGAATAGGCGCCGGCCGCGATTATTAATTTGTCGTATGCCTCGTCTATCCCGCCTTCGAGGTAAACCCTCTTTTTGGAAACGTCGATGGCTGTAACGTTTACGAGCAACACCAGGCGTATCCTGTTCTGTTCGTAAAATTCCGAATTTTTTATTGTGATGTTTTCAAGGGCCGTCCTGCCGGAGAGGAACTCTATGACGCGCGGCCTTGAATAATGGTAGTATCTTTCGCTGTTCAATATGATAATGTCGCCGGATTGGTCCTTCTTACGTATGGCCTCGGCCGCCGCAATTCCGGCCACGCCGTTGCCGATGATCAGATACTTCATTTTCCCTCCATTTTTGTGCGCCTTATACGCTCTATTATTATAACAAAAATCCTTTTTTTTAAAAGAGCTAATACCGGGCCGCCATCCGCCTTCGCTAAAGCTTCGGCGGACATGGCTTGGGGCGGCCCCCACAAGAACAGAACGCTGCAAAAACTTTGATGTAATGGCAGTTGGGTCGTTTTTTTCGGCCTGCCATCCCGACACTTTTATATGTCAATTAAGGGGCGTGAAGCATAAATTACACATTTTCCATGTCACTCTGCACGGCATAAAGCTTGATACAAGGCTGAAAAAAAAGACACAACTGCCATGCTTTAACGGCCAAAACCAGGACCGGGCCGCCATCCACCTTCGCTAAAGCTTCGGCGGACATGGTATAAGTCCGCCCCTACAATTTTTTGTTCCTAAGCAGCAGCGAATTGGCCACCACGCTTACAGAGCTCAGCGCCATGGCCGTGCCCGCTATCATCGGGTTCAGCAACCCGAATGCCGCCAACGGTATTCCTATTATATTATAAAGGAAGGCCCAGAACAAATTCTGTTTTATCTTTGCCAGGGTATTGCGGCTAAGGTTGAATGCCTTCACCACAAGCATGAGGTCGTTTTTCATAAGCACTATGTCCCCGGCGTCCATTGCTATGTCGGAGCCGGTGGAAAGCGCAATGCCGACGTCCGCGGCCGCAAGCGACGGCGCGTCATTGATGCCGTCTCCCACCATGACGGTCACCCCTTTTTTCCTGATGCTATTTATAGCCTCAAGCTTTTCGCCGGGCAAAAGAGAGGCCACGACGTCGTCAATGTCCGCCTGTTCCGCCAGGAACCGCGCCGCTCGCATGTTGTCGCCGGTGAGCATCGATACTCCCGCGCCTTTTCCTTTAAGCGCCTCCACGGCAAGCGATGCGCTTTCCCTGACCGTATCAGAGGCGGCTATCACGCCGAATAGCGCGCCATTTTTTGCCACAGCCATCACTGTCTTTCCCTGCGATTCAAACCCATCGATCTCACGGTCGAGTATTTTTGTGTCAACACCGGCGCCGCGGGCCCATTTGACGCTTCCTATAATATAAGGCTCGCCTTTTATAAATGCTTTGACGCCCATTCCCGCGGTTGATTCGAAGCCGCTGTTTTCCGCAATTTGAAATCCGCGCTCCTTCGCCTTTTTCACTATTGCGCCCGCGAGCGGGTGGCTGGAATTATTTTCAAGGCTGTAAGCCGCGGAAAGCAAACCCTCCTCGTCGCCTGTGACGCTTAAGATGTCGGTAACCTCCGGCTCGCCTTCGGTTATGGTGCCGGTCTTGTCGAAGACAAAAAATTTCGCCCTGCCCAACTCCTCGAGGGCCGCCGCGTTCTTGATGAGTATTCCGTTCTTCGCGCCGACACCAGAGCCCACCATGATGGCCGCGGGCGTGGCAAGTCCGAGCGCGCACGGGCACGCAATGACCAGAACCGCGATGGCCGCGTTCAATCCGGCTGCCCAGTTGTGGGTTGCCGGCAGCCACGCCACGAGTGTTAAGACGGCAATGCAAAGCACCGCGGGCACGAAAACGGAGGCTATCCTGTCCGCGAGCCTCTGTACCGGGGCCTTCGAACCCTGCGTTTCCTCTATGAGCCTTATGATTTTCGCCAGGGTTGTGGCATCGCCCGTGTTTTCGGCCCTGAACCTGAACGCGCCGCCGATATTTATGGTGCCGCTTATTACGCGGTCACCCGGTATCTTTTCGACTGGAGTTGCCTCCCCGGTTATCATGGATTCATCGACGGAGGAGTCGCCTTCGGTCAATATGCCGTCCACGGGGATGGCTCCGCCCGGCCTTATGACGACAATGTCGCCCGGGATTATTTCATTGGTTATTATTTCCGTCTCCATCCCGTCCCTTATGACCACGGCTTTTTTCGGCGCAAGCTCCATCAGCTTTTTTATGGCGTCCGAGGCGTTGAGCCTGGAGAGCGCCTCAAGGAACCTTCCAAGAAGGATTACGGTTATGAGCACCGACGACGTCTCAAAATAGGTATGGCCGTCGTGCCCCTTTGACAACAGGAAAATGGAATACAGGTACGCCGCGGAAGTCCCCAGCGCGACAAGGGTGTCCATGCCCGTGTCGAGGCTCTTGAGTGAGACGAGAGTATTCCTGTAAAATTCCCATCCAAGGGCGAACTGGATGACCGTGGCAAGGCAAAAAACTATATATTTCTGGAAGGGAAAAGAGTCCGGCGCGATGAACATGGAAAGGATGACGACGGGTATCGCAAGGCAGGCTGCGGCAAAGAACTTAAGCCCTATCTTTTGCGCCTCTTTTTCCCTGCTGTATTTCCAGTCCTTTACGACCTTGTATCCCCTGCTCTCTATGGCTTTTACAATATCCGCATCCTTTATTACGACAGGGTCGTATGATACGGTGGCGGTCTCGGTGGTAAGGTTCACAACGGCCCCGGAAACCCCTGTTTTTTTCCTTAACGTCCTTTCTATGAGAAGAACGCAGCTCTCACAGTGCATTCCCTTGACCTTGAACGATCGTTTCACAAACAGTCTCCTATTCCGGTATGAATCCCGCCTCAACTATCTTTTTCCTGATATCGGCAACGTTCGTCCTGTTCTCGTCGAACTCGACAAAGACCTCTTCCGTTTTATAATCCGCCTTCACCTTTTTTATGCCCGGAAGCTCCCCGACAAGTTCCTGCGCGCTAATTTCACAGCCGTTGCAGTGCATCCCTATCGTCTTGATGATTTCCCTTTTCATGAGAGCCTCCTATTTATTTATCTCCTCGAACTTTAGCGCCGCGGAATTCATGCAGTAACGCAGGCCCGTCGGCTGCGGCCCGTCGTTGAAAACGTGCCCCAGGTGCGAGCCGCACCTTGCGCACTCTATCTCGGTCCTGACCATGCCCGCGCTTGTGTCCGTGATTTCTATGATATTAAGCGGCGAGACCGGCGCAAAAAAGCTGGGCCAGCCGGTTCCGGACTCGAATTTGGTGTCCGACGAAAAAAGATCGGTACCGCAGACGACGCATTTGTAGATACCTTTTTTGTGGTTGTTGAGAAGTTTGCCTGTAAACGGGGCCTCTGTCCCCTTGTCCCTTACTATGAAGCAGACGTCGGGGGGCAGCATTTTTTTGTATTCTTCCTCGCTCTGGATTACCTTGTCGACCTCGGTCACCTTGCCTGATTTATAGTCGAAAATTTTTACTTTGCCGGGTTTTGCGACAAAACCCGCATCGGTCCCCACGGTCTCTTTCTTCATTTTCTCCTCCTTTTGCATACAGCCGATGATCACTGAAATTACAACCGTCAGTATCACCGGCAGAATTATGTGTTTTAGCTTCATTGTAAGCCTCCTTAAACAGGATGTTTTTTGGGATTATCAGCAGCGTGCATCATGAATTATACCAACAATTTTACAAAAATACAGGTGTTTTTAGGCCGCTCCCGGGATTTAATTTGCTTTTTCTTTTTTTACATGTAATATTTGCACTGGACGGAATAATATATCATATAAGGAGGGAAATCCATGGATAACGGCAAGCCCACTCCGCAGGCTCCCATATATTCCGGGTTCGACGCAAAGACAACCGCAACACAGGCGCTTAAAGGTATAGACCTCAAGGGAAAAACAGCAATAGTGACCGGCGGATATTCCGGCATCGGCCTTGAAACAACGCGCGCCCTCTCCGGGGCCGGCGCCACCGTCATTGTCCCGGCACGCACGCCGGAAAAGGCGCGCGCCGCCATCAACGGCATCCCGAGGGTGGAGCTTGAAATGCTCGACCTTATGGACCCTGCTTCCATCGACGCTTTTGCCGAGCGCTTTCTGGCTTCAGGCAGGCCGCTTCATATTCTCGTGAACACCGCCGGAATAATGGCGTGCCCGCTGACCCGCGACAGCCGCGGCTACGAGGCGCAGTTCTCAACGAACCACCTGGGCCATTTCCAGCTCACAGCAAGGCTCGTCCCCGCCCTTATAAAAGCCGGTTCCGCCAGGGTAGTCGAGGTTTCATCGAGGGCGCAGCGCCTCGGCGGCGTAGATTTCGACGACTGGAACTTTGAAAAAAAGGAATACGACCCGTGGAAAGGATATTCCCAGTCGAAAACCGCCAATGCACTCTTTGCCGTGCAGCTTGACAGGCTGGGAAAAAGCCGCGGTATCCGCGCCTTTTCAGTGCACCCTGGGCTCATCCCGACCACGGACATAGGGAGATTCACCGCGGGCGTGGAAACCTCCGCTAACGTTGCGAAAAACCCGAAGGCCTGGGTGTTGAAAATGGTCAACAAATATAATCTGATGCCCCTGCTGAACCTGATGATGAAAGTGGTCTCCATATTCACCCTCAAGCCTCCTGTTTTTTTTAAGACCATCGAGCAGGGGGCCGCGACGTCTGTGTGGTGCGCCACAAACAATGCGTTGAACGGGATGGGCGGGGTTTATTGCGAGGACTGCGACATTGCCAGGGCGGTTTCGGCTGACAGCCCGAGGGGTTACGGGGTGAGGCCGTGGGCGATGGATCCGGTCGCCGCGGAGAGTGGACTGCACCCCAGGGACTGGACACATGTGTTAGAATAGATGGTAGCCTGAC
>CAYUDX010000009.1:0-101414 GCA_964443355.1 uncultured Spirochaetia bacterium
CAGAAAATATTAAAGCAAAGAGGTGGCGATATTGAGCAAGAATCTTAAGAGCCTTCCTGAAGTACAGGAGCTCATTAAAAAAGGCAAGGAAAAGGGGTTTTTAACATACGAGGAACTTAACGATTCCCTTCCCCAGGATTTTACGTCGGTGGAGGACATCGACGACATGCTGAATATCATGGATGAAATGGACATCGAGATCCGTGAAGAGGGCAAGATAGACAAGATACTTTCCGGAAAGAATGCGGAAAAAGCCTCGGAAGAGGTGGATTTCCTTGACGCCGAGGGTTTCTCTTCCGATCCCGTTCAGATGTACCTTCATGAAATGGGCAAGGTGCCGCTTTTGGAGCGCAGGGAGGACGAGGTCAGGATAGCGAAAAAGATCGAAACCGCCGAGATAAACATGAAAAATTCAATATTCGACACCAAAGTCGGGTTTGACGAACTGGAAAAGCTCAATGACGATTTGAAAAGCGGGACGGTCAGGATAATCGACATAATCAAGACAAAGCTCGAGGGGGACATACCGCCGTCGGTCGAGGAGAGGCTTAAAGTGCGATTTGACAGGTACATGCGTTCCGCCGAAAAATCCGAGAAAGAGATGGAAAAAGCGCGGGTGCGCCTGGCAAAGAAATCGATAAAACCCAAAGCGAAGGAAGCATATCTGAAAGTGCTGGACAGGCACAGGAAGAAAAAACGCGACTATCTGCACATGCTCAAGCTCAACAACGAGCAGATAAACCTTATCGCCAAGAAGATAATCAACATGGTGGCCAAGATAAACAAGGATGAAAAGGAACTGCTGGCCATCGAAAAGCGCTTTATGATGAAGGGCGACGAGATAAAACAGCTGGTAAAGAACAGGCGCGAGCTCAAGGCCGTAATGAAAAAGCGCAAGATAAAAAAAGAGGAGTTAAAAGCCTCGGTTGAAAAGATAAACGAGATATGCACCCTCATACACAGGGAAGAGATAGAGATAGGCATGAATTACGAGGACCTGAAGGGCCTGGCGCACATGATAAGAAAAAATATGTTCGAGGCCAGGAAAACCAGGAAGGAACTTGTGGTGGCAAACTTAAGGCTCGTGGTTTCCATCGCAAAAAAATATATCAACAAGGGGCTTTCGTTCCTGGACCTCATACAGGAAGGCAACATAGGATTGATGAGGGCCGTCGAAAGGTTCGAATATAAAAGGGGCTATAAATTTTCGACTTACGCCACGTGGTGGATAAGGCAGGCAATAACCAGGGCCATAGCCGACCAGGCGAGGACCATAAGGATACCGGTACATATGATCGAGACCATCAACAAGCTCAACAAAGTGGCGAGGATATTCGTCCAGCAATTCGGCAGGGAGCCCAAGCCCGAGGAAATAGCCAAGAAGATGGCAATGTCCGCGGACAAGGTTCGCTCGGTGCTGAAAATTTCGCAGCATCCAATCTCGCTCGAAACGCCCATCGGCGAGGAAAAAGACTCGCATCTCGGGGATTTTATAGAGGATAAGGACGCGGTTTCGCCGGCATCCGCGGCCGTCAACGTACTTTTGAAAGAGCAGATAGAAAAAGTGCTCCATACTTTGAAAGAGAGGGAAGCAGAGGTATTAAGGCTGCGTTTCGGCATCGGGGACGGCGTGCCCCACACGCTCGAGGAAGTCGGTAAAATATTCAAGGTGACAAGGGAACGCGTCAGGCAGATAGAGGCCAAGGCGCTAAGGAAATTAAGGCATCCGGCAAGGGCGAAGAACCTGAAAGGGTTCCTCGACTAAAGGGGATCAATGGAAAAAACCTTAAACATCGCAGTTATCAAAACTGACGGCATAGGGGACGCGGTTCTTGCGTCCCCGTTTTTTTTGGGCCTGCGCAAACATTTCAGGGACGCGCGAATCACCGCATATCTATCTCCGGCCGGAGCACAGATGCTAGACGGTCTCGGTTGTTTTGACGAGGTTAAAGTTTTTGACGCGCAATGGCTTAAATACGACAGGAAACATTTTTATACAAGATGGAGTTCGGCTCTGTCGCTTTTATCCATGATACGCAATGGCAGGTATGACATGGTAATAGGAATGCGCTGGCAGGACAGGCTCACATCGCTCATTACATCCCTGTCAGGCGCCAAGGAACGTTACGGCTACGACACCGGTTCCATGGGTTTTTACATAAATCATGTGGTGAAATATCCGCCGATGGCCTCCCATGTGACGGAAAAGAACATGCTGCTTCTACGCGAAATAACAGGCGAAAAATATCCGTCCAGGCCGCAGTTAAAATCCGACGCTGTATCCGAGAACAACATCAGGGACCTTATCGGCAAGGGGAAGATAAGCAAATACATAGTGTTGCACCCGGTCTCCGGCCATCCCTCAAAGGACTGGGGAATAGAAAGATACAACGCGCTGGGCGAATATTTATCGAGGGGGATAAAGATAATGGTCATAGGGTCGAAAAGCGACGCCGGCATCATGGACATAAGGGGCAGGCACATTGTGAATCTCGCCGGCATGCTCACCATCAAGGAAATGAAAGCATTGATAAAAAATTCCTCCCTTGTGATAGGCAACGACTCTGCGGGCGTGCATATAGCTTCGGCATTCGGGGTAAAGTCTCTAACCATATTCTCCGGGTCGGCCAGGTACCAGGAGTGGGGCGCTTACGGCGACAGGTCGTTCATAATAGACCGCCACGTGCGCTGCAGCCCGTGCGGCCTGTTAAAATGCGATAAAAAAATGGAATGCCTGGACGTTCCCGTTGATTTTGTGGCAAGGACCGCGCTGGATATTATGGAAGGAAAACAGAAGCAGAAGCTGATAAAATACAGGACCAAAAGCGAAGCAGGAGATGAAAAGCTTGCTTAAGTCGTGCGTGGTTCTTGTAGGGGCGGCCCCATGTGGCCGCCCGACTATTGCTCTTATATGTCAGGCGTAAATTTTTTCTACAATCGGGAAGTTTTGGTCGCTGCATGATGGTTTTACCCTTGTTTGATTTACACAGTAGTTTTTGCTGGACAAACGGGCTTTAAAAAAGCCCCGCATGCCGTTTCTTGCCCTGGTGATTTACAGAATATTTTAATTTCTAAAAGGAGTAATTAAAATGCATAAAGGTTTCTGGTACTGCTATGACGACGTGCCCGCCGGAGGCGATTCAGCAGTGGAACTTAAGACAAATTTTCTTGAAAAAGCGGCCATCAAAGGCAGGGTCACTTCAAAATATGAGTATTCCTTCGTCGGCATGGGATATTATTTGAGCCCCTCAAACGTGAGGGCATCTTTTGACCTGGGGAAGAATAACGGCCTGAAGTTTATATGCAAAGGCAGCGGGAAACCTTTCAGGGTAAAAATAGTATCGACACATCCTTCATTTATCAACAAGGACTCCGACAACCAGTTTGGTTTCGATTTTACGGCAACCGGCGTTTCGCGGAAGATTGATGTACCTTTTGCCTCCATGTCACAACAGCCGGGATGGGGGAGCGTGGTCGGCATAAAAGAGGCTCTTACGCTTATAAAGGAGATCCAGTTCATGACGACAACAAGGCCGCTTGAAATAGTTGAGCTGGAAATCGAAGGACTGGAGATAACATAGCGCAGGAATTTTTTTGCACAGATATTTTTTGTGGCTATTTGTTGCAGATGTCCGATATTTCCTCGTCGGAGAGCTTCCTTATGACGGATCCCCTGTTTATTTTTACTGATGCGGCAACGGCCCTGAAAAAACCGGCTATATGAAGGAATCTGCCGGTGGCCAGAAATGCCAGAAGTGTAAAAGGGACGAGCAGCACATTTGCCGCAAGATAGCGGAAGTCAAAAAGTTTCCAGGCGAATAAAAAACTGTTCCTGTAGGAGATCATTAATTTGCGGTCCATGGCAAAATCCCTGTCAAAAGAATAGCTGCCCTTATGGTAAACAACGCTTGACGGTTCGTAATAACCCTTATATCCGGCCTTCCAACCCCTGTAGCAAAGGTCGACATCCTCCATATACCCCGGCAGGTAAATGTCGTCAAAGCCTCCAAGTTCGTTAAATACGGAGACCCTGAAGGCACCGTTACCGGTGTAAAGGTTGAAGGACGGTTTTTCAATATCGTTCTCATGGCCCCTGTAGTGCGGCCCGGCCGAGACAAATGCAAGTTTGTGCACGATCTTATTCCTGCCTTCTGAATATTCAGACCCGTCAAAATTCATCATTTTTGTGGATACGAAAAATGTATCAGGCATGTCGAAATATTTGACCAGCGGCAGTATGAAATTCGGGGCTGTCTTAATGTCGTTGTTAAGGATGATGACGATATCTTCCCTGACGGTTTTGATGAATTCATTGTATGAAACAAGAAATTTATTTTCGGAAGCCGTAAATATTTCGATCTTACCGGGATATTTAGAACGTATAAAAGCCGCGCTGTCGTCGGTGGACCTGTTGTCGATCACGGTTATCCTGCAGTCGGCGGGATATTTCGCCGCCGAATCAATTATCGAAGGAAGGCACTCCTCCAGGATTGACCTCCCGTTGTAATTAAGTATCGCTATATTCACAGATTTAAAAGCCATCGCAACCTCCCTCTGTTTAGAACGATTTTATCATTAATTATGCCCTGAAGGAACGCCTTTTGCGCCTGGATTTGCCGTGGATTTCGCATATAGAGGCGCGTAAACGGTCATGCCGTCCACATTTGCGAGAAAATCTTTTTTTGGATCGTAACATTCCGGGATCCCGCCCGTGACGGGATTTATATAAAGAGTGTCCCGTTTAAAACGTCCGGATTCGATGTCATTTTTTTGCGCATCAAGCGTTCTGTAATAATCCCTCGGATTACGGGCAAAGTAAAAATCATTTATTTTCAATCCGTGATTCGCCGCCCAATGCGCGACATCCGCCATACCTCCCGGCCAGGACAGGTCATGTATTTCAATGTATTTGTATTGAGATATAAAGCCCGCCCAGGCGGCGCTTTTTAACCGGCCAGTGTATTTTTTATCCACGAACGCTTCATGCCTGGATTTAATCAGAGGGGAAAGATCCATTGCCTGTATCCCGAGCGCTGCAAGCAATATGACCGTGACGGCCTTTTCCGGGACTTTTTTTGAAAGCGCAATTATGACGGCGATATAAAAGCAATAAAAAACAGGCCAGATGAACCTTCCGCCGGACCTGAAGGTGTTGAATATCCTTTCCAAAAATCCCGGCCTGTAACTCAAGAGGGTCCAGCGGCCGATATATATGTGATTGCTCAATGCGAACAGGAAGCACAGGGACAATGCAATAATAAGTGGCCAGTATTTTTCCCATAACGCCTTGAGCCGCGGCCAGCGTTCCTGCAGGGAAAGCGATATTACCAGGAGCAGGATGACTATCATTCCCAGTCCCAGATAGCCGTATCCCTCATACTGCCCGTTGGTCCCCACCGGCAGGGCATTCAGGAACCCGGAAGTATCAAGGGGATTAAAAAAAGTGTCCAGGTTCGCGCTGTAGTGGCCGTATCCGCCCGAGACCGGGTCGGCATAGAACATTCCTATTATATAAGAGTATGCAGCAACCACGGCCGATACGATGACAACATGTGAGACAACGCGCTTCCACGACCAGACCCTGTTCAAAAACCGCAGTTTTATAATGTCGGCGGCCCATATGAACAATATCATTGCCGCAAAGTAAACGTGTATGCTAATTGCCGTTACAAATATCCCGGCCCATGCCAGGGTCCTTTTTTTGTGGCTTAAGGTGGAAAAATAGGCGCATAAAGCCAGCAAAATTATCCACTGTCCCGCCAGGGAATCATGACCGCCCATCCTGAAAAGTACCGTTGGGCTCATGGTAAAAAACATGCTCGATAGAACTGCATTAAACCTTGGCATATTGAATTTTCTAAGGAGCCTATACCCCAGAATGCCCATAAGAACGACAGACATGGCGTACCACAGGCCAAAATATTGAAAATTGGCCGGAAGAAACCCCGAGAAAATTTTGAACGGCATGGCCAGCAACGGGAGTGAGTCGGTATATATGATGGAGGAGCCGCTGCCGTAAAAAATATCCTTTGTCACGGTCAATGGAAAATGCCATGAGTCATGGCTGTAAAATTCCCATCCGATATAATGCTGGGTATTGTCGCCGCCCATCAAAAGCCAGCCGGTATATCCGGGATCAATGATCTGCGGACATATCATAAAAAAAATAATGGATGAAATAATTATGACCAGCAATAAGGGGATGGCTTCATTTTCCCAATAAACATGAAAATTTTTCCGCATTTTTCCGTTTTCCTTTATATTAAATTAATATGAAAATTTCAACCTTTGTACCCGGCTTTTATATTGATAAGTATAACAATGTTTAATGCCGTATTCTACAGATTTTATGACGGAAATTCAGAGGTCACGGTCCAATTTTATATTGTTTATTCGGATCGTTGGATGTAAACTATAACAGTATCAAATACGTCTAAAAAAATGCAAGGCAATTGAATACATTCGGCTTTGAGCCGGAGGAGGCAACTGTGAAAAACAAGGGCATTATTGTTTTTGCGGCGGTAATTTTGTTTGCGGCTTTTTTTCAGTCGGTTTTTGCTGAAATTCAGGCGGGTTTTACCGTTGGAAGCGAGGGAGTTCAGAATTTTTATCTGGGATTGAGCGAGTACAACAATGTTCCCGTGACCCAGATCACGGCCATCAGGAACAACGGCATCCCGGACGAGGAACTGCCGGTGGTGTTTTTCATGGCTCAAAAGGCCGGGGTTTCTCCGGAAAAGATAATTGCATGGAGGATCCGGAAACATCTGTCATGGATGGCCATCGCAGGAAGGCTGAGCTTGAGCCCGGAAGTATTCTATGTTCCAGTTGAGGGGCCTGTAAACGGCGGGATTTACGGGAGAACATACGGTTATTTCGATATAAGGCACAAGAGCAGGTGGAACAGGATAAAGCTCATGGACGCGGATATCATAAATTTTGTGAACCTAAGGTTCATGTCGGAGCATTACGGGTACAGGCCCGAGGAAATAATCAGGCTCCGCGAGTCCGGAAAACCGTTCATCGCGATACACAACGACATCAGGGTCGAAAGGGTAAAGACATACGGCCGCGACTTTCACCAGTGGCGCGACCACAAGAACGATAATAACGACAAGAACGACCACAGGCAGGACAAACACTGGAACTGATGTTTTAATTGTAAAATAAAAGGCCCCGGGAAACCGGGGTCTTTTATTTTATGGGCGGATATAAATACCTTTTAATAATCAATGTTTTTTGTTAAAATCCATACCTGACGGAAAAATTGAAATGCGCAAGGGAGAAAAACATGGCTGAGACCGGACAGGACAAGCATAAGGCCTGGGAAGAAACCCAGTTGCAGTGGGATGATACGGATTTTCTGGCCAAAACCGCAAGCGCTCTCATGAAAAAAAAATGGCGGCGCCTTAATAAAAAAGTATCCGAAATAATAAGCGCCGAGGTCGTGGGCAGCACGGAGTATCCGGACCTGCTTGATATAGGGGCCGGCAGGGGGGATTTTTACCATGTGGTCAAGGATGTGGTAAGGGATTACACAGGCATCGAACCGTCGCACCGTATGCTAAAGGACGATGTGAAAGCCGAAAATTTCATTTTAAAAAGGGGAACAGGCGAGGAGCTTGCAGAAGAGAATAAATACGGCGTGTGCCTTATTAAGGAAGTGCTCGACCACACCTTTGAGCCGGAAAAGGTCATAAGCAACGCGTACAGGGCGCTGAAGGAAGGCGGAATAATAATAGTGACTCTTACCAACAAGAACGCTTTTTACAAGCTTATCTTCAGGGGTTACGCGAAAAAACTTGAGATGGAGCACAAAGACCATCTCTACAATTTTTCCCCGGCCGAAGTGGAGGAGCTTTTTAAAAAAGCCGGTTTTAAGACAGAAAAAATCTATTCGTTGAATTATATAAAAATGCCAAGGGTCCTGGAGGATATTGTCGGGAGCCTTCCTGAAAAATTTGTGTTCTGGCTTCTGGATATTTCCGACGCATTAATGTCCCTTCTGCTGCCGGGCAAGGGCGGCGGGTTCATAGCCGTGGCGCGGAAAGGCGAGAAGGCGGGAAAAATATAATGCGAATAGGAATAGACGCCAGGATAATTTTTAAACGCGGGGTCGGGCGCTATATCGAGAATCTAGTAAAGAACCTGCTTGTCATAGACAGGGACAACGAGTACTTTATTTACCTGGACAGGCGCTCAAGCCTCAATGAATATATAGCCGCTAAGAACGCGAGGCTGATCAGGCTTAATACCGACAGCGCCTACATATACGAACAGTTCCTGCTTCCGGCGCAGGCCGCCCTAGACAGGATAGACGTCCTGCACGGAACGGACAACACTCTTCCTTTCATCAATCCTTTTTATCACGGGAAAAAGATCGTCACCATACACGACACAATGTATGTGAGGCCGCTGAAAAAAGCCGTTGCAAAGCCGACCCTTAAACAAAAGGCGATAGATATTTACAACAAGGTGTCGATACCGCTGTCGGCCAGGATAGCCGACGCCGTGATCACAGTTTCAGATTACTCCAAAAGCGACATAATAAAACATACCGGCGTTAAGGAGGACAAGGTGTCTGTAATTTACGAAGCCGCGGACAAAAAATACACGGCCATAAACGAAGAAAAAAAACTTGATGCTATAAAACGGAAATATTCAATAATGAAGCCTTTCATACTTTTAAGCGCGGCTTCCGACACAAGAAAGAACACGATACGCGCGCTTGAGGCTTTCAACATATTCAACAACATGACGGAATTCAAATATCAGCTTGTGATAACTTCCATCGGCAAAAAAGAGATGGCGACTACCAACATAGCGGAAAAAATAAAAGAGCTTAACCTTGAGAAATATATTATAATCACAGAATACGCTCCGGAAGAGGACATGATACTGCTTTATAACACGGCATTTATTTTTTTGTTCCCTTCCATATGGGAAGGGTTCGGGTTGCAGGTGCTTGAGGCTTTTTCTTGCGGTCTGCCGGTGGTGACATCGAACAACACTTCACTTTCGGAAGTGGCAGGGGATGCCGCCATGCTTATCGACCCGTTTTCGGTTGAGGATATAGTCCGGGGTCTTGTCGAGGTCGAGAAAAGCGAAGCCAAAAGGAAAATACTCGTTGAAAAAGGGATAAAAAGGGCGGCGGAATTTTCATGGAAAACAACGGCCCAGGAGACATTAAAAATATATGAATCAACAGCAGCCAATAAGAATAAGTAACACAGGGACGGCAATAATGTACCTGGCGGTATTTTCCGGGATAATTTTGAGGTTTGTTTTACCCGGCCTTAAACCTGTATCCCCACAGGAGGCTTCATTTGCGGGAATGGTAACCGGCAAAGGTTTCCTGGAGGCGTTTTTCACTTCGCTTGCCGTCAATCCACAGCCGCCGCTATTTGATATGATGACCTGGATAGCGACCTCGGTTTTCGGGGTCTCGGAGTTTTCCCTCAGGTTTTTGCCGGCGGTCTTCGGGTCCGCGGCGATATTTGTTGTGCAGAAAATGACGCGCAGTTTTTATTCCGAAAGGGTATCGATACTGGCCGTCTCGCTTTTCGCTTTAAACCCGTTCCTTATTTACCTGTCGCGCTCCTGCGGCAGCGCGTCGCTTTTTATGCTGACCTCGCTGATGATAGTATATTATTTCATGCTTTCGGTCAAATACAACAGTTTCGTCATGGGGCCGTTCATATTCTGGTCAATTATCGGAATTTACACGCATTTTAACACGGTGCTCCTGCTTGCCGCGCTTAATGTTGTTCTGTTTTTCAGGTATAAGGAGGAAATAAGGATAAATCTATGGATAAGGTCGCAGATATACATATCGCTGGCATGCCTGCCTCTTTTTGTTTACCTGCTTAAGGGAGTTTCAGCCGGGGTTTATCCATGGGAGAACTTCGCCATGCTGCCGTTGATCTTTTACAAACAAATGCTGCTTGGCCCGGACCTGGGATTTAATTTTGTCACCGTGCCTTTCCTGCTGGCGGCGTCGTTTTTTTTGCTTGTGGGTATAGTTACATTGAGGAATATGAAGGAAAAAAGGATGACCGATATAATGACAATTATAGCGGCCATATTGCCGGCCGTCCCGTGGATCGAGGAGATCGTAAGAAAGCAGCCTTACGGCCCGCAATTAATGGTATTGTCGGGAGTTCTTTTGCTGATATTAATTGCGGTCGGCGCCTCGCATTTGTCCAGGGACGGCACCGTGCTTTTTTCCGTGATAACCGTGATCTTTTACGCCTGGGCCGCATTTGTTTATTTTTATCAGCCCGCGGACGCGGCCGATGTGAGGAAAATATATTCAGCGGTATCATCGCAATACAGGGACAATGACGTCGTATTCAACGCAGACCCGTCCATATACGTGCCATTTCAATTTTATAACACGAATTTAAACGGAAAAAAAATACCGGACAGGCTTCTCTCGGCCGTCCCTGAATTCAAGGGCAACAGGATGGTAAGGGAAATGTGGCGCGGGATCAAGGGATTTTTAAGCGAAAAGACCGGGACACGCGTGTATGCCGGTTATGACGCCAACATCCTGGCGGACAACGAAGCGGAGACCGAGGCGCAAAAATATTCAAGGTTGTGGCTGGTTTCCGGCGGCGTGGATACGGTTGGAAACATTACATGGTTAAAAAAACATTTCAGGGAAGTTTCCGAGAGAAATTTCAGCGGAGTGAGCCTGACGCTCCTCGAAAAAACATCCAGATAAAAAAAGTCAAGAAAAAAAAATATTAATTTTTCCGCGGCGGATTTATTCCTGTTGACAAAAACCCTTTAAGTATTAAAATTAATAATGTTAGATTTATGTAACATAAAAGGGTGGTGTGTTGTGGAAGAAAAAAATCTTTCAGCCGCAATGGAAGATTATATAAAAACAATATTTACGCTGGAGAAACGCAACAAAGTGGCACGGGTTTCCGAGATAGGCAGGCTGCTGAACGTAAAAAAGGCAAGCGTCGTGGCGGCCGTATCATTGCTCCAGAAGAACGAATTTATCAAACATGAGCGTTACGGCTTCATAACATTGACGGAGCGCGGAACCTCGACCGCGCAGATAATAGAACAAAAGAACAAAGCCCTGTATGATTTTTTGACCGGGGTCCTTAAGATAGACGATGAAAAAGCCAGGCTCGAGACATGCGGCATGGAACATTTCATAAGCCCTGAAACGGCGGAGAAAATAAGCCAGTTGACCAGGCAGCTGACGCCAAGGCAGGGAAAAAAGGTCCTGGCAAGGGCGAGAAAATAAATGAAAAAACGGACAGATCGTTTTGCCTGAAAATAGCGGCATACAATGATAAAAAAAATCGGGAACACGGTAAAAAAACACAAATTGTTGTTCGAAAACTTCATATCCCTTTCCGTCCTTCAGGCCGCGGGATATATCCTGCCGCTGATCACACTTCCTTATCTTGTAAGGGTGATGGGGCCGGACAAATTCGGGCTTGTCGCGTTCGCACAGTCATTTGTGATCTATTTTACGATCATAACGGACTATGGCTTCAACCTTTCGGCCACGAAAGACATTTCGGTCAACAGGGACAACCCGGGGAAAGTTTCCGAGATATTCTGTTCCGTTTACGCGGTAAAACTTATTTTATTGGTATTCTCGACGGCCTTATTCACGGCCCTTGTCTTTTTTATCCCGAGATTCAGGGCGGATTACCAGGTATTTATGCTGTCCTTCATAATCGTGCTCGGGAACACCCTTTTTCCGGTGTGGATATTTCAGGGAATGGAAAAAATGAAATACATAACGATCATAAACGTTATAATAAAGGCCCTTTTCGTTATTCCCGTTTTCATATTCATAAAAAAACAGCAGGATTATGTTTATTCGCCGCTGATTAATTCATCCGGGTTTTTGGTATCCGGGATAATCGGATTTTACCTTGCGGTAAAAATATTCAGGATAAAACTTATAATACCCACCGCGACGCAGATAGCCGGGCAATTCAGGGATGGATGGTATATTTTTGTTTCGACGATAGCCATAAGCGTTTATACGGTTTCAAACACATTCATCCTGGGGCTATTCGCGAATAATACGGTCGTTGGATATTATTCCGCTGCCGAAAAAATAGTCAAGGCGGTGCAGGGCATACTGGGGCCCGTTTCGCAGGCCGTCTATCCACACATAAGCAGGCTGGTATCGGAATCAAAGAGCATGGCAATGGCTTTCCTGAAAAAATTATTACTGGTAATCGGTTCCGGAACATTTTTATTGTCGGCGGCTTTGTTCGTTTTTGCGGACCCGATCGTGACATTAGTGCTGGGGCCCGAATACGGCAGGTCGGTCATGATATTGCGGATACTTGCGTTCCTGCCGTTTATAATAGGCCTGAGCAATGTATTCGGCATCCTTGGATTGATGAATTTTGGAGAGCAGAAAAAATTTTCAAGGGTTATACTGTCGGGAGGCATAATAAGCCTGGTACTGACAATCGCGCTTGTGCCCATGTATAAGGGGATAGGTTCGGCTGTTTCGTGGCTGATAACGGAAATGTTCATAACTTTGTCGTTCCTGTATTATTTTTCCAGGCTGGGCTCTGAAATTTAGCGACGCCACGGCAAAAAACTGTTATAATCCTGGCAGTGAGACCAAAAAAAGGAGAAAATTTGCGTGATGAACGGTTTGAGCCTGGAAAATTATTTATCCCGTGAAAAATAGGGCATGAAAAAATACCGGAATATAATCGTGGGGGCCGGAATTACCGGCATTACCATCGCCGAAAGGCTGGCCGCCTCGGGGGAAGAAGCTCTTATAATAGAAAAAAGGGATACAATAGGCGGGAATTGCCACGATTATTTTGACGAAGAGGGGAATTATATACAGCTGTTCGGTCCGCATATATTCCACACCGACCACGGGGACGTCTGGCATTATCTCAATAATTTTTCACGGTTCAACGAATATTCGCACAGGGTCTTGTGCAGCATAAACAACAGGCTGATAAACATACCGTTCAATATGAATTCCGTGGAACTTGCCTTTGACAAAGACAAGGCCGCAATAATAAACGGCATCCTGCTGAAGGAATTAGGCCCGGGAAAAAAAGTCCCCATTCTTGAATTAAAAGACCACCGCGAGCCGCTGGTGAGGGAACTGGCAGATTACGTTTATAAGAATATTTTTTTAAATTATACGGTCAAGCAGTGGGATCTGAAACCCGATGAAATGGACCCGTCGGTCACGGCAAGGGTTCCGGTATACATTTCAAGGGATGACAGGTATTTCCAGAGCAAATGGCAGGGAATACCTGAAAAAGGGTTCACTGAAATGTTCAACAACATGCTCAAAAATCCGGCGATAGAAAAATTATTGGCAACGGATTATAAAACGGCAATACAAAACATAGGATTCGAAAAGATGTATTACACCGGACCGCTGGATTATTACTTTGATTATAAATATGGCAGGATAAAGTACCGTAAGATACGGCTGGAATTTGAAAAAAAAGAAATGTCTTCGTACCAGGAGAACAGTGTTATAAATTATCCCAATGACAACGATTTTACGAGGATAACCGAATTTAACAAGTTCCTGTTCATTAAAAACAGGAATACCGTGACTGCGAAGGAATACGCTTCCTGGGACAACGGATTCGAGGCATATCCCGTCCAGACTCCGGAGAATCTTGAAATAGTGGGAAAATATGTAAATGAAGTCGGAAAACTTGACAATGTAAAATTTATCGGCAGACTGGCTGAGTGCAAATATTATGATATTGATACCGGGATCAAAAACGTCCTGGACAAATTCAATCCCAATGCCTAAGGATAGAAAGGTCATAAATGATAAGAATTAATAGGAACAGTAAAATATACATAGCGTGCCCGGCGGCTTTCGCCACCGGCGGCCCTGAATTGCTTCATCAGCTTGCGCACAACCTGAAAAGGCGCCTTCATATAGATGCCGCAATGTTCTATTTCCCGGAAAATCACCCCGATCCCGTGCATGATTCATATAAAAAGTACGGGACCCGCCGCGTAAACGAAATAGAAGACGACGCTAACAACATCCTTATCGTTCCGGAAATCGAGAAAGGATTATCGCTGTTCCGCAGGTATGATAGGATAAGAAAAATAATCTGGTGGTTGAGCGTTGATAACTTTTACAATTCGGACCCCGGTAATATCGCGCTTTTTTTTGGAAGGCTCATAAACAAGCTATATTTTATGGCCGCAAAAAAGCGTTTATTTGACATATCCAGCGTCGCCCAATCCCAGGCGCGCGCGGACATGGCAGGAGGGAATCTGAAGAATAAAGCAACGCTAAAACAGGCTGATTTTCATTTTGTTCAGTCATTTTATGCAAAAAAATTCCTGATAGACGGCGGCATGGACCCGCAGAAGTTGTTTTATCTTTCCGATTATCTTAACGAGGATTTTTTGAGGATAAAAACGGACATCTCAAAAAAACGCAATGCGGTGGCCTATAATCCCTTGAAAGGCGTTTTTTTTACAAAAAAAATAATGGAAGCGGCGCCGGGCATTGAATTTGTCCCGCTGATAAATTTGACAAGAAAACAGATGATAGAAACGCTGAAAGCGGTAAAGGTTTATATCGATTTTGGAAGCCATCCCGGTAAGGACAGGATACCGCGCGAAGCGGCGATGCTCTTTTGTTACGTCCTGACGAACAAAAGAGGCAGCGCCGGATTTTTCGGGGATGTGCCCATTTCGGACGAGTATAAGTTCGAGGACAGGAAAAAAAATATCGCGAAAATTGTCGGCAGGATAAGGGAATCTTTTGATAATTCCAACGGGAAGAGCAGGGAATTTAACAATTACAGGCGGATGATAAAACAGGAGCCGAAAAAGTTCCTTGACGACCTAAAAAAAATATTTGGCGGGCCGCGGCGATAAGATGCGTATTTACATTGCGGCGGCAATACGGGGGTAATAATGAAAAGACCGGTACTGGCGGCAGTATTATTGATGTTTGTTTCTTTTGCCTTCTGCGGGCAGGTGACCTTTGACGACGCGGAAGCCAACATGCTTCAAAACAGTCCTGCTATAAAACGCAGCCTTCTGGATTTTAATATGAACAAGGCGGCCCTTTCCAGGGAAACGGGCAACAGGTACGACGTAAAGCTTAATGCGGGTTACGGTTACGGCGCCGGATACGACGATAATATCATAACCGGCGATAATTCCAATTTTAATTCGAGTTTATCCGAGGCGCTGCCGACGGGGGGAAATATTTTTCTTAATATGAACTCCAGCAATTACGATCCCGCGCAGGGTGCAACTTTAAACGATTCAGTGGGCATAAATATTTACCAGCCGCTTTTACGCGGGCTTCTGGGGATGCCGGCGGATAATTCCATAAAAAGCGACGAATACGCCGTGCAAATGTCGAAAGAAAGCCTCAGGGACGCCGTCACCGGATCGACCGGGACGCTGAAAAAATATTTTGTGCAGATATACAGGCAGCAGCAATTCCTGGCGCAGAACACCATGGCGATCGAATGCGCGCGAAATACTCTTGCGGCGGCAAAACGCGGGCTTAGCGCCGGAGAACAACTCGAGGCAAAAGCGTTTCTGCTTTCCAGGCAGGCGCAGCAGGCGGGGTTCGAAAATAATATAAAAAGCGCATGCGAGGATTTTTTGAACTACGCCGGTTATGACGGCCGGGACTGGGATTCCCTGACCATAGACACCTCATCCATGACAGAAGAGGCGTATATACCGGTAACCCTCACCGCGGAGCTGGAAAACACGCTGATCGAGGTTCAGCCGCAGGTCGCGCGCGCAAAGATACGGTATGAAAACACCAGGCTATGGATGGATCAGGCCGGATGGTCCGTTTTTCCCCAGCTCGACCTGAACGCCTCCATGCAATTGAACGGGTTCGGGAACAACCTGACAGATTCCATAAAAATAATATCGCAGGGGCGGGAAAAATATTATTCAGCCGGGCTGAATTTCTCTTTCGACATACCGAACAGCGGAGCTGTTTTTGACGAGAAGTACCAGGAAGCAAGGTATGAAAGCGACCTGATGAATTACAGGATCATCGGGAACGGTTTCAGGCGCCGCATAAGGGACGCCTGGAGGAAATTGCAGCAGGCCATGAGCGCATATGAAATGAGAAAGGAAGCGTCGGAGGCGTTTTTAAAGAGGCTGGAAATGGTGAAGGGCGCGTTCAACGCAGGGTCTTTCAATGTCAGGGAAATGAACCAGTCAATAAACGACGCAGCAAACGCCCTGTCCGGCGAGGCCAACTCCTATTATGATTACATAGCAGCATTGAGCGACTGGAACCGTTACAGCGGAAAATACGAATCATATTTTAGCGGGTATATGAGGGATAAAGCAGAAAATTAAAAAGTTAAAATTCAAAACCAATAATTACAAGTTATTAAGTTTATAATTAAGGACAAAACATTTTGTCTTGCTTCAATTGACTACTTTTAAAGTTGTACTTTTTGGTTTTGAGTTTTAACTTTTAAATTTAAAAGTCTTATTTATATATCGTCGATTTTATCGTAAGCTCAACCCTGCGGTTCTTCTGACGGCCCTCTTCGGTCGTGTTGTCCGCTATAGGCGAAAGTTCCCCGTAACCTTCGGTGCGTATCCTGTTTTCATCGTAGCCAAGCAGGTTTACCATGAAAAACTTCACGGCATCGGCGCGCGCCTTTGATAATTCCTTGTTGTCCTTGTATTTTATCCCGTGCGGTTGAATGTTGTCGGTGTAGCCGGCGACGAGTATGTCCGATTCAGGGTTCTTATCTATGACGTCCTTCATTGTTTTCAGCACAGAATAAGCCGATATTTTTACATTGGCCTGTCCGAGGTCGAAAAGCGCGTCCGACGAGAAGGTGAGCTTTATTTCCCTCAAAAGGATTACAATGGGCTCGGGTTTTGTCATGGCTTTATTGCCGACGGAATCCGTGGTCATAAGGGAGTAATAATAAACTTCCCCCGTCTGCACATACTGGTTGTTCAGACCCTTGCCGTCCCATATATAGGTGAGCGGAGGATCGTTCTTGCCGGCGGCCGTGAAAAATATTTTCCGGTTGTAATCCCAGATGATGAACTGCCATGCGGAGACCTTGTTCCTGTCCTGCGCGAAAAAAGAGAAAGTCGCGGGAATTATCAGGGAATCTTTCTGGCCGGGTTTAAGAAGTTTTGGGTCCGCATCCACGGTCATTGTGGGCGGGGTGTTGTCTATTTCCACGTTCACCCTGTTTGATTCCGAGGTTCCGTTGTCGTATTCGCAGGTTATTGACGCCTGGTAAACCCCGTCGGGAAGGACCTTGCCGTTGACCTTGCCGTCCCAGATTATGGATTTCGCCAGCTTATCGGCCACGGGAAGCTTTGCAAGCGCGGCGCCCGTCGGGTCAAAAACATTCAGTTTTATGGACCTTAATTTTTCGGGAGATTTTATTATGGGGAAAAAGTATGCATTATCAAGGAACTTGTCGTTGTTGGGTGAAAATACCGCTGGCGATACTTTTAATCTGGCGGGAGGAGTTCCCCAGCCGTATACCAGGGAGACCCTGTGCGTCGGCCCGAGGTCTTCATAGTTTACAAAAGCATAGTCCAGTTCAAAACCGGATTTGCGGAAGCCCAGGCCGAAAGTGGGCTGGTCGAAAGCGCCGGTCATGTAGCCCAGACGCAGGGCGAACATATCATAGAGCCAGTATTCAAAACCTATTGAATAAAGCGGGTCGTAATCAGGATTAATTACGGCCTGTGCGGCTATCAAAAGCGTGCCCGTCCACATTTTCATTTCATCCGAAAGGCCGACATTGATAATGTGCGGAGGGTCGAAAGCTATGTCCTGCATTTTCAGCGCGGACCCAAGGTTTGTGACGTCGGCCCCGAGGCGCAGATAATTGCCGCTGTATATTGTCTTATAGAGCAGCCCTATGTCGGTGGTAATATTATAGCCGTGTGAGGTGTCAATGTTCTGTGAAGTAAGCTGGACCGTCGCGCCGGCGGAGAAGTTTTCCCTGAAATCCAGGGCATACCCCGCGGTGATTTCATAGTCGAACGGCGAAAATTTATTGGAGAACTGGGAAAAATCAAAAGTTTCGAGATAGCCGGGGTCATAGGATTGAAGCGCATCGGTACGGGTAAGCTGGTCTATCTGGAACCATGCCAGGGACAAGCCCAGCTTGCCGGAATCGGATCCGGGAACCGGGGAGACAAAGTCAAGGTGTTCGTAATTTATGCCCTGGAACCAGTTAATGTGGGTGAATTGCGCTTCAAAACCGGTAATTGAAGACATGCCTGCGGGATTATAGTACAGGCCGTATGTCCCGTCCGAAACTGCGGTGAAAGCCTCGCCCATGCCCACGGCGCGCGCATATGGTGGGATCTTTGTAAAATTGGAACTGGTAGTCCCAACCAGCTCCGCACCTGCCTGAATGGAGCACGCCGCAAGCGTGGATATCAACATAAAAAACAGGACTTTTTTCAAATTTCACCCCGAATCATATTCTTCCGAATATTTTATGCTATTAATATGGAAATATCAACTATTAATAGGCTGAAAAATCGCGATTGGAACGGCCCGGCGAGGGCGGTTTTATATATTGACAAAGGGTTTCAGCGGGGTTAAAATATTTGTATTGACCGGCAAAAACGGCAAAGAGGTGGTGGAAAATGTCCGATGATTTTTCAATGTTAAGAAGCGCCCTTCAGAAAGTCGATTTTTTCTATTCGCTGAACATAATGGACCTGGATGCTTTGATAAAAGCCCTTAAAAAAAGGAAAGCAAAGCCGGGAGAAGTCATAATAAAACAGGGCGAGATAGGGGATAAATTTTATTTGATAGGATCAGGGGCGGTTAACGTCTCAATAAACAATAAAAAGGTCACGGAGCTTGGAGAAGGGGATTTTTTCGGGGAAATGGCCCTGGTAACCGACCTTCCCAGGACCGCCACCATTACCGTGGTGGAGCCGACAAACCTTTTCCTGCTTTATAAGAGGGATTTCAAAAAAATATTGCTTTCAAAACCCAAAATAGCCCATATTATTAATGAAGTGCTTGAAAAGAGAAGGTCCGGCAAATAAAGCCGCCTTTCATCCATTCAAAAAAAATATCTTGCGATAAAAACCGTTTAGCATTTATCCGGTATTTTTAAAAACGGGAAGGAGAAAAGATGGACGCGACGCAGGTAAAAGAAGGAGAGGCAATAAATCATGTGTTTGAGGGGCTTGACCAGGCTATCAAGGACGCGGTTCTGGGAGCCATTGAATTTTTCGGCAAGGAAAAATCGGAGAACGGGAACAAGATAGAGGACGTTGTCAAGGTAAACAAGCTGCGCAACGCCTATAATTCCCTGGTAACGGCCCTGATCAATGAAAGAATGAACAATTTGAACAAATTCCAGGAGATGTTCCTTTGCACGGGAGCCATAGCCGACGTCGTGGATATAGGCGGAAACAAGATAACGCTTATGGACCCGGCGGTATACGCGAAATTATTCGAGGATTTCTGGAAAAAGGACGAGAACAACCCGTTCTTATCCTCGGTTTTTTCGGTGACTGATAAAATGAAGGCCCTTGCCGAGGGAAAGATCGAGCTCATAGACACATCAGGCAAGAGAAAGTCGAAAAAAGCCGACGACAAGGTGGACCCGAAAAAATTAAAGGCTTCGCTTGAGTGGAAGAAAAATGACAGTTTAAAAGCGGGTGCGAACCTTACAAGGACCCTGGGTTCCTATCTCGACAAAATGCTCCAGATCGATGCCATCAAGCTCAAGACCCTGAAGCTTAATTACGACGGTTTGAACACTTATTTCAACATCCTGGGAAAGGGCGCGAAACTTTCGCCAGACGACAAAAAAATGAAGGACGCCCTGGCCGCGCGCTCAGATATGATGGCAAAAGCCCTGGCTGATTTTACGAAGCTTTACGCGGAAACATTCACCCGCGCCGCCGAGGCCGTTGATTCCATAAAGGAAAAAGTCGACGACATAAAGCAGAAAGAGATTGATATAGCGAAGGCCTCATCCGCCGTGACGCTAGAGGCCAACAGCGCCGTCGATTCTTTCACATCCGAGCACTCCGACATAATAAAAAGGGATATTTCCATAATCAATTCTTTCATTGTCAGCGCGTCGGAAAAGTCGGCCAACAGGGTGCCTTTTTCAGGCGCCAGGATACTCCTCAATTCTCAGATACCGGATCTTGCCAGGGCCAACGACTCTTATTTCTGCACGCCGGGCGCCGTCATGGAATCGCTCAAGAAAATATGTTCGATACATATAAACGCCTTCCCGAAAGACGAGGACGGCAATTACATGATCCCGCCGATATTGATAGAGCCCATCAGGAACTACGTGGATTTTCTCGAGGACCGTTTCATCATGGGTTTTGTGACCGGCGAGCCCGGCAAAAAAGGTGCAAAAGTATCATTTTCGCCCATCGATTTCCAGATAATGAAGGCCATAGGGATGTATCTTGCCAAGGATCCGATCTATGATTACCGCGGCGAGATAAACGAAGGAACGTTCATGGGTGATTACACCGGAAAGATAGAAAAGACGGCCCAGGTAAAATGGACCGGACAGGACAAGAAAATGAACATGGTCATTTCAAGCGAGCTGGTCGATGCGGCATCGCGCGACGACGCGGTCATAAATTACATGGATTTTGTCTTTAATTGTCTGAACGGGCTCGGGCCGCCGCCCAAAATGTCAAAGAGGCGCATAAACATACTTTTAAGGTATGCGACGATATATTCAATAGAGAACAACGTGAGGCTGCTCCTGCAATACGTGGCGCAGTCGGAACCCACCGAAGTGCGCGACACCATCATGAAATACACGAACAGGAGCGCGGACGCCGGCAGGGAAATGGTAAAAAAGATAATCAAAGAGGACGCCGTGGTGCAGAGGGTGCTGGGAAACAACCCGGATATGGTATGCGCAAAGATATTCGTTTAAATATAAAAAGCAAAAAAGCCCCGCGAAAGCGGGGCTTTTTTTTTACTTACACGGAAGGATTATTACTTGTTCAATCCCTGTAAGGACGGACTTATATGTCCGCCAAAAGTGGCGGCCCGGCTTTGTCCTTGTATGGCAGGCGGAACTTTTTTTGACCAATCGAGAAGTTCTTGGTCGTTGCCGGATGACACGGTAAAAGTGGAAATGAAGCTTCACGCCGCTTGATTGACACATAAATGTATCATAACCGATTGGCCAAAAAAAATCTCCGCCTGCCATTATTTGTTCTTTCATGTTCCCGGCATGATCCGGTTGTTAAAACTATCTAATAAATCCGGCCGTTAGCAATATTACAATCGCCGTAAAATTGACGGTGTTATAGACCATGGCATGTTTTTCCTTAAAAAATAAACCGTTGAAATATATAATAGCCGCGGCCAGGATTGCGGCCGTTGTTTTTGAACCCGAAAAAACAGCCGGGGAAGATATGAAAACCCCTGAAATGTAAATCAGGAATACCATTACCGCCTTACGCAGGGGTTTTATTACATTAAAGGACGAGAGGGAATATGGGGCGGACTCAAAAAACAGGCGGAGGCAAAGGACGAACAGGAATACCAGCAGGAATTTATAGGATAACGCAGCGCATGCAATTGCGGCAAAAACACAGAACGGGACCATTAATTGGCGGCCATCGGCGTCGGCGGCTATCTTATCTGTGGCCGCGATAAAAAGCGAAAGCAGGCATCCGGCCAGTAAAAGAAAAGGGTCGAAGAGCCCGGTGATAACGGAGGAGCCTGAAGAAAGCCTGGAACCTGTGAATCCTGAGATAAATGCGGCCGCGCAAATAAGAGACGAAAGGGCAAAGAACCGGGAAAACAGCCGTGGGAGCCATTTTTTTCCACTGTGCATCGCGTACAGGACAAAAATCAAAGGCATGGAGAAAAGGAATATCATTATCGAGATCCTGGAAATGAATTCATTTACCTGCGCCGGGCCGAAGAAAAATATGGATACAAGTCTGTCAAAATTGACGGGGTCAAAAGGGAAAAAGGGAAGCAAAACGAAGACCGGAAACGCCATGGAAGATACGGCAAGGAAATAAAGGCAAAAAGAGCCCGCGGCCGACCTTATAAGGGAGCGAGTTTTTATATAAATATACGACCCGCACAGGATGAATCCCGCGAAGACCTCGATCCTTATGCCCGGACATACGGCAACATCAGCGCCGGGCACGAAAAAGAACGACAGCGCTCGCAGATAGGCTTTCATCGTGTAAAGGTATTCTATCCTGCAGCCGCCGGGGAAGTTAATGAAGACGTCGATGACGGGGACTATAATTATCCAGGCGTAGAAAAACAGGAGTATTTTCGCCGTTTTTAATATTTTTTCCCCTGAAGCCGCCGCGATAACTGCGGCAAGGGCTGCAAAAAGGGCGAACCATTCAAGGTTGAACAGCACGGCCAGCTGTGAAAAAGTTGTCGGGATAAAGGAGGAGGACATCATGGATCTTGGCGCCTCAAGAAGCCCCTCCAAAAAGTTCCTGGCAAATGATATCGAAAGGAAAAGAAGGGTAAAACCCGCCGCTGAAAGGCTGTAATTTTCCGCAAAATAAACAAAGCCCTTCAGCTTGTCATTTCCGGGCTCTCCGGATTTTTTCATTTTGTAACCTCCTTTAAGGGGAAAAACCCGTCTTTGCCGCCCGCCACATTCGGGTCAAGGGTGACGGCCAGTTCGAGCTGGGCCTGCGCCTCTTTTTCACGGCCCATGGAAGAATACGATCTGAAAAGGGCCAGATGCGCCGCGGCAAAACCCGGATAATATTTTACCGCGTTTTCAAAGTATTGCGCGGCGTCCCGGTAATTTTTTTCATAAAGGCGTATCGCGCCTATATCATAAAGTATATCCGGCGAATAAGGGAAATATTTCAGCGCGCGATTGTAGCAGTCCACAGCCGGCGATGTAAAACCCGAGGAAGCCGAGTAATTGGCGCAATATTCCAGGGCGTAATAATTATCCGGTTCAAGGGAGATGCTCCTGGAATAATCCGCAACGACCAGGGGACCTTCCTTCATGGCTCCCTGAAGGTAAAAGTCAGAGGCAAAAGCCCCCGGTTTTACGCATAGGATATAGGCGGCCGCGGGGATAATGAAGATCACGGCGCATGCCCTGCGCAGCGGTTCCGGCAGGACAGGCCCGGCATCCTTACCGGTTTTGTGCGTCATGGAAGCTATTAACCCGGAAACGCCGAAAAAAAGCGCGGACGACGGGAATGAAAACAGCGGAAAATTGAAAAATGATTCGCAGATGAAGAACAGGAAGGACGAGAAAAGTGCCGAGCCGAAAAGAAAAATTTCCCCGTCCGCCGCCGGGGAAAAACGGCCGAATGACACGGCAGTGGAAAAGACGAAAGCCATGAAAAGCAGAAGGCCGGCTCCGCCGGTCTCGGCCGCCAGCTGCAGATAATCATTGTGGGAATAAGAGGTGGTGACATAGGTAAGGCTTTTATCACTGTTCAGGAAACGGGGTTGTTTTTCCGGGTTAAGCCGCCTTATCGCCCCGATGCCGGCGCCGAAAACCGGCGAATCCCTGAAAATATCCACGGAAACAAGCGCAAGAAGCAGCCTGTTTTTTACTTCGGGGCTTCCCGTTGAAAAAGCATTGGACGACCTCGAGGCTGCATTATTAACCGCGCGCGGAAATCCGGGTATCAGCCATACAAGAATGATCGCCGCACACACGGCCCATGCAATTTTTTTATTGAAAGTCACCTTAAAGCCGGACGAGAAAAAATACCAGGCAAACGCGGCGATACCCATGAAAAGCGAGACGATCACCCCGCGGGACGAACACATAATAAGGGCCGCGGCTGAGAGAAAAAGGTTGACCGAAGCCAGCAGCCTCAGCCTGCCGGGGTAATACAGCGAAAACAGCAGTAAGGGAAAAAGCGCGGCGATAAATTCCCCGAAAAATATGGGGTTCCCAAAAGAGGAATAGGGCCTTGTTATGCCCTTGAATATGTACTGGTATAAACCAAGCGCCAGAGGGACGACAATCACCATATTGACGAACAGGACTGTTTTTTTGACAGGAAGATCGGAATAAAAAGATGTGAAGAAAAAAAGAGGCGAAAAGAAAAGAAGGCCGTAATAGAACGGAGGGTGATTCGGCGAAAAAAGAAGGCTTACAGAGCAATAAAGGTAAAAAGCGCCGGCGAATATGGCGGGGTATGGGATCCGGGAAGGCCCGCGCAGGAAGAATACGGCAAAAAGGGTCGATACACCGGCGACAAAGATCCCGAGAGCCTTGGGGAGCTGGTAGGAGTCATACATGGCCGGATAACAGGCCACAAGCCAGAAAAACGCGGATAAAAAAAGCAGATTAAAAAAAATAGGCGATGTATCTTTTTTCATGACAGCATTAAAAATATGACGGGACCGGCGTCGGAATTAAAAAAGTAAATTCGCTGAAGGAAAGTATCTGGACGCTTGAGCCGGTGACTCCGAAAAGGTTGGCGCCGCTGTTGTAATAAACATAAAGCGAAGGAGTGTCGTGCACGGTATCCAGCCACAACCTGCCGTATTCGCCGAGGTAAACAGTGCCGTATATGCAGATATTGGAATTTGTAGTTGAAGCGCCGCTGCGGGTCCCGCCTATGGTAAGGTCGCCGTCGACATATAAAAGCCCGCAGTGTTTTACGTTCGAAAGATAACCCGGCGCACCGGCGGTAAAATGCAGGCCGTCCGATGATTGTGGGAGATAAAAATTTGTAGGTGTGTTTATATTATATACTGTTGCATAATTGCTCTGTGATGAAGGCGTAAAAGTCGCGTAATAATATGTAACTCCGGCGCTCGGGTTGTCGCCGACGAGCCTTAACGGCCCCATCACTATTACTGTTCCATATGTAAAATACTGCTGAGTGCTGCTTGTGTAAAATGCAAGCGTGTTTGCCGATGTGTAGGTAGTTCCGCAATAAGTGTTGCATGGCGATGTGCGAACAGGAAGGCCGTCTGTCGTGTCTATAAAAAGGACACTTCCGGCGCTGCTTGCTTTTGACATAATCGTCCCGACGCCGGTCTGGGTTACCGATGAAATAGGATTTCCGACAGGTCCGTAATATGTTCCTCGGGCTTTCGCATAGTTCCTGAAATAATCAAAATCAATGTCCGGAGCCGCGGCCAGCGAGGAATAAGGATGGGCGTGGGCGGTCGGGCTCATGTCGTCGTAAGTCTGGCCGAAAATAAAAGTCGAACCTGCCCTTCCGGAATTATAAGATACGGCCGTATAAATGCTTCCCATTGCGAATACCTGTGGAAGCCACGGCTGATGGCCGTTGACGACATTGCCGCCGGCCACCTGTATCTGGCGTATCCTGCAATAGGCGTCCGTCGTGTTGGCGGAATAAATATCGCCCCAGAAAAACTGCGCCGGGTCGGCGTCGCTGCCGGTGGTGTCGTAGCAGGTGTCTATCATTCCCTTGGATATGAGCGGCCCGCCGAGGCCGACTTTTTGTATCACGGCGTAAAAATCGCCCACGCATGCGGTGATTGTTGTCATGACTTTTATGCCTATGGTGCGGCTGCCATTAATATCCTGCCTCGGTTTTGTGGGGTCGGAAATTACCGTATAAAAAAGATTGCCTGGCGTAATATGAATTTCATAAGACCCGAGATTTGTGGAAAACTGGTAGCTGTAATTTTGGTATGGCAGCATTGTCTGGGCGAATGTGTACCAGTTGTTATTTTGCTCAAGCTTGTAAATGCACTGTTCGAGGGCGAGCGACGCCAGCTCCTGTTTCTGTATTATGCAGTTTCCCTTGACCAGGAATTTTTGGTTATACTGGAAAAGGAACATAAGGGAAGCGCTCATGATGGCCAGCACAGAGGCGAGCATAAGCACCGTCGGAAGCGTCTGTCCCCTGTTTTTTCCCGCGGCTTTCCTTGTTTTTGACCTTTTCTTTTTAATGCGCATAATTTCCCCTTGTTTAGTTGTAATAATAGCCCGCCGCGTGCATGCGTTTTACCACTATGGTCTCCTGCGTGAAAACCGTCAGCGGCGGCTGGGCCGCGAATATCCATTTGGAGAAACGCGCGCCGACATTGATGACGGTGGCGTCCTTTGAATCGGCGAAATCAAAACTTATAGAGTCCAGGTTCGCGGTTATCGTTATGGTCGTGTAATACGTGTTGGCCGTGACCTGTGAATTGTCCGTCATGTCCGTGCCGGGCTTCACCTGCGGGTAAACTGCCAGCAGATGCGAGCCGTACTGGAATATCTGGACCGGTGCGCCGGCCGCTCCAACGGTCGTGGTGCTCGACGACTGCCCGGCGCAGCCGCATTTTGACTGGGTGGTGGTAATATAAACTTCCTCGGCGAGTATGGCCTCAAGGTAAGAATTGGCCGGCTCTCCCGTGTCATATCTTGATATCGCTATGGTGGCCCCCTGGCACTGGGTTATAAGCTTCCTTATTGTGAGCATGGTGACCCTGGATTCGCTTTCAAGGGCGACCCTGGCGGAGCCCATCTGCCACATGTAATTGCCGTCTTTAAGCAGGCGGAATATTCCGACGCTTAAAATGCTCAGCATCGCCACCGAAAGGATGGCTTCTATCATTGTAAAACCTTTTTTGCCTTTGCCGCCGAATAAATTCATTTTATCCGCCTTGCCGCGATTTTAATAGGCAGTCCAGGTGCCGAGTGCGCCCGATATTGTCTGCCCGGTTATGGATGTGGTGCCAACGGAGACGCCGCTTTTTATCTTGTAATATTTTGCCACGGTCTTCGTCATGTTCAGCGGCGTGCCCGTGTAGGATATGAAGGAATAATAAGCGTAAATGTCATAAGTGCTGTTTACCGGGACCTTTATGTTGAAAGAGCCGTCGCCCTGGCCGAGGAATCCGTAGCTCGGGTAAAGGACCCGCGAATGTCCGGAATACTGCTGGTAAACGTTTGTAAGATCATAATGGTAGTCGCTTGCGTGCACCGTGACCGACGAAGGATAGATGACGACGTTGACCCCCTGCGAAAGGTTCAGGCTGTCCATCTGGACGCTGCCGCTTATATTGATGTAGATGGGAGCCACCTTGAAATTTGTGTTTACTGCGGTTCCGCCGCCGGTCACGACGATATTGTGCCATGATTTATCTGAGGTGACCGGATAAGTTATATTGAATGAAGTGGTGTCTATGGTCAAAGATACCTGGTATCCCGAGCCGACGGGAATCCCGGTTATCAGATAATAGCCGGTGATCGAATCAGAATAAGCGTCGCTGCCGACATGGTTTCCGCCGCTGTCGGCCGCGGAAACGAATATCCCGCCCATGGGAAGGCCGGTCAACGAGTCGGTAATTGTGCCGGAGATCGAGCCGGACTGTGTAAGGGTGATTGTTCCGGCGTTCGTGATGGCCCCGCCGGCGACGGATGCCAGGTTTTCGGACGCAGACGTGTATCCGGGCTTGCTTGCTTTCAAAGTGTAATTGGTCCCGGGAACCGCCGATGTGAAACTGTAAGCCCCGCCGAATGTCGATACTGAGTCGCCGGCAACGTCGCTCAAGTCAACCTCGGCGCCTGAAATAAAATTGCCGAGAGAATCCTTAACAAAACCCATTACGATCCCGGTCGTTCCGGAAGTAGGCGAAAGATATAGATAAACATATTCAGTAACGCCTATTGCAACCGTGGTGGTTACCGAGGCGTAATACAGCTTGCCGTCCAGGGGGTTTATTACATAGCTTATAACCGTATCTGTTACGCTCGAGCAGTTGACGTTTGAAATGGTAAAGCCGCAGCCTGAAGAAGACGGGCCGACAGTTACCATGGCGGAAATGCCGTCAAGGGAAGCCACGTCGGCTCCGACGGCGCAGTTTGCAGTGGGTGTCGGGGTCAAAGTGGCGGCCGGGCCGCTTGTCGGGGTTTTGGTTGGCGTAAATGTGGCGGGACAGCTGAAATAATCCACAGAAAGCCAGGCCGCGTCCATATAAACGGTATCGCCTGGGCTGACCCTGAATACGGCGCCGAGATTGGCAATATTGGTCCAGTTCCAGCCTCCGGGATATAAAGACGTAATATCTATGGCATAAGTATTCATATTGACGTTGTAACAGGGGTTAATAACAAAACCGAAAATAATAAGAGGGCCGCTTGGCAGCGTTATGGTCCCAAAATTTGTAGTGACAGACCCAGTCCAACCGCCGGAATTATCGGCCCATGTGGAGCCGCTGTTGTTCGTGAAGTTGAAATATAAATTCTGGCTGCAATCAGTGCCGACGTCAATGTTTACTCTCACCGCATTGATGCAGGTATTTGCCGGCGGGGTGGGGTTGTCAAATTCCGTATAAAGTCTTTTATCTGTACCCGAACCCCTGGACGCATTAACGCCGTCATTTGCGTGTATGCTTGTGGGATTTGACCAATCCTCGGTTTTTCCGGTCATGGCTCCTGTTCCGTAAATGTTTATTGTTGTCATAGTTATAGCCGGGGTCACGGTAAATGTCGCTGTTGGTGAAGGATTGGGGGTACCTGCGGGAAGCGGGGCGCTTATATATGCGACCCCGGTTATTATGCCGCCGTCAACCTGGGGGCAGCTGAAATTCACGCCGGTGACCGATGTGACTGTTTCACTTATTGACAGTGGATTCGACGTGTAATAGGTTAGCGATAGGCCGGACCCGTCGGCATATAAGGTATAGGATCCCGGAGGCACGTTTGATACGGTATAGGCTCCGGTGGCGCCGTTTGCAACGCCAGTATATGCCGAATATCCCACAAAGTGGACGGCGGCCCCTGATGACGCCCCGGGCGCGACAGGCGTGCCGGCAGCGTTGATCTTGTAAATTGTACCCGACACAGTGGCGCCTGCGAGATTTATGGTCTTGTCGGACAAATATGAGGTCAGCCTGCTGGTTTTTGTCATATTGCTTGAGTTGTAAGTTACGATAACGGTCAGCTGTTTGATGTCCGGGTTTGTGGTGACAAGGTTTGAGGCGGGTTTTCCAACTATATTACCGTTGCCGTCCTCTTCCGCCCATTCAACACATGAATAGACCTTGTAGGTCATCTGCGTGGTGCCGGACGTGACTGTCACGTAATGATATGTGTCATACGCGGTTGTTCCGGTGGCGCACGACTCAAGAGGGGTGAGGTTCGTAAAATTTGCGTCCGGGATGCATGAGTCCGGAGTAGGCGGTAGGTTGTTAAAGCCTTTTGACTTAAGGTAATCAAGCTGCTGGGAGCAAAGGGAGAGCGAGTATTGCTTTTGCTGGGATATTAATGAATTTTTGTATATACCGGTCATAAGGTTTACCGAGGCGACTATCATGAAAGTAATTATGACGGTCGATATCATGGTTTCGATGTAAGTTAGTCCGCGTCTGTTACGGATCATCGCCATGGAGCATCCCTTTTTTCATTTATTTTTTTAAGCTTTTCCTTATAATAGTATACTTAAGAACAAAACTTTTGTCAAATATTTTAGTAAATATTGATATTTTCATTTTGAAACCAAAGTTTCAAAAATGCCTCAAAGATCAGTATTTTTTCAGAACAGATTTTTTGAATATCCACAAAAAGGATGAAACTGCGAAAACCAACAGGCAAAATATCTGTGCGACAGATATCAAATTATGCACCTCATGATACCTGAAAAACTCTATTATAAAACGGGCGATGGAATAGCAAAACGCAGTCATCAGTATCAATTCACCACGGTATACCGACTTGTTTTTTCTCAGAAAAAGCATCACAAGAATGACGAGCCACGCGAACGATTCGTATAGCTGAACCGGGTGAAGGGGCGCATTCCCGAAAACCGAATAGGCGTATGAATAAGGGGAATAAAAAGTTGCGAAAAAATAATTTTTCGGCGCCGGAAGCCCGATGCAGCAGCCGTTGAAAAAACAGCCGAGCCTGGCGAAAACTCCGCCGGCGGCTATGGAAAATGAAAAAATATCGGTCGCCCGCCACACGTCGGTTTTCAGCAATGCCGCGATGGGAAAGGCGCAAAGCGCGGCCGCGGCAAGCCCCCACCAGAGGGAAACCTCGCCGAAAAGGGAAAAAGAAACATCCTTTTCATGGTTTATTAATTCCTCGGCAACATAGCCGTACCTGCAGGCAATGATGAAGGGGATGAATATGAGGACGGCAAAGAGGAGAACGCGCCTGCGGGTGCCGGCAGGCAGGGCTCTTAGATTATAAAACAGGACGGCAAACCCGGCGATTATGCCCATGATGCTGAGGACCCAGTAAGACCTTATGGCGGTGTCGCCCATGTAACCAAGGATAGGATAGATAAAGGCACCTCGCAACTCAGTTTCAATATTATAGCACAGCCATTTATAAATTTAACTTTTAAATTTTAGAAATATGGCCGCGTATATGAACATCAGAAGGAATATGACCGCTTCGTTTACTTTCCCTTTCCGCATGACGACATAAAAAGTGGCCCCGCCGATTATTATGGACGGAACGAGCATGAAACTGTTCCGTAAAAGCAGCGGGACCAGAAGGTATGCCGAGTACGCAAGGGCCGCCGTCGCCGGCCTTCCTTTTTCCGGCCCGAGCAGGGTCATGAGCGTCTGCACCGAATATTTTTTGTCGCCCTCGCAGTCGTTGACGTCCTTGACGTTGAAAGAGAGAAACAGAAGGCCTGTAAAAATTATTATAGCCGTGAACGGCAGCTTGGAAAATATCCCGCCGGGGACAAAATAGCCGAGGACCAGGGCCAGGCAGGTGGAAAAAGCTATCAAAAGGGTGTTGAAAGGGAAGAACCTTTTTATCCTCAGGGGCGGGCACGAGTAGATCCACGACGAGGCGTGAATGGACATGGCCGTCAAAAAAACAGGGAAGGAGATGGAAAGGGAGATCGCCACAGACGCGGCGGAAAGGAAGAAGAACGTGGAAAGATATTCCGGCCGCGACGCGCCCGGTTCGTTCAAGGGGTTGCATTTTTTATTGACGTCGTCTATGGCCCTGTCGTAATAATTGTTGAGCATCAGGCTTGTGGCAAAAAGAATGTTAATCAGGACAAAACCGTAAATGAATGGATAAACCGAGAACCCGACGCCGCATATCCGCATTGCCAGGTAATATCCGGCGCAAAACACGGCGCTGTAATATATGTGGCGCGAAAGGCGCAGTGAGGATACAAACGTCCCGATTTTTTTCATATCCACCAGCATTTTTTATTTTCAATAATTATACCACAATAAAAAAATTTTTTTCACCTGCCATTATTTGGTTTGTCCCTGTTGGCCGCTCTGTGCCATGCACGCCGAAGCTTCAGCGAAGGCGTGTGTCCGTCCGGCACTGTTGTTGTATGGCAGTTGGAACTTTTTATGACCAATCGAGAGGCTTTAGTCATTGCCGGATGACACAGAAAAAGTGGAAAGGAGGCTTCACGCCGCTTAATTGACGCATAAATGTGGTTATAAACGATTGGTCAAAAAAAGATCCACCTGCCATTATTTGGTTTGTCCATGTTGGCCGCTCTGTGCCATGCACGCCGAAGCTTCAGCGAAGGCGTGTGTCCGCCCGGCTCTGTCTTTGCATGGCAGTTGGAACTTTTTTATGACCAATCAAGCGGCTTCAGTCGTTGCAGGATGACACGGTAAAAGTTGAAAGGAGACTTCACACCGCTTGATTGACACATAAATGTATCATAACCGATTGGCCAAAAAAATCCCCGCCTGCCATTATTGTGTTTGTCCCTGTAGGGACAGCGCCATGACCGCTGGACATCCACAAATATTTTGACATGAAGAGTTGAAAAGATTATAATAAAAACGCAATTAATAGAATGTCTTATGAGACTATTATGGGGAAGAAACACGTGGAGATAATTTGAAAAAAATCATAACATGGGCCAATGCTTTTTTAATAGCCGCATTGTTTGTTTCGTTTTCGTTCTATCTTGTTGTCCCGGTATCGTTTTCTGTCCCCGGTTTTGTTTCTTTTTCACTTACCAAAATAATCGTCATGGCCGTCATCCTGATATACGCCTTGAAGGCGGTTTCAGGCTGGAAAATCGCAATGCCGGGCGCCGCAATTTTTGTCATCATTACCGCGTTTCTCGGGATAATTTCAGCATTGTTCACTGAAATGCGCGTTGAAAACATGAAGGCGGCGGCAAGTTTCGCGGCGGGAACCGTGATATTCGCAGCGGTTTACGACTCCCTCGGGGAAGACCCTAAGATAAAAAAGTTCGCTTACGCGGCCATTATCGCGGGCGGAATACTTGAAATTGCCGCGGCTTTTTTTGAATATTTTGCGGCGGCCAGGTTCGATGCATTGTTCAGGATATTCAGGCCGTCGGGAACATATGACATGATACTGAATGTGGGCCACGGCAACGGACTTGTGCACTGGGATTACGACGGGATATTGCGCGTGAGCGGATTGTTGAGCAACACCAACCAGCTTGCGGCGTTTTTGTTCGTTTTCTTGATATTTGTCGGCGGTGTTTGTTCAGTTAAAAAACTGACGGGACCGGCACTGGTGGCAGTCCTGGTCCTTTTCGCGGCCGGCTGTCAGGCGCTTGTGCTTACCTATTCACGCGCAGCGCTTGTATCTCTGGCGGCCGCGCTCATACTGATGACGGTTCTTTCGTTCATTTATTCCCCGGACGGCGGGCAAAAGAAAAAAGTATTGTTACTGACGCTGGTCTTTGCGCTGATAATGGCATGGAACATGGGATGTGTTAAGGGGGTAAAAAACAGGTTCTCGGACATGTCCGGCGGCGAAAGGGCAAACCTTCAGAGGGCCGCGGTCTTAATGGCCGGGGAGCAGGCGGGAAAAAGCCTGCTTGGCGTCGGATATGCGACGTATGGAAGGAATATACATAACAATCCGGTTTACGCCATTCCCGGGATCAACCAGGGAATGGAAGCGTTGAACACAAGCCCGCATTCGGTTTACTTAAGCATACTGCTTGCCTGCGGGGTGACGGGGCTGCTGTCGTTCATTGTTTTTTTCATTGCAGTCATGATAAGACTTTTCAGGAAAACCGCGGCTCACAGCATGGAAGCTCTTGCATGGCTGGTGATACTCGCGGGCTGGGCCGCAATGAGCCTCATCGGCAACGAGCTCTATGCCGTGGAGGAGTCCGCAAAATTTTTTGCAATGGCGGCGCTTGCGTTTTATTCAGGCGGCAAAACAACGGAACAGTGATCATTATATGGATTTGGCAGAAAAGTAATTTATAAAGGGATTTCCTGCTATATTTATACCGCGTGCAATAATATCTTGAAATCTGACAAAAAATCTATTATAATACCTTTTAGGGAATAGAGATAAGATATTACTGTTTCCATTAATGAAACCGTTTCAGCGGATTTAAATAAGATAAAAAAGGGATAAAAATGAAAATGAAAAAAATTGCAATAGCAGCGGTTTTGATTTTATTTATAACAATGTCTTCCAATATCTTCGCGGAAGTTTCAAATGTGACGATCACAAGCCTTGTGCCGCCGAATCCTAATGCCGGAGACCTGGTGACTTTAAATTACACATATTGCAGGACAACAGACCTCTATAATAACAGTCATTTTATTGTGGCGGTATCTCCGGTAAGCACATTTATATCAGGGCAGTTAGGGCAGACGTTTAAAGTCAATGAATCAGGAATAGACGTGGGAGGAACAGGAGACGGAGCGCTTACAGTTGCAGGCGGGTACAATCTTAATGACGGCAACGGAGTTTCAACGTGTCCTGAAACAGGATCGTTTACTTTTCACATTCCAAATACCCTGTCCGGAGGCACATACTATATAATTATTGGAGGAAAAAAAGATTACGTAGATTTGGGCAGCGCGTATCCCGCATCACAGGCATTTATTGCGATAAATATTCCATTGCCGCCGCCTGCGGCTTCAATAACAAAAATAGCCGAGGACACCCCCGAGTTTCCGGGAGAAAATGTTCTTTACACTATTAATTATACATTTGTGAATTCAACCAATTTTACAATAACAGACACAGTTCCGCCAAACTGCACCCTTGTCAGCCAGAGTGTCGGCGGGACAAGTACCGGGACCACACCGGGCTCAACCCTTACCTGGGCCATAGGAAATACGGGCCCGCAAAAAACAGGGAGCGTATGGTTCATTGTCAATATCGGAGCGGGAGCGGCTTCATCGACCATTCATAATACCGCGAGCTGGACCCTGACGGAAATACCCACCGGAGGCGTAAGCAATGACGCGCCTGTTGTTGTGGGGCCGGCCGCGTTTACTCTGACAAAATCAGAGTCAGAGACAACCGGCGTAATAGGCGACACCGTCACTTACGGCTTTGATTTCCAGGCGGGCGGCATGTTTTTTAATTCATACGACACATTTGACGCAACCAATGAGTCGGCTTTATTTACGGCGGTCAGCAACGGCGGGCCGGGTTATCCGGGAACATGGACATGGAACAGCGACGGCAACGGCGGAGGTTTTATATATTCACCCCAGCAGGGAAGCAGCCATTATCCGCATTATTTGAGAAATACTCCGACAAGTTTTTGTTTTGGCCTGATAGAGGCCGACATTCAGATACAGAACGGCACGACAAACTGGGACGGCTCCATAACTTTCAGGGACAACGGTGTGGCCGACAACTGCGTTGCATACGGGGTGGGAATTTCACAGGATAACAGCCCGGGTTTCTTATTCCTGCAGAAATCAATTCCGGCATATACGCCTTTGACTGCGGTAAATAACGTTCCGATAAATTTTAATCAATGGTATACGGTAAAAGTACTTGTCAGCGATGCCGGGAACGGAAACGTCAGGATACAGGCAAGCGTGTGGCCGCAAGGCCAGCCCGACCCAAATGTATGGTATATAGATTATACCGACACTCCGGCAACGGGTGTCATACCGTCATGCGGCCAGGTCGGCTTCCAGGGATGCCCGTTCAACCCCGATGAATTTGACAACCTGAAAATATCGGAATCCGTCCATACAAACCCGGTCCTTTTCGACACCATCCCGACCCAGATAACATACCAGGGCGGAACCCCGGCGAGTGTGACCGTCAATTCAGCGCCAATCAACGCGGGCGGCATGGTCTCGTGGAACCTCACAACACAGCTGAGCAGCATGGTATATCACTACGAATGGTACGGGATAATCAATTACTGCGGAACAGTGCCTAACAAGGGAACCTTTGGCGCCGGCAACGGTTTTGGCACTGTCGATTCAAACACCGTAAGCCTCAGCGTCCCAGTATGCCCGGAGACCGCGACATTCACACCGACTTATACGGTAACGGAAACATACACCCTTACGCCCACGCTTACTTCCACGCTCACATACACCCTTACCCCGACTCTCACCTCGACGCTGACGGAAACGCCGTCGCCGATAATACCCCAGTTCAACCTTACAAAGGCCGTCGTGCCGTCGACCGCAAACATCGGCGATACGGTCACTTATACTGTGAGTTATTTCAATACCGGGCTCATCGACCTTACAAACCTTGACGTCTGGGACACCGTCCCTGCCCAGCTTGATAACATCACCCCGGTTTCACCCGCAGGCGGCAATTACAGCGCGGCCACAGGCGTTATTTCCTGGGTTATTGCGGATGTTCCCGTGGGCGGTTCGGGAGACCTTATATTCACGGGGGTTTTGAGCAATAATGTAAGCAACGGCCAGGTCATGCCCAACACCGCGTACGGGACCGTGACTTCTGGACAGGCAACAATGAATTCAAACACCGTCAATCTTACTGCCAGCGTTCCCGAGCTTCAGCTTACGCCGATAATGAATTATCCGAACCCGTTCGGCGGCGGGTCGACCGATTCGACCACCATAGTTTTCGGCCTTACCGTACAGGCCGAGGTTACCGTAAAGTTCTTCACTTTGTCCGGCGAGCTTGTAAAAACAATGACGTATGATGAATTAAAAACCAAGCTTGTGGCCCCGCAGACCGACACACAGAAAGGGACCAACAAGTTCACCTGGGACGGGACCAACAACAGCAACGCCAAACTTGCGTCCGGAATATATTTCTACAGGGTCGAGGCCAAAAGGGGAAATGAAACCCGCCATTACATTTCAAAACTGGCCATATTAAGATAAAAACCATTTATTTAAAATAATTTGAATAACTTTATCACCCTCAACCTTACCTTCTCCCATCAAGGGAGAAGGTAAAAACCAATTAAAAATAGAATAAAATTCCCTCTCCCCCTGCGGGAGAGGGTTAGGGCGAGGGATGAACTTGGAGCAATATGAAAATAATAATCGACGGTTACAACCTGATGTATCGGATGGAGCTTACCGGCTCGCTTGAAAAAAAGCGCGATTCCATGCTCGAAACCCTGGCTGAGTTCCTCTCGGTGAACCCAAACGACATGACCGTGGTTTTCGACGGCAGGAACAACCCTTCCGACCACAGGGGCAAAGAGGTGAAATACGGGATAAAAGTGTGCTATTCGGCCCGGGGGGAGATAGCCGACGATTATATAATGGAGATGATAACAAAAAGGACGGGCAAGGCGAAGGAATACCTGATAGTGTCGTCGGACCGCATGATATCCGATTTTGCAAGGGAACATTTCATGAGGACCGCATCAAGCGACGAGTTTATTGAATATCTGGAATAAATAAAAAGTTAAAATTCAAAACCAAAAATTACAATTTAAAACACTCAAATTAAAGGCAATTATTTATGCAAAAACAAAATTGCTTTTGATTTGGAGGATTAATAGTTGTAATTCTTGGTTTTGAATTTTAACTTTTAAATTTTCCTTGACATTTCCACTTCCGTAAGATATATTTAGTTTGCCTAACTATTAGGCAATAAAATAATTCGAGGTATTAATCTATGGAGAAAAAGACAGAAGAAATAATGGAAGGCATCAGGGCCGTTTCTTTTTTCTTCCGTAAAAAGAAAAACCACGCCTTTTTCGGGCCCGGAGCCAGGGATATCACCATATCCCAGCTCGACCTCATGGCCTACCTTTATGAGCACAAAAGGGTGAAAATGAGCGACCTGGCAAAGCACACCGGCGTCAAGATGCCATCCATGACCGATACCATAAGCAGGCTGGTTGATATGAAAATGGTAAAAAGGGAGCATGACGAGGAGGACCGCAGGACCGTATGGGTCTCCATTACCAAGGATGTCGAGAAAATGGTATGCAAACACATAGCCCAGAAGAACGACGAGATATCCGAACTTATGGAAGTCCTGACGGAACAGGAAAAAACAATGGTTATAAACATACTCGCGAAACTAAAAAACAAACTGGAAAGGGTGCAATGAGATGAAAAAGACAACAATTATCCTGATGCTTTCGCTTTTGTTCGCGGCGGTTGCGGCCGCAGATTCGGAAAAGCTTATCTTTACGGAATACGGCGTTTCATACGCGTCGGTCCTGACGCCTTCGATAATAGCCAACAATTCCACAGGGACATTCGACACGGCGGCTTTTGACATAAAAGTCGGCTTATCATTCCTGGACAAATGGGTCGAGGCCTATGCGGGGGCCGGTTTTCAGGCTTTCATATTCACCTCCAACTCGCAGGAGAATTATTCTTTCATCCCGCTTTGCGGCGGTATTAAGGCGAATATATGCCCGGATTGGACTGTTTATCCGGATGTTATATTCGAATACGGAAGGGCGATTTCAAACCTGCGTTCTCAATATATGACGGACATGGGGCCCATGAACAGGGACAACGCATGGCTGGCCGATTATTACTCTTTCGGCGTCGGCATGAACTGGAAAATAGAGGATATCGCTATACTGGGATTGAAAATTGAAAGGCCATCATATTCAAACCTGAATAAGAGCTACGGGGAAATACAGGTAATCAAAGCCGGCATCACATGGCAAATATACTATTAGGACAAGGAGAAAATAAAATGAGAGCCACTAAAACTTTGAAACTAACAACATGCATTATAACAGCGGCGCTTGCCGTGATTTTTTCGGCGGCGGCGCTCCTTGCGGACGACGTCACGCCCACGGCGCAGCCGGCGGTAAAAAAGATACATAAGGTTAAAAAAGCAAAGTCGGCGGTTTCGGCGGCGGCGCCCGTTGCCCTGACACAGACTGCCTCGCCCGAATCCGTAACACCAGCCGCGTCACCCGCCTCTGTTACGCAGGGAGCGGCGCAGAATGTTTCAATGACGTCAGTTGCAATTGCGCAGCCGTCCGTTCAGGTGGCCGCAAGCCTGACATTTGAGGATTGTTATAAGATTGCGGCGGAGAAAAACCGTGATTTTAAAATTGCAAATCTCGATAAAACAATTTCCGAAGCGGAGCTTTCCAAGGCCGTGGCATCATTCGGGCCGTCCATTACATTGTCAGGTTCTTATGAGCCTGAAAACGTCCAGGCTCCGCTTGTGATACCATACGGTTCGCCGGAATATGGAATGTTTGCCGGGCTCTACCAGTCAGCGGGAATAACACCGACGGCAGGAGCTCCGCTGAGTTTAAGCCTGTATCCCTCTTATTATTATATGTCGCGGATAACGCTCACACAGCCGTTGTTCACATTTGGAAAGACATATTACGGTTTCAAGATGGCTGATGAAGCCTACAAGATAGCCATGATAAATTTTAAGAAGGCCAACGACAAGCTCAACCTTGACGTAATAAACGCTTTTTACGGCGCGCTTATCGCCCAGGAAATGGCAAGCACCCTTGAGGAAACAATGAAAGCCAACGAGGAATACTTGAGGATAACAAAGACAAAATATGACAACGGCCAGGCTTCCAATTTTGACGTCCTTCAGGCGCAGGTCCAGTACGCCAATTCCATACCGGACTTTCAAAGGGCCTCAGACGGGGCAAAGCTTTCGCTTGAATCCCTGAAGAACACCCTGGGCATACCGCTTGACCAGCAGATACAGCTCTCGGGAACCCCGGAATATAAAAAACTGCAGTTTACCTATGAAGAACTGAAGAAAAAGTTCGAGGAAAACAACAGCGACAAGCAGATCACGGAACACGCGGCGAACCTGGCCGGTTACCAGAAAAACCTCCAGGAGGCTATGTTCCTTCCGAACATAGCCCTTACGGCAAATTACAATTACACATCAAGCGATCCGGCCTTTCACCACGAGGCATGGGACTGGCAGTCATCATGGGATGTGGAGATCGGCATGCAGTGGAGCCTTTTTGATTCCTTCAAAAACGTGGCGTCCATGAAAGAGGCCAATGCAAACGATGAAAAGGCAAAACTTAACAGGGAAAACGCGGACAATATGCTCACAATAGAGCTCGATTCGCTTTACACGTCGCTCACCCAGAACGGACAGATAATCGAGGCCGCGGATGACCTCATCAAGACCGCCGAAGAAGGCTACAGGATAGCCAAGGAATCCTACAAGAACGGGCTCATACAGTCCGTGGACCTTTTGAACGCGGAGACGCAGATGCTGCGCGCGAAAATGAATTACCTCAACGCGCTCTTCAATTACATAACGACGGCGCAGAAGCTCAAGGATTTTGTGAACTAAAAAAACACCGGTTAAGATATAAAATATAGGGAGGTTCTTAAATGAACAGGGAGCTCGTTAAGAAGATAGTAATTGGCGCGGCCATAGTTCTCGGCGCCTTAATATTATTCAGGGTGGTGGTTTCCATCGCGAACGGTTTTAAGAAACAAACGCCGGTGATTTTCAATATTTCCGATGTCAAGCTTGAAAAACAGACGGTGCCCCACGTGCTTTCCGTGCAGGGAATACTCGAGGGAGACCCGCAGGTTAAGGTCTACCCGCAGGTGCCGGGAAAGTTCGCGAAAAACAACGTGGTCGAAGGCCAGATGGTGAATAAAGGCGACATAATTTCGTACATAGACCGCGACATCGTTGGCGCGACATTCGAGCTTGCCCCGGTAAAATCCCCGATAGCCGGGATGGTCACAAAACTTTATTACATGGACAGGGGCGATTCCGTATCCCCGGAAATGCCAATGGCCGAAGTTGCGAACCAGGACGACATCAAGGTCGTATTTAATCTCGGGCAGGACGACCTTTTGAAGGTGCACAAGGGTCAGAGCGCACAGGTTTATTATGTGAATGATTCAGCAATAGGGGTCACGGCGACCGTCGCATCGGTCCCGCCTGTTGTGGACAAGGATATAATGGCAGGGACAGTTGTAGTAAAGGCCCCTAACAAGGGCAGGACCCTTAAGATCGGGATGTCCGTGAACGTTGACATCCTGACCGAGGAAAAGGAAAATTTTGTCGTCCCTGAGAAAGCCGTGTTGCTTGGCGAAGACGGGGCGTATGTTTATGTCAACAAGAACGGAAAAGCTTCCCAGGTAAAAATAACCACGGGCTACAGGATAAACGACATGATAGAGATCGAAGGTCCTTTTGCCACAGGCGACGAGGTCGTAACCGACGGCAACTTCAGGCTTTTTGAGGGAGCATCTGTCGACGACAGCCCTCCGACGTCCACCGCAACGGCCAAAGCCAAATAAGGAGACCAATATGAACCTTGCGGGATTAGCGATAAAGAGGCCTGTATTTATAGTAATGATAGTCCTTTCCATCATCACCCTGGGGTTGCTCGGATTTTCCGGGCTGCCGTGGGACCTGATGCCGAACGTGGATTTTCCCACGGTTTCGGTCACAGTAATGTATCCGGGCGCCTCGGCAGAGGAAATGGAAACAATAGTGGCAAAACCACTTGAGGACGCTTTCTCCACACTTGAGGGACTCGACAAGGTCACCACCTCGTGCAGGGAGGGCATGACCATGATAAACGTGCAGTTCACCCTGGGGACGGACGTAAAATTCGCGGAAATAAAGGTGCGCGACAAGGTCGCGGCGACAAAGCCGACGTTACCCGACGACATACAGGAACCCATAATACAAAAATTCAGTTTCTCCGACATACCGATACAGTTCATGTCCCTTTCCGGGAAAAGACCTTCGGCGGATTTGAGGGAAATGCTCGAGGACGACATAAAGCCGGTGCTGGAGAGGATCCCAGGGGTCGCTTCCATAAGCATTTTCGGCGGCGAAAAAAAGATAGTCAAGGTCGAGGTCAACAAGGCTCTGCTTCTTGCCCACGGTCTTACGACCGGGCAGATAACCAACGCCATAACAGCCAGGAACCTTAACTTTCCAGTCGGCATGGTCGAAGGGCAGGAAAAGAACATAACAATAAGGGTAATAGGCGAGTTCCAGAACGTCGAAGAAATAGCGGACCTGCCCATCACATCCAATACCGGGAAAATAGTCAGGATAAAGGACGTGGCAAAGGTTTCATTCACACTTGAGGACGAGACCGTGAAAGTAAGGGTAAACAAGGTCCCGGCGGTCATGTTCGCGGTATTAAAGCAGAGCGGCGCCAACTCGGTCGAAGTGGCCAACGCTGTGATGAAAAAAGTTGTGGATATCGGCAAGACCCTTCCCGCAGACATAAAGCTTGCATCGGCCGGCGACACCACTACCGGCATAAAGAGAAGCGTTGAGGGCATACTTGAGAACATCATAATAGGCGCCATACTGGCTATCCTGATAGTCTGGCTGTTCCTCGGGAATTTCAGGTCGGCTATAATTACCGCCGTGGCCCTGCCGAATTCAATAATAGGGGCTTTCTTTTTGATGATGATAGCCGACTTTTCAATAAATACCATAACCCTTCTTTCGCTATCTCTGGCGGTCGGACTTCTCATCGACGACTCCATAGTCGTGCGCGAGAACATATTCAGGCACATTGAGGGGGGCATGGAACCGAAAAAAGCCGCGGAGTTCGGCACCAACGAAGTCTCCCTGGCCGTAATCTCCACGACCCTTTCCATAATGGCGGTCTTTTTGCCGATATCGTTTTTGTCAGGCATCATCGGGCAGTTCTTCAAGCAGTTCGGGTTGACGGTGGCATTTTCACTGGGCATATCTCTGCTTGACGCCTTCACAACGGCCCCGATGCTTTCCGCTTACTGGTATAAAAAAGACGACAAGACAAAGAAAAACGCCTTCACCGCAATTTCAGGCGGATGGAACAGGTTTTATACAGACCTGGCAAAGTGGTACGGCGAGCTACTGAAAAAATCTTTGGATCGGAAAAAGACGGTCATCTGGACCGCGGTCGGGCTTTTTGTCGGAAGTTTTTTCATAGTCCCGTTCCTTGGAAAAAGCTTCATGAATTCCGACAGGGGAATGTTCATGGCGGATCTTGAGACCTATTCCGGGGCGCCGCTTGAAAAAACCTCGCAGTATGTATCGCTGATAGAGGATTTCATATCAAAGGAAAAGGACATCGACTCGTATTTCGTAATGGCGGGCGCGGACATGAACGGCACCGTGGCCTCAAACATAGGATCTCTGCTTGTTTCAATGAAGCCGCTGGCGGAAAGGCACTACACGACCGACCAGGAGGCCGAGCGCCTGAGGAATTACGTAAAGCAGGCCAAGGTGGACAAGTACATAAACGTCAACATAACAAGCGGGATGGGCGGCGGGGACGACACTTATCTTCCCGTGCTGATAAACCTTACCGGAGACGACCTGAAGGTGCTCGAGAAATTATCCGGCCAGATAAAGAAAATAGTCCAGGAAACTCCCGGAGCCGTGGACGCCGACGTTTCATTGAAACCCGGGCTGCCGGAAATAGTGCTCAGGGTGGACCCGATAAAATCGGAAAAACTGGGCATTTCGACGGCGGAGATAGGCGACCTGCTGCGCACGCTCATGCAGGGAAGCAAGATATCAAATTACAAAAAAGCGGAGAAGCAGTACGACATAACGATGCAGATAGACAAGAGCGACCGCAAGACCGTTGACGACCTCAAGAGCCTTGTAATTACGACCAGGGCGGGCAGAAAAATACCGATAACTGCCGTGGCAGATTTCAAGTACTCCTCGGGGCCGGCCGAGATACGCAGGGAGAACAAGGTCAGGATTGTGAAAGTCACGGCCAATGTGGCCCCCACCGCCAACATAGGCATGGTCAACTCCAAGATAAAGGAAACCATAGACAAGACAATGACCTTCCCCGCGGGATATTCATACAGCGCCGGAGGGCAGGCCAAGGAATTCGCGTCCCTGGGTATCGATATGGGCAAGGCTATGCTTCTTGCGATACTTTTCATGTACATGATCCTGGCCTCGCTTTATAATTCGTTCCTGCAGCCGCTTTATATAATGGTGGCCGTGCCGCTGGCGATAATCGGCGCGTTCCTTGCGCTGCTCGTGACCGGCTACAACCTGGATTTGTTCGGGTTCATAGGGATGCTCATGGTGCTCGGGCTTGTCGCGAAGAACGGCATATTGCTCCTTGATTTCACCAATAAAATGCGCGAGCAGGGAATGTCGATGAGGGAAGCCATACTTCACGCGGCCCCGATACGCTTAAGGCCGATCCTCATGACAACGCTTGCCATGATATTCGGAATGCTCCCGATAGCCCTGTCGCTGGGCGAAGGCTCGAAAGGGCGCGAGTCACTGGCAACCGTCGTCATCGGCGGGCTGCTGACCTCGACCGTCCTGACTCTTATAGTCGTGCCTGTGGTCTATGAAATGGCCGAGACGTGGATATTGAAAAGGAACCAGGCCAAGGGCAAAAATCCTGCGGCAAAACTTTCGGCAAAAACAAAAAAAGCAAAATAAGATACGCAGTCAAAAAACAAAGGCGCGGAAAACCGCGCCTTTGTTTTTTTAGGAGCGATAAAATAAAAACTTGATTTTTCGGCTCATTAATTATATACTTAGCCTTGCCTAAATATTAACCTTTACTAATTAAAAGGAGACTGATTTGGACAAAAAAAAGGAAGCAGAGGCCATATTCAGCCATATAGTGGATATTGTGCGCGCGGTCAGGTCAAATAAAAAGATAGAGATATTCCGTGGAGGCATGGAAAAGCTTACTTTCGCGCAGATAGTCGCGCTTTATTTCCTGTATGATTCATCCGGCATGACAATGGGGGAACTGTCGTCGTGCGCCCGCGTTAAAATGCCGACAATGACCGACATCATGTCAACGCTTGTATCCGACTGTTACGCCGCCAGGAAACATTCTGAAAAAGACAGGCGCAAGGTAATCATGACGCTTACGGAAAAAGGAAGGAAGCTTGTTGAATATAACAGGTCCATAGGCATTGATTATATTGAAAAGTTCATGTCCAATTTAAACCATGTGGAACGCGGAATAGCCAATGTACTTGTGAAAAGGACAAAGGAAATCCTCACTAAAAGGTTTGAGAAGGAGAAAAAATGAAAATTGAATCCGTAAAAAAATGGGCCATGGCCGCGCTGGTTGTTTTTCTCGCGGCTGCTGCGTTCTGGATAACAGTAAAGCTGCTGAAATCTTCCGCAAAAGTCGAGGAAAAGGTGATAAAAGTCTCCGGCATCAGGGCTGAGCTTAAAGATATAAACGAGACGGTTGTCATACAGGGGATAGCCGAAGGCGACCCGCAGATAAAGATATACCCGGCTGTTCCGGGTAAGTTTGAGCGTGTTGCGGCCAGGGAGGGGAGCGCTGTAAAAAAGGATGATACGATTTTATTTATAAACCGCGATATAGTAGGAATGGATTTCCAGCTGGCGCCCATAAAATCGTCGGTCAACGGCATAGTCACAAAAATCTATTATTCTGATAAAGGGGCCGCGGTTTCACCGCAGAACCCTGTGGCTGAAGTGGCGGATCCGGACAATGTTAAGGTCATACTGCATACCGGGGAAGAGGAAATGGTAAAGGTAAAAAGCGGCATGGATGCTGAAATAAAGCCAGTATATGGAGATGGGGCGCCGGTAAAGGTGTCTGTTTATTCATGCACCCCTTTCATAGACACCGATACCATGTCCGGGACCATTATAGTAAAAGGCGGCAATCCCGGCCGCGTGATAAAACCCGGAATGTCGGTCGAGGTTACAATACATACAACTGTAAGGAAAAGTATTATGATACCCCAGAGCGCCCTTCTCATGGGCGAGGGTAAGACCTATGTTTATGTCAACGATAACGGCAGGGCAAAAAGTACTGATGTTGAACCAGGGTACATGTCCGGGGATGATGTTGAAATAAAAAGCGGAATTACTGAGGGCGCGGACGTTATAACAGACGGAAATTTCAAGCTCAGCGACGGCGCCAGAATCAGCGAAGAAAAATAACAGCCAAAAGGAGACTTACCCGGCATGAATATCGCGGAGATGGCAATAAAGCGCCCCATATTTGTAATAATGATAGTGGCGTCAATAATAACTCTGGGTCTCATCGGATACACTTCAATGGGAGTGGATATGCTGCCGGATATTGAATATCCCACAATATCCGTTACAACCGTTTACGCCGGAGCTTCAGCGGAAGAAATAGAAAATCTTGTGACAAAACCACTTGAGGACGCGCTGGCTGTGGTCGAGGGGCTCGATACCCTCTCATCCACATCCGACGAATCTGTCTCTGTTATAACCGCTAAATTCAGCCTGGGCGCCGACGTTAAATACGCAGAGACAAGGGTGCGCGACGCGGTAAATAAGGCTAAATGGAAACTGCCTGACGACGCCAAGGAGCCCTCTGTCGAGCGTTTTTCCGCGGCTGAATGGATACCGGTCATCGCCATGACAGTAAAGGGAAACCGCGACCTTGCCGGCTTAAAGGAAATAGTTGATGACACCATAAAACCTGAAATTGAAAAAATAAAGGGCGTGGGCAGGGTGGACATCTGGGGCGGCCGCGACAGGGCCGTAAAAATCACTATGAACAAATCGGCCCTTTTCGCAAGGATGATATCATTTAACCAGGTAATAGAGGCAATCGACAAGGAAAACCTGAACATACCCGCGGGTTCCATTGAAAACACAAAAAGGAGCATTGACGTAAGGGTAAAGGGAAGGTTTGACTCAATTTCCGAAATAGAGAATGTTTCAATGAAGGCGGCAAACGGCACAACTGTCAGGATAAAAGATATAGCAAATGTTACGTTCGGTTTAAAGGATGAAGAACGGCGCACAAGGGTTGACGGCGAGAACGGCCTGATTTTCGGGGTTTATAAACAGTCGGGTGAAAACAGCGTCGAAATAGCAAGAATAGTAAAAACTAAAATGAAGGACATAAACGCGAAGCTGCCACCGGGAATAAAGTTTGATGTTTTCAGGGACCCCACGCACTATGTTGAGCAGTCCATTGAGGGGCTCCAGGGCGACATTTTAATAGGCGCGCTTTGTGCAATAGTCATTGTATGGCTCTTTCTCGGATCTTTCCGCTCGACAATCATTACCGCGATTGCCCTGCCAAATTCGCTTCTCGGCGCCTTCTTTTTTATCAATGCCGCGGGATTTACAATTAATATGATGGTGCTTCTCGCCCTTTCGCTTTCAATTGGTTTATTAATAGACGATTCAATAGTCGTCCGTGAAAATATCTTCAGGTATATAGAAGGCGGAATGGACCCTAAAAAGGCTGCTGTAAAAGGGACCAACGAGGTTGCGCTGGCGGTAATTGCCACCACAGCTTCAATCATGGCTGTTTTTATTCCAATATCGTTCCTGCACGGCGTTGTGGGGCAGTTTTTCAAGCAGTTCGGCTTTACAATAGCCTTTGCCCTTACAATTTCACTCATTGACGCCTTCACAACGGCGCCGATGCTTTCGGCCTACTGGTGGAAAAAAGAAGACTCCGGAAAAAATACAAAAGGCGCATCATCGGTTTTTCATGCCATACATGAAAAATGGGAGGAAATTTATGAGGGCATAAAGGAAGTTTACACACAGCTTTTAAACTGGGCCCTTGACCATAAAAAAAGCGTCATATTCGGCACGCTCGGGCTGCTTGCAATATCGGGCCTTGCGGTAATGTTCATAGGCGTGGCTTTTATGCCTGATTCCGATTACAGCGAGATAGAATATACCATTGAATGCAGGCCGGACGCCACTATTGACGTTGTGGACTCAAAATTAAAAAAGGTCGAGGCATATCTCAAGACCGTACCGGACATAGAGGAATATTATGTTGTGGCCGGAGGCGAGGGGAGCAGGGGAACCGCAAGTAAAAATGTGGGCTCTATTTTTGCAAGGATAAAAAAAGGGGGCAGGAAATCCACTCCAGCAGGCCTTGAGGAGTACAAAAAGATCGGCGCGATAGTGGGGAAAGATGCGCTATTAATACTTCAGGACAGCGGTTCCGGCCAGGTTCTTTCGGGCGGCGGCGATTCTTTTGCGATAACAATTAATATAACGGGAGACGATATAAAAGTTATTGATTCCATTGCGGACTCCATTAAGAAAGAGGCGGAAAAGACTCCGGGCGTGGCCGACCTCGACACATCCTTCAGGCCGGGCAAGCCTGAAATATCTGTCAGGGTTGACAGGCTCAAGGCGTCAAAGCTGGGGCTTTCCACATATGAGATAGGAGAGGTCCTCAATATGCTCATCAATGGCAAGGAAATCGCCCAGTACAGGAAGGGCGAGAAGGAATATCCCATAATAATGCAGTTGCCGGAAAATGAAAGGAGTGAGATAAATTCGCTCAATGACATAATGCTTACGAATAACACGGGGTTGAAGATACCCCTTTCAGCCGTCGCCAGACTTGAGTTCGGTTCAGGGCCGGTTGAGATAAAAAGGGAAAATAAGAAAAGAATAGTCAAAGTTACAGGAAATGTAAGGGAAAAATACTCCCTTGGCGATGTGGTGAACGCCCTTAAAAAAAACATAAAACAGAATGTAAAAATACCCTATGGATATGATTACAGTTTCGGCGGCCAGGCCTCCCAGCTTAACGACACTATCATGGAAATGGGAACTGCCATGCTGCTGGCCCTTCTTTTTATGTATATGATACTTGCCTCGCTTTATAATTCACTGATACAGCCTCTGATACTTATGATATCGGTGCCGCTGGCGATTATCGGGGCCTTCCTCGCCCTGCTTGTGACGGGGCAGCAGCTGGACCTGATGGCCATGATAGGCATACTTATGGTGCTCGGTCTTGTGGCGAAGAACGGCATACTTCTGATAGATTTTACAAACCAGAAAATAGCGCAGGGCATGAGCGCCAGGGACGCGCTCACGCATGCCGGCCCTATCAGGCTCCGCCCGATATTGATGACGACTTTTGCGATGATATTCGGCATGATGCCGCTGGCGCTGGGTTTCGGGGAATCGGTCATAATGGCAAAGACAATGCCGATAGCCGTGATAGGCGGGCTCATAACGTCGACATTCCTCACCCTTATCGTTATTCCGGTTGTGTATGACTGGGTCGAGGGAAAAAAGGTCGTGGCGGCGAAAAGGAAAAAGCAGGATGGAAAAAAATTGACGGGGAGAAATTAAATGGGATTAAAAGGATGGCAGATATTCGCTTTTGGCTCGGCTTTTTTTGCCGGGCTGACCGCAATTTTTGGAAAGGTGGGAGTGCAGGGGATAAACTCCAACCTGGCCACATTGATCAGGACCGTTATCATACTCGGGATAATAGCCGCTATAGTCACGGCGCGGGGCGAATGGCGCCAGACCGGCGGGATTAACGCGCGCTCATTAATATTCCTGGCATTGTCGGCCGCCGCGACGGGCCTGTCATGGCTTTGCTATTACAGGGCCCTGCAGATAGGTCCGGCTTCAAGAGTGGCTCCCGTAGATAAATTGAGCGTGGTTTTCGCCATAGTTCTGGCGGTGGTCTTCCTGGGGGAAAAACTCAGCTGGAAAAGCCTGCTCGGAAGCGCGCTTGTGGCAGCCGGCGCCATAATACTGGCCATTGCATAGGGAATCAGACAAAAGACGATAAGGGTGGAATAAGATCAAACAAAAAAAAATTTTCATAATTTTCAGCAGTTTATTGTTTTTGCTTCTGCTGCTTTCAGGCTGTGCCGGGCTTAATAAGGCACACGGTCCGGCGACCGTCGATTACAGCGAGGATGAGGCGTCCGGCACCAGGACATGGATACTTGTGAACAACAATCTTTTCAACGACGAATACGGCATATCAGGCAGTGATTTTGATTTTGGCGTCGAGAAATATTCCAGGGGGAAAGAGAAAGCCAGGTATTTTATCAGGATAGAATATAAAGGCAGGGACTGGCTCCTGATATCGGGAAAAGAAAGCCTCGTGATAAACATGGATTCGTCCCGCCTGGCTTTTGAAGGATGCTCAAGCGAGAGGCAGGCCGGGGAGCGTGACGTCCATGAAGACGCGCTTTATGAAACCGACGAAAAGACGATTCTGAGTCTTGCCGGGGCCGACAAGGTGAAAGTCGTGATATCCGGGAAAAAGGGGTCGGTCACGGCTTATTTCAGCGGCAACAATTTTACGAACCTGAAGGAATTTTACAACGAGATAATCCTGGCCCTAAAGGAGCCTTTTTAGCCGTTTTCCTGCGCTTCACAATTATTTCTTTTTTGCTTCAGCCTGTCCAGCAAAGAATAGGAGCACCCGCAGTAGTCCTGTCTGTACAAATCGTGTTCTTTGGAGAGCACTATTGACTTTTTGAAGCCATCCTGCTTTTTGAAGTTCGATTCGAGGTATTTCACCCCGTACTTTTCCGCGGCTTCCTTTCCCATCCGGTTTATCAGGGCGGTGTCCTTGTGCGGCGAGATGGTAAGCGTGGTCGCGAAGATCTCAAAGCCCAGTTCTTTGGACTTTTGCGCGGTCCTGTCCATCCTCATTTTAAAGCAAATTTCGCAGCGTTTGCCACGTTCAGGTTCTTTAGCGTAAGGCTTGCAAAGTTTAAACCATTCATCTATGTCATAGGGAACGTCGGAAATATTCTCCGTGGAAGTTTCACGGGCCAGCTTTTCCATGTCCTTTACCCTCTTAAAATATTCATCGCGCGGGTGTATGTTGGGGTTGTAAAAAAAGGTAACGGGCTCAAAACCCGAAGCCCTTAAGGCGTTTATGGTATGAGTGGCGTCCGGCGCACAGCAGACGTTCAGTAATATTTTCATAACAGGGCTCCTTGGTTCGTAAATTGTGGAACAAAAACATTCTACGTACCGATGCAGAAAATGTAAATCATTTTTTATTAATTAAAACTTGCTTTTGGAAATTCCAATGCTATATATATTGATAGAACCTCTGAAAATTAGAGGCTAAGGGAAAGCCGGCAAGTACCAGCAATGGTAACAACTGTCGAATGCTTTCCCTCAAAAGCAAGCAAGTGTGTGTAATATGAGCAGGCAAAGAAGCCTGCTCTTCGTATTATATGGGGTGTGAAAATAATAAAAATATTACTTGACAAAGATGATAGACTTTGTTATATTTATATTGTCGACAAACAAGATAGACAATATATACAATAGAAGGAGGCGCAAATAAATGAAAATATCATATAAAGGTGATTACGCGATAAAGGCACTGGTTTACCTTGCAGCCAGATATATAAGGGAACGCGGATCCGACTCTTACAGCCAGATACAGGAGATATCAAAGGACCAGGATATTCCAGAAAAATTCCTCGAGCAGATACTTTTAAGCCTGAGGAACGCGGGATATGTAAGGAGCCTGCGTGGAAAGAACGGCGGTTATACTATAGCAAGGGATCCGGAAGATATAAAACTCGGGGACATAATAAGGCTCATGGACGGGCCGCTTGCTCCCATTGCCTGCGTGAGCAGGTCGACATACCAGAAATGCGATTTTGAGCCGCGTTGCGTGCTAAAACCTATATGGGCCAGGGTGAACCACGCCATAAGCGACATAGTCGACAACATAAGCTTCAGGCAGCTCGTGGAAATGGAAAACCGCATGAAGGAGAAATCGATAGAAGAATTTGTTTATCAGATATAAATTAATAGAGAACGGGGAGGCTGAAAATGGGAAAGTCAAAAAAAAGGATATTCGAATACCTGATATGGGTGAAGGACGATTTCATGTGCAGGCGGATGTGAGAACGACAGAAAGAGGAGCGGCATTACCAAAAAAAATAAAAGGAGAAAAAAATGAGCGATTATAAATTTGAAACCCTGCAGCTTCACGCGGGACATGTCCCGGATAAAGAAACGCATTCAAGGGCGGTTCCGATATATCAGACCTCGTCATACACATTCGAGGACACGAAAGACGCGGCAGACCTTTTTGCCCTGAAAAAATTCGGCAATATATATACAAGGCTGATGAACCCCACGACGGATGTGCTTGAAAAAAGGATAGCCGCGCTTGAAGGCGGGGCCGCGGCGCTTGCTTTTGCTTCGGGGATGGGCGCAATAACTGCGGCCATACTCGGGCTTGCCTCGTCAGGCGACGAAATTGTTGCGGCTTCCAATCTTTACGGCGGGACGGTCACACTTTTCGGACACACCCTTCCGAAACTCGGCATCAGGGTGATTTTTGTCGACGCAAAGAACCCTGAAAATTTCAAAAAAGCCATAACAGCCAGGACAAAAGCCCTGTATGCGGAGACGCTCGGCAATCCCGAACTGAACATACTTGACATTGAGGTCGTTGGGAAGATCGCCAGGGATGCAAAAATACCGCTCATAGTGGATTCAACGATGACCCCTCCTTCGATACTTAAGCCTCTGGAGCACGGCGCGGATATAGTGGTCCATTCGCTTACAAAATACATCGGCGGTCACGGGACATCTCTAGGCGGTATCGTGGTCGATTCCGGAAAATTCGACTGGGCGAACGGAAAATTCCCGGACCTGGTCAACCCCGACCCGTCATACCACGGCCTGAAATTTTATGAGACATTCAAGGGCCTGGCATATATCTTAAAGCTCAGGGTCTCCACTCTGCGCGATACCGGGGCGGCTCTGAGCCCGTTCAACGCTTTTTTGATAATCCTCGGTATAGAGACGCTTTCCCTGCGCATGGAAAGACACTGTGAAAACGCGCTTAAGACCGCAAAATGGCTGAGCAAGAATCCAAAGATCAGCTGGGTGAATTATCCCGGCCTGGAGTCGTCGCCATCTTTTGGCCTTGCGAAAAAGTACCTGCCGGGCGGAGCGTCGGGCATGATAGCCTTTGGAATAAAGGGAGGGGTCGAAGCAGGCGTAAAGTTCATAAACAACGTCAAGCTTCTGTCCCATCTTGCCAATATAGGCGATGCAAAGACCCTTGTTATCCACCCATGGACGACGACGCACCAGCAACTTTCTGACCCCGAGAAAAGGGCCGCGGGGATATCCGAGGATTTTATCAGGCTTTCCGTAGGAATTGAGAATGTGGAAGACATAATCGCCGACATAGACCAGGCGCTTAATAAAATATAGTTCCTGTTGTAATATCCGGGGCCCGAAAACGGGCCCCGGATAAAAAAAACAATTGGGAGGTTTCAAAATGGGCAGGATATTTGAGGACATCACAAAAACAGTGGGCAACACGCCGCTTGTAAGGTTAAACAAGCTTTCAAAGGACATTGCGGCAAAACAGGTGCTTGTAAAACTCGAATCATTCAACCCGCTTTCGAGCGTCAAGGACAGAATCGGAGTCGCCATGATCGAGGATGCTGAGAAAAATGGAAGGATCAAACCCGGCGACACTCTGATCGAGCCGACAAGCGGCAATACGGGTGTGGCCCTTGCTTTTACGGCGGCAGCAAAGGGATACAAGCTTATCCTTACAATGCCGGAGACAATGTCGGTTGAACGCAGGCAGCTTCTGGCCATACTGGGCGCGCAGCTTGTGCTTACGCCCGGGCCCGAAGGGATGAAGGGCGCAGTTTCAAAGGCGGAGAGCCTGAACAAGGAGATACCGGGTTCAATAATTGTTGGGCAGTTCGATAATCCGGCCAATCCCGAGATACACAGGAAAACAACGGCCGAAGAGATATGGAACGACACGGACGGCAAGGTAGATATATTCGTGGCCGGAATCGGCACCGGAGGCACGATCACGGGCGTTGGAGAGGTTCTTAAGAAAAAAAATAAGGACATAAAAATAGTGGCGGTGGAACCGGACGCATCTCCACTGCTCTCTACGGGGCAGGCAGGACCGCACAAGATACAAGGCATAGGCGCCAATTTCATCCCGAAGGTGCTCAACAGGGAAATAATAGACGAAATAATAAGGGTAAAGGACACCGACGCCGGGGAAATATCAAGGACGCTGGCAAAGCAGGAAGGCATCCTTGTCGGCATTTCCAGCGGAGCCGCGGCATGGGCCGCCCTTGAGGCCGCAAAAAGGCCGGAGAATAAGGGAAAAACAATAGTGGCGCTTTTGCCGGATACGGGAGAGAGATATCTTTCAACCTGGTTGTTTAAGGACGTGACAGCGTAAAGTTAAAAATTTAAATTAAAAACCAATAAGTTCAACTTTGAAAGTTTATAATTGAAACAAACAACGTAATTTGTTTCCACTTATCAACTTGATTGCTTGCACTTATTGGTTTCCATGTCCGCCATGGCTTAAACGGAGGCGGATGAGTTTTAAATTTTAACTTTCTTCAGAAAATTGCTATATTTTTTTCCACGTTGTGATATAATTTTTTTTATAAGCACGATATTAAAGGCTAAAGGAGCAAAACCAAGTAAATGGAAAAACCTCCCAGCGATTCGGTGGGTATTGTTAAGACCCAATACTTTACTTTCGCGGAACCGCCAAATGAAATGGCCCTTGAAAAAGGCGGAAAACTCGGTCCCGTCACATTAGCTTATGAAACCTACGGCACACTCAACAAGGAAAAATCCAACGTTATAATGATATGCCATGCCCTTTCCGGCAGCGCGCATGCGGCAGGTTACTACACCGAAGACGACATAAAGGAACCCAAAAAGAACACGGGCTGGTGGGACCTTATGATAGGTCCTGGAAAACCCATTGATACCAATAAATATTACATCATATGCACCAATATTATCGGAAGCTGTTACGGATCCACAGGACCGGCCTCGATAAATCCGGCCACGGGAAAGGAATATGGCATGACGTTCCCGGAAGTGACCATACCCGACATGGTAAAAGTGCAGAAGATATTCCTGGACAGCCTGGGAATTGACAGGCTGGTGAGCGTCGTGGGAGGCTCCATGGGAGGCATGCAGGCGCTCGAATGGGCCCTGCAGTTCCCGGACGTGCCGAAGTCTATAATAGTCATAGCCGCATCGGCGGCCCTATCCGCGCAGGAGATCGCCCTTGACGCGGTGGGCAGGAACGCGATAAAGATCGACCCTGACTGGGACAACGGGAATTATTACGGGATGAAAAAGCAGCTTCAGGGGCTGGCGGTTGCCAGGATGGTCGGGCACATTTCATACCTTTCAGAGGAAGGCATGGAAAAAAGGTTCGGGCGCAGGGCCGAGGACCCTGCCATTGCGGCCGCAATGTCCGATTTTGAGAAAAAATTCGAGAACGGCTTCGCCGTCGAAGGCTACCTGGCCCATCAGGGGAAAAAATTCGTCGAACGGTTCGACGCAAACGCATACCTCTATGTCACCAAAGCCATGGATTATTTCGATGTGGACAATAAATACGGCGGCGGCTCACTGAACAAGGCCATGAAAAGGATAAAGGCCGAGGTGCTCATGGTGTCCTTCACCTCGGACTGGCTTTTTTCGCCGGCCCAGGCAAAAGAGATAGTCCAGGCGCTCACATTGAACAACAAGGACGTGTCGTACATAGAGATAAAATCAATACACGGGCATGACGCCTTTTTGCTCGAGAAAAAGACCATTGCCGAGAACAAGATACTCGGACAGGCTTTCAAGAACTTTTTGATACACATCAAATAGGCCGGAGAAGACAATTGTACAAGGAAATTTACCTCAAGCACACATACGAAGAGATAGTAAAAATGATAGAGGACAATTCCAGGGTACTCGACCTCGGGTGCGGCGACGGCGAGCTCCTTGAACTGCTTTATAACAGGAAAAATGTTTACGGCCTGGGAGTGGACATAAACACCGAGGAAGTGTTGAAGTGCATCAAACGCGGCGTTTCCGTAATACAGGAGGACATTGAGGAGGGCATATACAAGTACAAGGACCAGGCCTTCGATTATGTCATACTCTCGGAGACCCTTCAGGCCGTAAAAAGGCCGGATCACGTGATGAACCAGATATTGCGCGTCGGCAAAAAAGTGATAGTCTCTTTCCCGAATTTTGCATATTACAAGATAAGGTTCCACATGCTCTTCAAGGGCATCATGCCCAAATCCGAAATATTGCCGTTTGAGTGGTTCAACACGCCGAACATACACCTGTTGTCCATAAGGGATTTTAAGAATTTTTGCCGGGTGAATTCCATAAAACTGCTCAACGAGATATATCTTGTCGGCACACAAAAAAAGGTAAAGAATTATTACGGACTTGAAAATCTTTTGGCTGAAGAGGCGATATTCTTGATACAGCGCACACCGCAGGAAAAAATCACATTCAAAGAAGTTATTGTTAACGGCCAAAAAAAGTAACAAAATATTCATCAAAAGTCAAAAAAATGGGCAAATAACGATAAAACCCCAAAAATCATGTTATTCCTTTGAAAATAGGGGTTTTTTATAAAAAAACCAGCTAAAACCCTTAAAAAATGACATTATTTTATTGACCCGTAATTGATTGTATGTTATAAGATTGCAAAACACAATATATGGTATAAAAACGCGGGGTAAAACGCGTAATTTCAGGAAGAGGAGGGGAAAATGAAAAAAGTGATCTTGTTGGTTGTTGCAATTGCTTTGTTCCTTACTGTAGGTGCAATGGCGGCAAAGAAAATGGTGGAAGTCGACGACGGAACTCCGGATGTTACTTACGACAACGCACTGACCACAAACGTTTGGCCTTGGGTAGTGGGGATTTATAATCTGGGTTATGAAAGGATGATAGGTTCAAGTTTCGGCATCAGGCCCAGGGCGAGTTATGTGGGCTGGTCGGGAGCCGGCGCAAATTTTTTCGCGCTTGGCGGAGACTTGTTCTGGCATCCGATGGGCAGGGGCATAGAGGGCTGGTATATTGGGCCAAGGTATGACGTATGGATGGCAACGACAAAAGGGGCATCTGGCATGATGCAGTTTGTGGGAGCAATGGGAGGTTATAATTTTGTTTATCCGGGCGGATTTATAGTGGATATAGGGCTTGGAGCGCAAAAGAACGTGGACAACTCGGTGACTTCAGGCACATCAACGCTTGATCTGTCAACAATAACCAGCGTATTACCATCATTTGATCTTTCAATAGGATGGGCATTTTAACCTAAAAAGTTTCATATATCAAAAAACAGGAGGATGTAAATGACGAAATCGGAAATGATCCAGGCAATCTCGGACAAGGCAGGAGTTGCAAAGAAAGATGTTAAGAAGACGGTCGAGGCTTTCACGGAAGTCATCATTTCAACGCTCAAGAAAGAGAAAAAAGTAAAGCTCCCGGGACTCGGAATACTAGCCGTAAAGCACCGCAAGGCAAGGATGGGAAGGAACCCGCTCACAGGCGAGGCCATCTCGATCCCGGCGAAAAAAGTTGTAAAAATGAGGATAGCAAAGGACCTGAAGGCTTCAGTCCTTTAATAGATAAGAAACAGGAAAAAGCCCGGCTGAAAAGCCGGGCTTTTTTTTTGTAAGACAAGGATTCACAGAAAGTAGATAGGAGAGAGGAGATGATTGTTGTCAGGTTTGTACTTTTGCAGGGGCCGCCCTGTGCCATGCACACCGAGGCTTCAGCGAAGGTGCGTGGCGGCCAGACATTACATCAATATTATTGTGGAGCCGCTGCTTGCTGCGGCTCACGTATGGCAGTCGGAACTTTTTTTTGCCAATCGGGCAGCTTTGGTCATTGCCGGATGACACAGCGAAAGTGTAATGAAGCTTCACGCCGCTAAACTGACATATAAAAGTATTATTAACGATTGACCAAAAAAAGCTCACGACTGCCATTATAGGTTTTGTTCCCTGTATGGGCGGACCTATGGCATGCACACCGAAGCTTCAGCGAAGGTGTATGTCCGACCGCCATTACATCAATATTATTGTGGAGCCGCTGCTTGCTGCGGCTCACGTATGGCAGTCGGAACTTTTTTTTGCCAATCGGGCAGCTTTGGTCGTTGCCGGATGACGCCGTTGAGAGGCGGATTGCTGCCTCTCTACCGGGTCACTGGATTACATAGAAATAGGTGGATTTTTAACGGTTTTTGCATTAAAATTAAGGCAAATGGCGCATTCAAACATTCATAAGGGAAAAACAACAGGATATTGCGGCAGGCCGGTAAAATTGATCTTGCTTGCCATTATGCTTTTTAATTTTTCCGCATTCATCATAATGGCGGACGATACCGTAAAAGGCGACATTTTAAGGGCACCGGGAGCCAGGGCCGCCGGTATGGGAGGCGCTTTTACTGCCGTGGCCGACGATTATTCCGCCTTCTTCTGGAACCCCGCGGGGCTTGTCCTTGACAACAACATATCCGGCACACTTCTTTACGATTCGGTCTTCAGGAACAAGGAAAACAACGGAGGTTTCAATTACACCCTTCCGGTTTACGACAATTACACCGCTGCTTTTTCATACATAAAATCCACTTACGATTCCTCGGGATACGAGGACGATACGCTCTATTTTACGGGAGCGGCATGGCTCGATGACGATAAAAAATACGCGGTTGGCGGCAATTTCAAATTCATGAACACCAGCGTCGCGAATTACAACGTATACGGAAGGGCGGCAAGCTTTGATGTCGGCGTCATGGTATTTCCCGACATGCTTGAAAAGAAAATTAGGTTCGGGTTCCTTGCCCAGGACCTGGATGCTGTAATGGTATGGAACAACGGGGTCAACCAGGACATCCCGTACCTGTTCAAGATGGGCACCAGTTATACCTTCGATCCCACCGCGGTGGTGGACCTGGACATAGACATACTTCAGAGCGAGGCGAGCAGATATCACAGCAGGACGGGGATAAATATCGGCGGGGAAAAATGGTTCATGAACAGGATAGTTGGAAATTTCGGGCTAAGGGCCGGTTTTGCCTGGCGCGAGGCCTTTAATCCAGATTATAATTTCACGTTTGGATTGTCGTACGCCAGGGAGGATTTCACCCTTGATTACGCGTACGCTCCCGGCGTGGACAGCCTCGGTGAGACCCACAAACTCGGATTTACATATTATTTCGGCACAAGGGAATCTCTCAGGCAGGCTGAACAGGCGACGCAGACCGCAGCAGCAGCGGTTACCGGCACAGCCGGGGTGGACGCAGCCCTTATGCTTGAAAAATTCAGGAACATGGACATGTCCATTACATCCAAATACTTCTCTCCGAACAACGACGGCGTCATGGACAGCGTGGATTACATATTAAGGAACAATCCGCCGGATTATAAAGGCATAGACTGGTCGTTTATCGTCACAAACCAGAAAAACGCGGTTGTGAAGACGCTGAAAGGGACGGGGGCGCTTCCATCAATGTTCACATGGCGCGGCGACAACGACGACGCGGTCACGGCCTCCGACGGGGATTATACCGCCACGCTGACCGTGAATTATCTTGGGACTGAACTGTGGAAAAAGTCAAGGGTCGTAACCCTTGACAACACAGCGCCGGCGTTCGACGTGGCTTTATCACCGAAAGTTTTCGCCCCTACAAAAGGCAGCTCAATAAAGGAGCTTACGCTCGACATCAAGACAAAGGCTCAGGATATAAAGTCATGGCAGCTGGTGATCATGGACGACCAGAAACATTCCATAAGAAAAATGTCCGGCGACGGGCTTACCGCAAGGCTCTCATGGGGCGGCAAAGACGCCCTTGACAACCCGGTGAAAGACGGCCAATATTCGGCAAACGTAACCATGTATGATTATGCCGGCAACAGCTCTTTTGTTTCTGAGCCTTTCACCGTGGATACAAGGGTTGCCGAAATAAAAATAAAGTCCGACCCGAAAATGTTCGTGCCCGGCAAGGAAAAAGCAGTTTTCTCCCTGGATTTTTCCGAGCCGCAGCTTGTAAAATCATATGATTTTGAGATATTCGGGAACGGCAAAAAGCCGATAAAGGCATTTGCCAACAGGACGGTGGCCATGAAAAAAATCGCCTGGGACGGGACCGACGATTCATCGAAGCAGGTCAGGAAGGGAGCGGCTTACAGGTACCATGTGACGGTCCAGCAGAAAAACGGCATCAGGAACACCGAAGAAGGGGTGATCCAGACGTCGCTGCCTGAATTCAAGGACGCCGGGATAGAGCTTACCCTGGCGGCCATTGATTTTACGGCCGGAGACTCGACGATCCCGGCCGATGAAAACAGCAGCCTTAACCAGGCGGCCGAAGCCGTCAAGAAATATGCCAAAGAGTATTATGTTTACGTTAAGGCATACTCGACGGACGGGGGCGGGGCCGACGGCAACATGAAATTATCCATTACCCGCGCAGAAGCCGTGCGTGATTATCTTGTCGCCGCCGGAGTCGCCGAAGCCAACATATATGCTGCCGGATACGGCGACTGCACATACGTCGGCAGCCTTACAAAGGACGAACTGGCAAAGGAAGGGAAAAGGGTCGAGGTCGAACTTTTGACCAAATAACCCAAAAAGCAATTGATTTTAAAATGATACGATATTATAATTATTTTTACCAAACCCGTGATTTAAGGGTTAAAGGAGCTTAAACTTGGATGCCGAGGAAAAAAAGCTTTATATAAAGCTCGCTTACGGTTATTACCAGAACAAGGAATACAAAAAAGCCCTCGACCTCTATGAAAAAATATACAAGGCCGATACGGAGGATTTCAACGTATTGAACATGCTTGCCGACACTTACGTCAAATTGAACATAAAAGACAAGGCCATTGAGGCGTATATTTCAACCATCACCATCCTTGAGCGCAAGGACCAGCATGAAAAAGTGATAAAACTCTGCAAGAAAGCGGCCAAGTTCTTTCCGGACGACCAGCGCGTAAAGGCAAAACTCAAAAATTCCCTCAGGGTAATGGTCAATGAGGCCGAAAGAAGGACCACCGCCCATGAATACGCCGAGGCCCGCGCAATATACGAGAATCTTGCCGAATTCAACAGCGATGAATATCCCATAAACGTAAAACTGAAGGAACTCAACGACGAGGAAGCCGCATATACAGCCAGGTCGCGCAGGCAGGAGGAATCAAAACGGGCCGAGACGCCGCAGGATTCCCAGAAGGACCTTATCACAAAATTCGACAGGATGGCGCAGAATTATATTCAAAACGGCGATTTTGACGGGGCGGTTGAAACTTACATAACCGCGCTCAAGCTGGCTCCTGGAAACGAGGACCTGCGCTCAAAGCTGCACAAGGTTTATATGACTATAGCGCAGGAGTCGCAGGGGGAAAAAGTCTGGGAAAAGCTGGACAAGAACCCGCGGGACAAGCTGGAAGAGGCCAAACGCAGGGCAATGGAGGAGCGGCAGGCCCAGATAATGAAGGAAGAAGAGGAGCGCGCCAGGAAGATGCTCGACGAGGAGGCGAAGCTTCAGTCGGAATACGAGGCGCAGGAGTTCGCGATCATTCAGGCGGCTGCGGACGAGCTCAAGCACAAACTTGAGGAAGCGCAGAAGAACGAGAAGCTCAAGGAAGAGGAGATACAGAGGATAACAAAAGAGCAGGAGGAGAAAAAACGCGAACTCCTGGAAAAACTGAAAAGGGAAGCCATAGAAAAATTCAACAGGCAGAAGGAAGCCATACGCGCGCAGGTGGCCGAGGCCCAGGAAAAAAAGAAGGCCGACGAGCCTTCCGCGGGGGATATTTTCGCTGAAAAACAGGTTTCTTCGGCCGATCTCATGGATAATCTTAAGAAAGCGTATGAGACTCCCAAAGTCGGGGGACTGGAGCCGGAGATCGGGCAGGTAAGACAGTCGATTCAGGAAAAGGCCAGGGATATCCCGCAGGCAAAAGCGCCGGTCGAGGCGCCGGAAAAGCCAGCCGGCGACGAAAAAAAGGACGAGATCATGGACGACATCGGCGAGGCTGAGAACGCGCCGCGGCAGCACAAAGAGGAAATAATAGTCAACGACGAAACCCTTGATTCGCTGATAACAATGTCCTACATCTATATTAACCAGGGTGTCTTTAAGGAAGCCATGCGCATATACAATAAGCTTTCCGAAAAGTACGCCGACAACAGGGAAGTAAAAGGGATACTTGAAGAGATAACGAAAAGACAGGGTTCCTGAAGGTCCGCCGAAAATCCATCCTTGGAAGTCCGACAAAACCATTACGGGGTAATCATGGAAAAATTCAGGATAAATACAAGGTACGAGCCCGCCGGCGACCAGCCGGAAGCGATCACAAAAATTGCGGCAAAAATAAAATCCGGCGAGAAATTCCAGACGCTGCTCGGCGTCACAGGGTCGGGGAAAACCTTCACCATGGCGAAAGTTATCGAAGAAATGAACAGGCCGGCAATAGTCATATCGCACAACAAGACACTTGCCGCGCAGCTTTACATGGAATTCAAGGAATTTTTCCCGCAGAACGCCGTCGAATATTTTGTCTCTTATTACGATTACTACCAGCCGGAAGCCTACATACCGCACAGGGACCTTTACATAGAGAAGGACTCCGCGATAAACGACGAGCTCGAAAGGCTGCGGCTTTCCGCGACGCACAAGCTCCTGACGCGCAGGGACGTGGTAATTGTGGCATCGGTTTCATGCATATACGGCGTGGGATCGCCGGAATACACCAGACAGATGCGCCTTTATGCGGAGACCGGGGATTCCCTGACGATAGACGAACTATCGGCTAGGCTGGCTTCCCTGCAGTATAAACGCAACGAGTTCGAATTTACGCAGGGGATATTCAGGGTCAAGGGCGACATTGTGGAGATATTTCCGGCCTATTCCGTGACGGCTTTAAGGTTTGAGTTTTTCGGCGACACGCTTGAAAGAATATCGGAGATCGACCCTGTCAGCAAGAATACCATAGCTGTGATGAAAAAGACGGCTGTTTATCCCGCCACACATTATGTAATGCCGGAAGAGATGTTAAAAAAAGGGATAGAAGAAATAAAACTGGAGCTCGAGCAGAGGCTGAAGACCCTTGAAGGAAAACCTGTCGAGTACGAGAGGCTCAAGGCCAGGACAAATTACGACATAGAAATGCTCGAGGAGATGGGTTATTGCAAGGGCATAGAGAACTATTCAAGGATAATGGAGGGAAGGGCCCCGGGCTCCCCGCCTTATACCCTTCTGGATTATTTTCCGGAAGACTACCTGATGTTCATCGACGAGTCGCACGTAACCATGCCGCAGTTCCACGGCATGTATGCGGGCGACTATTCAAGGAAAAAGAACCTGGTGGATTACGGCTTCAGGCTGCCCGCCGCTTTCGACAACAGGCCGCTTAAATTCGAGGAATTCGAGAAAAAAATAAACCAGGCGGTGTTTGTCTCGGCCACCCCGGACGATTATGAGCTTGAAAAAAGCGGCACCGGTAATATTTCCGAACAGATAGTCAGGCCAACCGGGCTTGTGGATCCCGAGATTACAATAAGGAAGACCGCCGGCCAGGTCGACGACCTGATGACCGAGATAAAGAAACGCGCGGAGATAAACGAGCGCGTGCTTGTCACCGTGCTTACGAAAAAAATGGCTGAGTCCCTGACCGGGTTCCTGAAGGAGCGCGGGGTAAAGTGCAGGTACCTGCATTCCGACATCGACACCCTGGAGAGGATCCAGATAATACGCGAACTGCGCGAGGGGAAATTCACCGCCCTCATAGGTATAAATCTTTTAAGGGAAGGCCTCGACATCCCGGAAGTATCCCTTGTCGCCATACTCGACGCGGACAAGGAGGGTTTTTTACGGTCGGAAACTTCACTGATCCAGACGGTGGGCAGGGCGGCAAGGCACGTCAACGGCTGCGTCATCATGTACGCCGATTCCATTACGGGTTCGATGAAAAGGGCGATGGACGAGACCGACAGGCGCAGGAAAAAACAGGTCAAATACAATACGGAAAACAACATAACCCCCAAATCCATACAAAAAGAGATAAAACAGATAATGGGGTCCGTTTATGAGATGGATTACTATACCGTGCCGATATCCGGCGAGGAACAGGATTACCAGTACAAGGACGCGGCGGACCTGATACGCCAGCTTGAAGCGGACATGGTAAGCGAAGCCAAGTCCCTTAATTTCGAGAAAGCCGCTAAATTGCGCGATAAGATAGAGGATATTAAGGAAGGCGGGGTCAGGAAACAGAAGAAAAAAAAGTACAGATTTTAGGCAATTGTAAACGCAACCTTAATGAGGTATAATCTTTTTTCAGAAGGACCTGTCATAATAAAACGCGGAATATGGAGGAATTTATGAGTTCGCATACGGCTGCAGGCGTGGAAAAGAACGTTGCAATAACCGAAAAACTGGGGTTTGCGTCGGCATTGACGGCGCTGGTGGGCGCTTATGAAAAAAACAGGATGCAGATAAAGTGTTTTTTTAACGGCATAGAAACTTCAAAGGGCGTAATGGGCCTTATGGTGGACCTTACGAACGTGAAGGACATGTTCAACATAAGGATAGAGGTGACCGGGGCCGGAAACCCGGAACAATGTGTCGTCGAGAGCGGTAAAGTCATGAAGGAACTGGAACAGTTCTTTGCCTGAATACGGGCACGCCGGAGCACGGAGTTTTTCAGCAGAGTAAGGAGAATTAATGGACAAAGACAAGCTCTCCAGCCTTCCTGAAAAGCCGGGGGTTTATATTTACCGTGACAACACCGGCAAGGTTATATACATAGGCAAGGCAAAGGTTTTAAGGAACAGGGTAAGGTCCTATTTCGGGGAAGGCAAAAAGGACCTGAAGACCGAGCAGCTTTCCTCCCGGGTGGCTGATATAGACTTTATCGTCACCGGGAACGAACTGGAAGCATTCATCCTGGAGAACAACCTCATTAAGGACCACAAACCAAAATACAACATCCTCCTCAAAGACGACAAGACCTACCCCTATATAATGATATCATTGAACGACGTGTATCCAGGGGTGTATATAACCCGCGACACAAAGGACAAAACAAAGACCTATTTCGGGCCATATTTTTCCGCCGACGCGAACAAGGTTGTGAACCTTATTTACAGGGTGTTCAAGGTAAGGCAGTGCACCCTGGATTTGTCCGGAAAGCCCCTTAAACGGCCGTGCATATATTACGATACCGGCGTGTGCACGGCTCCGTGCGTCCGATATATAAGCGTCGAAGATTACACGGCATCGGCAATTAAGGTCAGGGATTTTTTGGGCGGCAACTACGCTCCGGTCATCACGCTCCTGCAGAAAGAGATGGACCGCCTTTCGGGGGAAAAGAAGTATGAAAAGGCCGCCGAGGCCAGGGACGCCATAAAGGCCGTCGAGGAAATAATGAAAGAGCAGAAAATGGTCATGACCGGGGAAAAGAACATCGACGTGGCCGGGTATATTTATAGGAACGGCGCATATTATTTCGGCGTTTTCAATATCAGGCGCGGCAGGTTGAGCGGAAAGACGATCAATATTTTTAAGGAAATGCCCCTCAATGAGAACCCTCTCGAGATATATTTGTCCCAGTATTATTCGAGGAATATTTCAATGCCGGACGAGGTTATACTTCCTGTTGATACGGTGGATGAGGAAATAATACACAAGTATATATTCAACGGAAAAAAGATGACGGTATCGTTTGAGCCAGCGGGCAACAGGCTGCTCGGGCTCGTCAACGAGAACCTGACGGAAAAAGCCTCATCCGAGGAAAAGTTTGAGAAGAGGAAAACGGATGTGAAGGCCCAGAACCTTGCACAGATGCAGGCCCTCAAGGAGTCGCTCGGGCTGGAATACCTTCCCGAATGCGTGGAAGGCATAGACATTTCGCATTCATCGGGTGATAATATGGTGGGGTCCCTTGTGGTTTTCAAAAATGGCGAGCCGGACAAAAAAAATTACCGCCATTTTAACATAAAGACCGTGGGCCAGGTGGACGACTACGCCTCAATAAACGAGGTTGTTGAAAGGCGGTATTCAAGGCTCAAGGCCGAAGGGGAGTATTTTCCCGATATAATCCTCGTGGACGGAGGACTGGGGCAGGTCAATGCCGCAAAGCAGGCCCTGAACATGGTCGGCGTGGATATTTTGCTTCTCGGGCTGGCCAAGGAGCATGAAGAAGTTTTCAAGCCTGGAGAAAATACGCCCGTGTCCGTAAGCGAAAAGGCGCGTTTTCTGCTGATGAGGGTGCGCGACGAGGCCCACAGGTTCGCAAATTCATTCAGGAAAAAGCTGGCCAATAAGGACCTGAAAGAGTCGATATTTGATTCTCTAGGCGGGATCGGCGAAAAGACTAAATACAGGATATACAATGAGTTCAGGGATTTCGAGGAGCTCGCGGCCGCCATTGAGAGCGGGGACAGGAAAGCCTCTTTTTTGAACAAAAAACAGAGGGAATCGGTGCTAAAGACAATAAGGGAAAGGAATAAAAAGTAATATGATGATAAGGACCATAAGGTCAAAGGTTGTGATATATTTTCTCGGGGCTTCGGCTATGGTAATAGGGATTTATGGCTTTGTGACATACCAGCTGCTGCGCGGCAACCTGGAATCCGAGATGGAAAACAGGCTGACCACGGCCGGAAAGATAATAGCCCAGGCAATAATACCGGCGGACGTGAAATATCTTGGGCTAAAAGGCGGCATATATTCCTCATACAGGGAAAAATTAAGGAAGCTCAGGGAAATAACGCAGGTTAGGGATATTTTCATACTGGGACGCGACAGGAAAGTTCTCTTATCATCCCTGGATGAGAACGAAAAATTTTACATAAACCTGGACAGCTTCGAGATAGAAAAGGCGTTCGGGGGAAAGACTTCGTCCTCTCCGCTTTATCAGGGTTCCGGGAAAGTATACTATAAGACCGGTTACGTTCCGCTTGAGAGCGGCAGCGGAACGGACTGCGTCATAGGAGTGGAAGCCAGCGTCGAATACACAAAATATCTCGGGGAATACGGGCGAACGCTGGCCATACTGGGTTTTATAAGCCTTGCGCTTGCCATGGCCATGTCCATGATCATTACCGGAGGAATAGCTTCAAGGATGGAGTTGTTGAAGAAAAAAGCGGAACAAATAGCAAAAAGGAATTTTTCCGAGAATATCACGGTGGAGGGCGAGGAGGAAATATCTCTGCTCGCCGCAACACTCGATTCCATGAAGAAAGAGCTTAAGGATTATATCGAAGACAGGGAAAAAATGGCGTCTGTCGGGGAGTTTTCCGCGGGAGTGGCGCATGAAATAAGGAATTCCCTTGGCGCAATTTCCGGCTACGCGGAGCTCATAAGGGAAAGGGAAACGGATGAAAAATTGAAAAAATTCGCCGGCGACATTGTCTTCAACTGCGCGAAGATGGGAGAATTCCTGAATAATTTCCTTGCATATACCAAGGAATTTACCCCGGAACTCGCGAAAGTCAGGACAGCGGCATTGATAAGCGAAACAATAGCCGAACTTCCCGAAGAGGCGAGGACGGCCATCGTGGACAGGTTTTCGGGGTCCGACGCCGAGGCTGAATGTGACGCGTATCTTATCAAAAAGGCGCTGTATAACATAATAATCAACGCATATCAGGCGCTGAAAATGCCCGGGGGGAAGATAGAAATATTCCTCGCAAGCGAAGACGGGAAAAGCGTCATTATAATCAAGGACAACGGCGCGGGCATGGACCCCGGGGCGCTCTCAAGGATATTCCAGCCTTTTGTGACCGGAAGAAAGGAAGGAACCGGGCTCGGGCTGGCCATTGTTTACCGCATAATAAAGGAAATACACAAGGGCGAGATATACGCGACAAGCGAGGCCGGAAAAGGAACCGAGTTCGCGGTAAAAATATGAAATGAGGATGATAAAATGAGGGACATACTTGTTGTCGAAGACAATGACGGGTTGCGGGAAGTATTGCGCGAGGCGCTCTCGTCGGCGGAAATAAACGCGGAAACCGCGGAAAGCGCCGAGGAGGCCGTTGAAAAGATAAAAGGCGCCCAGTTTGATATGGTGATAACCGACCTTAAACTGCCCGAGGCCGACGGCATGACGGTCCTGGAAGCGGTGAAAGGATCGTCACCCGACACGGATGTAATAATTATGACCGCGCACGGCACCGTGGACAGGGCGGTCGAAGCGATGAAAAAAGGCGCGTCCGATTTTATCACAAAGCCTTTTTCCATAGACCAGATAAGGATGCAGGTGATAAGGATACTCGGCACAAAAAACCTCAGGGAAGAAAACGAGTATTTAAGGTCCGTTTTGGAACGCAGGATAATAGGGTCGGGCCGTAAACTTATGGCGGTACTGGAGACGGCGTCAAGGGCGGCGGACAAGGACGCGACGGTCCTGATATCGGGTGAATCCGGAACCGGCAAGGAACTCATAGCGGAAGAGATACACAGGAAATCAAAAAGAAGCGGGTTTTCAATGGTGAAGGTTAACTGCGCGGCGCTCTCCCCGGGGCTGCTCGAGTCCGAGCTCTTCGGACACGAAAAAGGCGCCTTTACGGACGCGTATGCCATGAAAAAAGGGCGCTTTGAACTGGCCGACAGGGGGACGATATTTTTGGACGAAATAGCGGAACTGCCGCAGGGGCTCCAGGTAAAAATACTGCGCGTGATCCAGGAGCGCGAGTTTGAGCGCGTGGGCGGGGAAAAAACACTGAAAACGGACGTCAGGATAATCGCGGCGACAAACAGGGACCTGAAAGCCATGGTTAAAGACGGGACTTTCAGGCAGGAACTGTATTACAGGCTAAATGTCGTGGAGATAAACATGCCCGGCCTAAGGGAAAGGAAGGAAGACATCCCGGCACTGGTGGAATATTTTATAAAAAAATACGCCGAATACGACAACTACAGGATAAAAGGGATAACAAAAGAGGGTCTTGACGCGCTTATGGCCTATGATTATCCGGGCAATATAAGGGAGCTTGAGAATATCATTCAACGCATGCTTGTGCTTTGCCCGGGGGAAATGATAGGCGGCGATGACATTCCTTATGAGATAAGGGCGGCGTTACCCGCCCCGGGGAAGCCGGACGGGCTTGAAGCAAAGGTTGGGGCTTTTGAAAAAGGGCTGATCCGGAAGGCGCTGGAAGAGACAAAAGGAAACAAGGCTAAAGCGGCCGAACTTCTGGAAGTCAACAGGGTCACCCTGCTGGCAAAAATAAAAAAACACGGACTTTTGTGAAGGAGAAAAAAATGAAAAAAACAGCCATTATTGTTTTTGCTCTTATGATCCCGTTATTTTCCTCGATCATGGCGCAGGAAAATTCTGATTTTGCGGCAAAAGCACGGGAATACACGGCCCAGCTTTTACAGAAACAATCCGAGTATTTAAGGGTAAAGTCCCGGTACGAACAGATGCTGCGGCGTTTGAACGAGCTTAAAAGCCGGAATGAAGGCAACCCATTGTCCGGATTTATCAATTCCATGAAGATGGATTATTACCTTAAAGCCGGCAATAGCGCCGGGTACCGGATATATGTCCTTAACAAACAAATCAAGGATCTCTCGGCGGAATGTTTCACCTTCGACTCCCTGGTGGTGGATGATCTTACCAAAAAATTCCAGGAATGCCTGAATGCCGGATGCGGACAGGCCCAGCAGATATATGACGAAAGGGAAAAGTGGACAGCGCAGGCCATGGGAACCGGGGAGGCGCTGATACTTGACCTGGACATAAAGGGAATGCTCGAGGGATTAAGCGCAGAGGCAAAAGACGACCTGAGAGAATATCTTACAAAAAAGCAGGTCCAGATAGATGAGCGCATATTAATCCTTAAGGAAGAAAAAGGGATAAATTCCGCGGCGAAAAAATACGGACTGAAGACGGCGCTTGAAGCCGAGAAAAAAACGGACGATGACATGGCAAAACTTTTAAGGATGAAAAAAGAATCCGGAGCGATACTGGCCGGGATAAAATAATTAAATAAGCCTGAGCCTTGCGTTCCCTGTCCTAATACCTTCACACATGTCCGTTTTTTTACTATTAATTTCCGCATGGTAAAACCACGATGTTTTTATCCATATTTAACAGGGAGATTCTCCGGCACGGCTATTGCTATATATTAATGATGAATGATAAAAAAGGAGACGAGCCATGAGACTAAAACTGATATCGATCGACGAAAAGCAGCTTAAGGACTATCTGATACTTGTCCAAAAAATAAAGAACCTTCCGCCGGATAAAACGGCGGAAATGGTCGGTAAGATCACAAAAATCAAGGGCAGGGTCGAAAAGAACGCTTTATACCGCAACCTGATAGAGTCCAACCTGAAAAATGTGGTGCATGTTGCGTCAAGATACAGGGGGGCGGGAGTGACATTTGCGGCGTTGATCGCGGCCGGGAACAGGGCGCTTATAGCCGGAATCAGGGGCTTTGACGCGGAAAAAGATGAAAATTTCAACGAGGCGATAAACTGGCATATCGAAGGGGCCATAATGGATTGCGTGCTTCTTGCAAGGAAAGAAGTAAAGCGGTGACGCCTGCAACGGGGGATAAAGCCGCAAAAACAGGAGATGGAAAAAAATGAAAAAGACTTTTTTTGCGACAATTATTCTGATGCTCGCCGCATCGGTTTATACATACTGCGGGACAGCCTCATTGACGGGCACCGCATCCATCAACCCGGCCAGCCTGGCCCCCGGCGCATTTCATCCCGTCATCACAATAACTTACAAAACAGCGGCAGCCAACGGTATGATATCGGGTGCAATTGCCGTGCAGGTCAATTCGGGTTTTACACCGGCGCCAAGCACCATAACAACCGATGCGGGCGCAGTGACCGCGGTAATAATGCAGGACGGGACCAATCCCATTAGCGTACCCCAGTCTGACATTGCCGTTGACGGTTATGCTGTTACCATAAATTCAATCACCATGCAGACCGTGGATTCCCTTATAATAACATACGGGAACACCGGCACCTCGGGAATATACGGGCCATCCAGCCCGGGAGCGTATCCTTTTTATATGTCTGAGAATACATCATCGGCGGATCCGTCGTTTACCGCTCTTGACTCGCAGCCTGTCATTTATGTTTCAAATATGGTGTTGAGCAAATCATCCTCGACCGATCTTATTGAAGCCGGCAATACGGTCACATACACATTGGCCTACAGCAATATTGACACCGGCAACACAATGAATTCAGTCTCCATCATGGACAGCATGCCGCAGGGGCTTACTTTTATCAGCGCACAGCCTTCGCCCAGCAACATCAACGGCAACATTTATACATGGAACGTCGGCAGCGTCGTTTCGATAGGCGGGTCGAATATAATTGTCACGGCAAAGGCCGTGGCAGGCATAGCTTCGTACGGTTTTACAACCACCAATTATGCCACAGTTTACGGAAGCAGCCCTGCCAACGGCTCGAACGGAATGGCTGTATCAAGGACAGTAAATGTTGAAGGAGCTGTTTTGAGCTCTTCCATTACCGCATCGCCCGGCACGGTGGCTCCTGGAGGGATAATTACGGTCGTAATGAACGTCACCAACTCGGGGAACCTTGCCGCCACCGGCCTTACGCCGTCATCATTATCCACTTCGGGTACCGGAACGGTTGTATACGCAAGCGGGCCGGTGCCGGCCAATATTTCCTCCCTGGCCGCCAATTCATCGGGATCGTTCACCTGGACATATACGGCCAATTATGTCGGGACAATAAATTTTTCAAACCATTATTACGCGGACGACAACGGGCAGGCGATACCCAACAGCAATATAAGCAGCAATAACGTAACGATACAGTACCCGACCCCCACAGCCACTCCGACACTGACGGGCACACAGACTCCCGTGGTTCCCACATCAACCGCAACACCGCAGGATACTGATACCCCGACATCCACCGTTACTCCGGTCCCTGTGGACACCAATACCCCGGCCAGCACCTCCACAACGGTGCCACAGCAGACAGGTTCTCCAACGGCGACTTCCACAATTGCCCCCCCCACACCGGTCCCGACAATTTCCGGAAAGGTGATAATGGACAGGAATTACATAAATATAGATAAGGGCGAGAAAGTCGCGATAGTTTACAAGGTTGAGAGCGACGGCAACAGCTGGATAGATGTTTACAACCTGAATGGCGAGCTTGTGAGGAATTTTTACAGGGAGACTTTGACAGCCGGAGACCATACGGTTTATTGGGACGGAACAAATTCCGACGGAAAAAAAGTCGGGCAGGGAATGTATTTTATAGTGGTGCATCAGCCCGGAGGAACATCAACAAGAAAGTTTATTGTGATAAAATAGCACGGGAAAAAGAAAAATAGTTCTTTCATTACAAACCATGGTTTCATTATATGACATTATTCAAATTTTTTGATCACCATCCACGTAAGAAATCGGCCGGGATTAACTGTTTAACTAAAAACAACTAAATTTCATATTTTAGCGGTCCTGTTTCACGTAAAACCCGCCTATTTTATGGTTAAAACACCCGATAGAGTTATTTTGTCACCCGCCCAAAACTTGCCTTGCCGGATAACTATGCTATATTCAATATAGGGGACATTTTAAGCGTTTAAACTTCAGTCTTAATTAATTTAAAACGTTTTCCGTAAAACGCTTTCGGGGATTGATAATTTAAATTAAAGGCGGGATCGATCAATGGGAAAAAAATTTTCGAACACAAGTCGGGGAATTATATTATGTGTATCCCTGTTTGTTTCGACAACCGCCGTATCCGCTTTTACAAACCCCGGATTTGAAACTGGAACGCTTGCAGGATGGACCACAAACATATCATACGGCGCAAACGTGATTTACGACCCCAATATCACCATTCAAACGCATGGAGCCGCATGGCACACGCAGGGAACCATATGCGTGGCGCCTTCAATATGCCTTGATATGGTCCACGGCGGGACCTATGCCGCAATGCTCGATTCGGGCAGGGGGGACAGTCCCGTGAGGGACTCTGCGCAGATACAGCAATCAGACACTGTCCCTACGAACGGCAGCACGTGCCTTTCTTTCTGGTTCGCCGCGGTTTTATCAGGCTATCATTATCTGGACTGGCTTAACAACAACAATGGTTCTCCAAATGACGACGCCTATGTGATAGTCGAAGTGCTCGTGAATGGGGCCGTGGTCGCAAGCCAGCGGTTTAATTATTTTACCATGCTTAACCAGCTGGTCGATGACGGCGCCGATCCCGCCGGAGGGCCGGAACCGGTCGTAAGCGGAGCCGGGAATCTCAATGTCTGGAAACACCTGCCATGGACGCAATTCTACATTAATCTTGCCGCCTACGCCGGCCAGCAGGCTACGGTCAGGTTCACGGCGTATTCATGCGATCAGAGCGGGCACAGCTGCATAGGCTATCTTGACGACGTGGGTTGGTCCGCATGCCCGGTCGTAAATATGAACCTGACAAAAACAAACAGCCCTGCCGGGACGGTCCATGACAACGGCATAATAACCTACACACTGGCATATTCAATAACAGGCACGGCGGGAGTGCTCGGCGTCAATATTTTTGACACCTTCCCCACAGGCACAACTTATGTGAACAATTCCGCTGGAAGCACGCCGTTTTTTCCGGTGGTGAACGTCACCGCCTCGGGTATTGACTGGAACCTGGGGTATCTCGCACCCAACGCATCAGGGACGCTGAAATTCGCCGTAAAGGTCAACACATCGTGCGCCGGAGTCAGCAATACCGCGGCGGAGACAGACCTGGAGACAGACGGCATTATATCAAATACGGTATTCAACTGGGTGGACGGCTGCACGCCGACATTTACGGCAACAAGGACATCGACGCCGACAGTGACAAGGACGGTAACAAAAACGGTCACTCCCACAAATACGCCGACATACACGCCCACCGACACTCCGAGCGCGACGCCGACCTTTACAGACACCCCGACTTTTACCCCAACATACACACCCACATACACCAGGATCGCGACGCCGACCTTTACAGACACGGATACGTTCACCCCGACTGACACGCCGACCAGCACCAGGACCTTTACGCCCACATTCACCGACACAAGCACGGACACGCCGACGAGCACGATGACAAGCACGGACACGCCGACGATCTCAAAGACCATCACGCCCACATTTACGGCCACCCCCACATATACGCCGACTTTCACCGCAACGCCGACCTTTACATCGACACGCACATATACGCCGACATTTACGGCAACCTCCACATTTACAAGCACAATGACGTTTACCCCGACATTCACTTCCACGTTCACATATACAAGCACATCCACATACACGGTTACGTATACTTTTACTCAGACTTTTTCAATGACGGACACGCGTACGGCAACGCCGACTTTTACCCCGACCCCGACCTTTACTTCGACTTTCACCTGCACATCCACGCCTTCCTTCACAAACACATACACACCCACACGGACAGCCACATTTACATTTACGCCGATCCCGACCGCAACCTGGACATTTACGGCCACCCCGACAGTCACACCGGTAAAAACCCTTGTAACGGGTTATCTAATAACGGTAAAAGTCTATAATGAGGCGGGAGAGGTGGTAAAGACAATAATTACGGCTTCCACATCCTACCCGCTGACAGGCGTTGTAACGAGCGTTGGCGGCACCACCGGGGCGACCTCATTTTCCACGGGTGAAACGTTCACCATTATCATCCCGGGCGCCGGGCCTGGCGGATCAGACCTGACAACATCATGGGATGGAAAAACAGACGCGGGACAGTTGGCGGCATCCGGGACATATTACCTTTCAGTGAATGAAACGGACACATACGGCCATGTGGCGGACATAACAAAAACCATAACATATATGCAGGATACGACATATATTCAGCTTAACATTTTTAACAGCGCTGGGGAACTTGTAAGGAGCATCACAAATTATGATTTTGTGTTCCCGCCGGACTTTTTGTCCGGCCCCGACGGGCTCGGCGTGCAAATTGACGTTCCGCCAGTCATAACCACAAAGCAGGCGAACGCATCCCCTGTTCAGATAAGGTTCGGCGCCCGGGTTTCGGACTTTATGCTCTGGGACGGGAAGAACAACAGCGGAATGTCGGTGAGCAGCGGTATTTATGAAATGCAGATAGTCGTGAAAACCGAGACCACGCTGGTGGTGGTGGCGTCCAAAAGCGTTACCGTACTGGAAAACAACGACGTATTCATCGGCGAAATAAAATCCGTGCCAAACCCCTATACCGGATCGGGCGCCGGAATAAAATTCATGTGGACCGCCAATGAAACCGGCAATATGGCCATAAGTATCTACAATATAAGCGGCGAGCTGATACGCATCCTGAATACAAAGCTCGAAAACGGATCTGTTGGATGGGATGCAACAACATCCGGAGGGAACATTGCCTCAAACGGCCTCTATATAGCGGTCCTGCAGGGAATATCGGGCGGCGGCAACATAGCCAGAATGAAGGTGAAGGTGGTCATTAACAGAAGGTCTTCCGCTCAATTTTAATCGCAGTCCAAAACTCCATGAATGCAATCCCGGTTTGCCATAGAAAATATTTTATGATAAAATGTTGCAAAATCATCTTTAAATCTCAAATATTATAAAGGGAGCAAATAATGGCTGCAAAAAAATGTACGGCCGTGATAACAGGCGGCGCGCAGGGCATTGGTTTGTGCCTTACATTGGAATTCCTGAAGGCGGGATATAATGTGGCGGCAGCCGATTCGGACATAGAGGCGGGCAAGGAGTTAAAAGTACGGGCAGGGGACGGGAAAAGGCTGCTGTATTCGCCGTGCGATATTTCTTCAGAAAAACAAGTAAAAAGTTTTATCCGTGCTACGGCGGGGAAATTCGGGGGAATTGACCTGCTTATCAACAACGCCGGCATAGGAATAAACAAGCCGGTTAACGCACTTTCCATAGGGGAGTGGAACCGGGTCATTGGAGTGAACCTTACCGGAGCTTTCCTTTGTGTGAAGCACTCGGCGCCGCACCTTGAAAAAAGCCGCGGCAGCATTATAAACATCGCCTCCACAAGGGCGCTCATGTCCGAAAAGAACACGGAAGCGTATTCGGCAAGCAAGGGGGGCATACTCGCCATTACGCACGCCCTTGCAATAAGCCTGGGGCCCGAGGTCAGGGTCAATTGCATCAGCCCGGGATGGATAGAAGTTTCCGACTGGAAGAAAAAAAGGGACATGAAAGCGGTTTTTCACACGCCGGCGGACAGGGCCCAGCATCCGGCCGGAAGGGTAGGGACGCCTTACGATATCGCGGAAGCGGCGCTTTTTTTGGCCTCAAAAAAAGCGGGCTTTATCACCGGGCAAAATTTTGTCATCGACGGCGGAATGACGAAAAAAATGATATATGTGTGACACGCCGCGTTTTATTTGAGCTTGACACGGGCGGCGAGCGGGGGTATAAATAAGACCGGCGGCGACATGCGGTATTTTCAGGCCGCGGGGGGTATAATTGAAAAGCTGCACAATATTATTTTCCGGAGATAAGATCATAATCTCTTCCGCCGTCGACACTCCCGGGGGCGAAATAAAATGGGGAAAGCCTCTGATCATTTTAAAAAGGGACGCCGGCGCCATAGATATCGGCAACGCAATAATCGATAATTTGAAGTCCCCCATCGAGTCCGTGGCCCAGCCAAAAGATATCCTGAAAGAAACAGGGTTCTCCTCCTGGGAGGATTTTTCCAGGGAAAATATGATGATGACGGCGGAATTAAAAGGCGAAAAGATAATAATCCATCCATATTTTTCCGGGCTTGACGGCGAATATTACGCCGTCCTAAACAGGGACAAGGAATCCGGTCTGGAGCCATATGAGCTTGGACATGATGTATTAAGATCGCTGGAGTATTGCATTTAAAAAAGTTCTTGTTGAAAGTCCATATTTATATGGCCAAATACAGCACGCGAAAACCCTGAAAACAAGCAAAATATTATTGACATAAGGGGTAAAAAGTGTAAAATATACCCTTGCTTTAAATATATAGCTGGAAATCATGAAATTTAAGGTACATCCTTGGTTTTCCTGATTTTATAAGCATAAAACCAAAAAAGGTTTTATTTTTTTTATAAGGTGGGCCGGTAGCTCAGTTGGTAGAGCACCGCCCTTTTAAGGCGATTGTCGCGAGTTCGAGCCTCGCCCGGCTCACCAGTAATCTGTGATCATAGAAAAGTAAAGAGCAAGGATTTGAATAAAGCGGTAGAAAATAAGGAGGCTTTACAATGTACGCAGTGGTTGAGATCAATGGAAAACAGTACAAAATGTCCGAGGGAGACGTCGTAAAGATAGACGACCTTATTCCCGGCATCGGAAAAGAAATTATCTTTGACAGTGTCCTGCTTATTGTCAAAGAGAACGAGATAAAGGTTGGAAAACCCAAGCTCGAAAATGTAAAGATAACATGCGAAGTTCTCGACCCGGAATTCAAGGGCGAGAAATTCATGGTATTCAAATGGAGAAGGAGAAAGAACTCCAAGAAACGCATGGGTCACAGGAGAAAGTACACCATATTGAAGGTTAAATCCATACAACTGTAACAGGCTGGATAAATTTAAAAAATTAAGCACAGGAAGGTGAAGCTCGAATGGCACATACAAAGGCACAGGGAAGTTCAAGGAACGGACGCGACAGCGCCGGCCAGAGGCTGGGCATAAAGGCATACGGGGAGAATTTCGTCACCAGCGGCTCCATAATCGTCAGGCAGAGGGGCACGAAGATCAAGGCCGGAGTAAATGTCGGAATGGGCAAGGACCACACGCTTTTTGCAAAGGCAAACGGAATTGTAAAATTCAAGGATACTGGAAAAGGCAAGATCGTTTCCATACAGCCGGAAGCTATCAGTTAAAAATTCCGAGCGATAACAAAAAAAGGCGGCCCTTTTGGGCCGCCTTTTTTTTTTGCTAAAGAGGCAAATGGGCGCATTGTTTTTATGTTATAATGTACAAAATTGACGGGATGTTTAAAAGAACCCGGGATAAGAGGAAAAGATGTTCGTAGATCTTGTTAAAATCAATGTGGTTTCGGGCAAAGGCGGCGACGGCTCCAGCAGTTTCAGGCGTGAAAAATTCATCCCGAAAGGCGGTCCGGACGGCGGCGACGGCGGCAGGGGCGGCCATGTATATATGGAAGTGGACAGAAACCTTACCACACTGGTGGACTTTCACAATAACAGGATATTCAAGGCCGAGAACGGCGGAAAAGGTTTCGGGTCGAGGATGCACGGAAAAAACGGCGGTGATATTACGATAAGAGTGGCGGCCGGGACAATAGTAAAGGATGCAGCCACCGGAGCTGTCATCAAGGACCTTTTGACACACGGGGAAAAATTCCTCCTGCTAAGCGGCGGCAGGGGAGGCAGGGGCAACTGGCATTTCAGGACATCGACGCGGCAGGCACCGCATTTTTACGAGAAGGGCGAGCCGGGCGACGAAAAAGAAGTGACCCTTGAGCTGAAGATACTGGCGGACGTCGGCATAATAGGCATGGCCAACGCCGGCAAATCGACGCTGCTCTCGAAGATATCCAACGCGCACCCGAAAATAGCGGATTATCCTTTCACGACGCTTACTCCGGTGCTCGGGCTGGTCAAATATTCGGACACATATTCTTTCGTGGTCGCCGACATTCCGGGTCTCATTGAAGGGGCTTCCGAGGGGCGCGGGCTCGGGTTCGATTTTTTGCGCCACATAGAACGTACCAAACTTTATATCCATGTGGTGGACGCGACGCAGGGCGACGCGTACGACAATTACGTCATGATAAACAACGAGCTCAAGGCTTACAATAAAAAACTCCTGAAGAGGCCGCAGGTGGTGGTGGTCAACAAGTCCGAGCTTCTCAGCGAAACCGAGAAAAAGCAGATAACCGTGAAATTCAGGAAGAAAAAAATAGACATTGATTTCATATCGGCCAGGGAAGGCGAAGGGCTTAAAAAACTCCTTAACAGGGTCTATAACGACTTAAAGGATTTGCCGCCGGCCGAAGAGGAAAAACCCGCGGCAAAGGCATACAGGGAAAAGGACGAGCTTACCGTCGAAAGGGCGGATGACGGGGTTTTTACGCTGCATGGAAGGCGCGTCGAAAAATTCGTGTCCATGCTGGATTTTTCAACCAATGAGACGGTGCAGGTTTTCAGGGGATACCTGGAGCGCCAGGGAATCAACAAGTTCCTGAAAAGCAAAGGGGTAAAGACGGGCGATTATGTCATAATCGGGGAGAAAGATTTTATCTACGAGGAAGATTAGGAACATAATATTCGAGGGGTAATTCCATGTACAAACGCATTGTCGTAAAGGTCGGGACAAACCTCCTGGTGGACGACAAGGGGGTCAAAAAAAGTTTTTTAAGGTCCCTTGTTTCCCAGATATCTTCGTTACATTCAAAAGGCAAGGAGATCATTATAGTTTCATCAGGCGCCATAGGGCTGGGGGCCAGGAAATTATGCCTTGAAAAAAAGCCGGTTAATATCTCCGAAAAACAGGCTGTGGCCGCCGTCGGGCAGATCATGCTCATGCAGGCATATGAAGGCGCTTTCTGCGGATACGGCATGGCAGTGGCGCAGGTGCTCCTCGGCCATGACGACATTAAAAACAAGGCGCGCAACGTGAACGCAAGAAATACGCTTAATAAATTGCTTGAGTGGAAGGTGATACCCGTTATTAACGAGAATGACACCGTGGCCACTGATGAGATAAGGTTCGGCGACAACGATACACTGGCCGGCATTGTCGGAAGCCTGGTCTCGGCCGACATAGTGGTGATACTTACTTCCGTCGACGGCGTATATGACAAGAATCCCGACATGCACGCAGACGCCAGGATCATCAATGAGATAAACGACATCGACGAACAGGGGAAAAACATAGACACACAGGGCAAGACGAGCCTGGGCACGGGCGGCATGGGCGCCAAACTTGAGATAGCCAGGAAGCTTAATTACGCGGGCATACCCCTCGTGATCGCCAACGGCAACAGGGAAGGCGTGATCGAAAACATAGTTTTCGGCAAGAACGAGGGCACCATCATAAAGGTAAAAAGCGGGAAGCTTGGGGCAAAAAAGAGTTATATTCTCATGTCGCTGAAGGAAAAGGGGAAAATAAAGGTGGACGACGGCGCCAAGTCGGCCATATTGAATTCCGGCAAAAGCCTCCTGGCCGTAGGTGTCTGCGGCATAACCGGCGAGTTCAATTTTGGGGACGCCGTTGAGATAGTCGACCTTAAGGGAACCATGATCGGCAAGGGAATAGTGAATTATTCGTCAAAGGACCTGAACGCGATAAAGGGCAGGGGCAACAGTTCCCTGAAAAAAGAGCTCGGAGACAATTTTTACGAGGAAGTCATACACAGGGACAATCTGCTGATTTATAAATAAACATTCGTTTACTTTTTGGTTTTAAATTTTAGTTTTAATAAAACGTCATTTGATATGCAGAAGCCAGTTTGAAATGTCCGTCATTACGGTCGGTGAATAGCCGTTATAAACAAACTGCACCACGCCGCTTTTATCCAGAATTATTACGGAAGGCATGCACGGGAACCTGTACATTTTCGGTATGTTGGAGCTTAACGTGCGGTAACGCAGCCCCAGGCCGCCTGAAATCGCCTCGACAACCGCATGGCCAGTGTCGTATGTGATATTGAACCATATTGTGTTATTTCCCGGAAGGCTTTTTATTGAATTTTTTACCGTGTTCCTGAAAGCGGTGGAATCCGTTCCCGTGTCGGTGAAAGCGATTATTATGTCGCCTTTTCCCAGGAAATCACTTAGCTTATAAACCGAATTTCCCTTCATGCCGACGATAAAATCGGCGCAGGAAGCCCCGGTCCTGACCATGTTGCGTGTATTTATCGCGCCGAAAGATGCCGCGCAAAACAAATTGGAAAACACAACAAGAACTGTCAAAAGTTTTTTCATTTATTTCCCCACACAAAAATTTTTAAAAACAGCGTCAAGAACGTCGTCGGTGCCTATTTCTCCGGTGATCGAAGAGACCGCGCCGGAAGCGTATTTCAGGTGTTCAGCCGCTTTCTCATAACCCAGACCTTTTTCCAGTATAACAACAGCTTCTCTTAATTCAAGCGCTGATTTTTCAAGGGCGGCGACATGCCTGGCCTCCGACACCACGGGGTCGGGGGCGTTATCTATGGCTTTAGATGAGAGTATCATATTTTTCAGTAAATCTTTCAGCAGTTCCATGTTTACCCCTTTTTTGGCGGAGATCGGGATGACAGGGCCGGTTATGCCGATATTTTTTTTCGCTTCTTCCGTGGAAAAAACAGGCTTAAGGTCGCTTTTATTAAGGACCACCACATGCGGTTTTGCCGATATACCGGCGTATGCTCCGGCATCTTCGGATGAGATGGGAAGGGACGAGTCCATCGCGAATATCACCGCGTCGGAGGCAGACACAGCGTCTTTTGCCCTTTTGACCCCTTCTTTTTCCGCCGCGTCGCCGGGCTCCCGTAATCCGGCCGTGTCTGCGAGCAAAAAAGGTATTGAGTCGATAATCATTTCTTCCTCTATGGTGTCGCGGGTTGTTCCGGCGATATCGGTTACGATCGCCCTGTCGCGCCCGAGAAGACTGTTCAGGATGGTGGATTTTCCCGTGTTGGGCTTCCCGGCTATGGCGATCCTGACACCGTTCTTTATAACGGCGGATTTTTTTGCGCCGCGAAGGAGGCGGTTGATATCGCCCAGCGTATAGTTGATCCATTTTATTATTTCATATTTTTCATCGGGTGATCCGTGCTCGAAATCAAGGTCGGCTTCCACCATGGCAATGGCGTTGATAAGATTCAGTTTTATTTTGTCCAGGGCCTCCCTTTCGCGGCCAAAGAGCTGGTCAAGCGATATCTTCAGGGAAGCGTCCGACCTGGCGCACATTATGGACGAGACGGCTTCGGCCTGGGTAAGGTCCATTTTTCCGTTTATGAATGCGCGCCTGGTGAAATCCCCTGGCCCCGCGGGGACGGCTCCGTTTTTTACGAGAGATTCCATTATCCTTCCCGAGATAAAAGGGCTGCCATGGCATGTTATTTCGGCCATGTCTTCCCCGGAAAACGAGGCCGGAGCCCGGAAAAAAGCCGCAAAAACCTCGTCTATGACCATGTCGCCGTCCCTTACAAGCCCCAGTGAAAGCACGGCCGCGGGGACGTTCTGGACGCTGCGGCCGCGGTTGTGAAAGGAAAAAACCCGGTCCATTATGGGGAAAGATTCCGGGCCGGAAAGCCTGATAACGGCCAGCGCGCTTACCGCGGGGAAAGTGGCGGAGGCGGCAATAGTGGTGCTTTTAAGTTTCATAGCAGGGAAGTGATTACAACTTTTTTATACGAGCCCTTGCCGACGGAAAAAGTTTTAAGCCCGTCGAAGCCCTTGATCTCCTCATGGAGGAGTTTTCTTTCGTAGGAAGGAAGAAAATCGGTTATGGCCTCCGAAGGCTCAAGAAGAGCTTTTTCAGCCATTGTTTTTGCCAGGGATCTCAGATAGGAGGCGCGTTTGTCCCTGTAGCAGTCGATATCTATTATTATCGGAGCGTGGCGTTTCAGGTTTTTGTCAAGCGCTATGGAAAGCAGGTATTGAAGGGCCATTATATTCTGGCCGTTCTTTCCGATAAGAAGGCCGTCTTTTCCCGGGGCCGAGACCTTAAGGACCACGGTATCACCTTCTTTTTTAACGGTTATGGACGCGCCGGTAAAGCGCATGAGTGAAAGTAGTTTTGCCACGATTTCCCTTGCAAATTCTATGTCGGTTTCCGCGGTATCGATGGGAGCCCTTACAGGCATGGGGTTCTTGACAAAGCATTCAACGGTATATTCATGTTTGTCGGTGAAGACTTTTTCCCCGACAAGATTGGCGGAAAGAGCGTCAAGCGTTATGGAATTTTCTTCCATGAATTCCATGACAGCCTGGGAAACCGTCGGAGCTGTTTTCCTTGTGCCGTTCATAATACCTCCGCAAAAGTAGTTATTTGCTTTTGTTGACTATTGTCTGCTGGATAATGCCGAGCACATTGGAGATGCCCCAGTAAAGCATTAGTCCGGCAGGCCACGAGAAGGAAAAATATGTGAGCACAAGGGGCATTATATACATGAGCATTTTCTGCGAACTGTCGGAATCCGACGTCACATTGGCCTGCGACGACATCATCTGCTGGACGAACATGGTGACGCCCATGAACAACGGCAGCACAAAATAAGGGTCCGGTTTCGAAAGGTCCTTCCACCACAGGGCGAAATAGGCCCCTTTAAGTTCGACCATATTTATCAGGGTGGCGTAAAGCGCTATGAATATCGGTATCTGCAAAAGCATTGGGAGGCATCCGCCAAGGGGGTTGATCTTGTACTCCTGGTAAAGTTTCATGGTCTCCTCGTTGAGCTTCTGGGCGTCGTCCTTGTAAATCTTCTTCAGCGTCTCCAGCCTTGGCTTTAAAAGGTTCATCTTTGACTGTGTTTCTTTCATCTGCTTAAAACTGGAATTGGAGGGGATCCACAGCAGGAGCCTTATTATCATGGTAAGGATAAGTATGGCAACGCCCCAGTTCTTTGTGACCTTATATATGGCGTCAAGGCCGAAGAACATCCACTCGCCGAGGAACCTTATGCCGCCCAGGTCTACCACTTTTGACATGGACAATTTTTTCAGTCTGTTGTATTCGGCGGGCCCGATATAAGAGGATATTTCGACGGTCTCGGTGGTTTTCGGGGAGACGACGATGTCCCTGAGATTAAGGCCGAGATAAGTGAACCCGCCCGGTTCATATTTTATGTACATGCTCTTTATGTCGGTCTTTGTTTTAGGCAGGAACACGGAAACAAAATAAAGGTCCTTGATGGCAAGCAGGTCGGGTACGCCTTCCAGTACCTCGAGCTTTCCGTCCGTCTGTTTTAAGTTGACGGCCTGGATCTTTAAGCCGTTGCCCTGCGGGTATATGGTCTTGTTGTAATCGGCTCCGGTGCCCTGCTTTATCTTCAACAATTCATCCGGAAGGAAATGGATGTTCGGCCCCCAGACGTAATGATAGTCCTTCAATACCACCGGCGCCCCGGTAAGGTTCGCAAATTTAAGCGACGAGTCCACCAGATAGTTGTCGTCGGCGATGGAAAACTCCTTCGTAATCCTTATACCGGAAGCCAGGCTTGTGGAAAACGAAATGGTTTTATGGCCGGGCGCTTCCTTTATCCCGTCAAAATTCCATTTAACGGTATTGAGCTTTGAATCCCCCGAAGAAAGGTCCAGGTATGAAAATGATGATTTTGCCGGGATAAGCTCGACCGTTTTTTCGGTAACTGCCGCGGCTTCGGCCGCGCTTTTTTTATGGAACAGGCTCGAAAAAAAGAGGGAAATATTTGAAAAACTGAATTTATTCTGGTTCTCGCCGGTGCTTATCGTGTCCGTATATTTTTTGAGGGTCACGCTCGACAATGTCGCGCCTATGTTCGAGAACGTAAAAGTGGCAAGGCTGTTATCGACCGCGTAGGTTTTTTCCTGGAGGGAAAGTATTTCCGCGGGCATTAATTTGGATTTTTCCGGGGAAGCCGTGTCAATGGCGGCCGCCGTCCCCGCCTGCGCCTGCGCAGCGGATGAGGCGGTCTGCCGTGGCGATGAAGCGGGCATCTTTCCCGGTTTGGGGCCGAAGAAATAGTTAAAACCAAAAAGGACCATACCGGCCAATAGCAGAAAAACTATAAGCCTGGTGGAATCGTTGTTCATAAATTCTCCTTTAAAATGGGTTGTTAGAAAATTAAGACCGCAAAAATTATTTCAGCGGGTCAACCCCGCCTTTACTCCATGGCCCGCACCTTAAAACGCGTTTCATGGCCAAAAAAGAACCCTTGACACTGCCGTATTTTTCGATCGCCTGCTTTCCATAGTCGGAACAGGTCGGATAGAACCTGCACGAGGATGGAAGGTAGGGCGAAACAGCTGTTTTGTAAAAATTTATTAGAGCTATTAGGAATTTTTTCATAAATATCCTTTGTGAAATTACCCGGCGGCTTTCCTGGCGGCGCCGTCAAAAAGAGCGTTTATTGAAGCATCAACCGCGGCAAAGTCTTTCAGGGATGCTATTGATTGTCTCGGCATAATCAGTACGTCGAATCCCCCGAGCTTTGCCTTGTTTTTGTGATAGCTTGCCCGCATCCACCGTTTATAACGGTTGCGTTCGACGCTGAGCTTTACCCTTTTTTTTGCAATGTTTGCCGTATAAAGGTTGTTTTTTTGCCGGTCACTGCGCAAAAGATAAACGGAAAAAAAAGTATCACTGCATTTTATCCCGTTATTCAGGATCATCCTTATATCCCTTGCGCTCGGATTTTGTTTCCTGATAGAGGTATTCTCCTTAAATATGTCCCTTTCAAAAATGAAAAGAACTTAAAAGCCGTTATACCCTGGTAAGGGCTTTGCGGCCTTTTCTGCGCCTTGCGGACAGTACTTTGCGGCCGTTTTTCGTCCCCATCCTTTTCATAAATCCGTGTTTCCTTGCCCTTTTCTTCTTATGGGGCTGAAATGTCCTTTTTGGCATTTTTTCTCTCCGTTTGTAAGTATAATATAAGAATTTAAAAAATCGACAGTAATTATAGGTGATAAAATCAAAAGTGTCAATAGGTAAAGAACCGCAGGAGAAGGCCGGAGGCCCGTAAAAAATAAATTGAACTTAAGTCACCGGGTAACCGTCTAATTTTTAAGAATAGTCCGGCGGGCTTTCCAACCCACCCCTCCCAAACCCTTATATCGGCCCGCCGGACTTCTTATTAACCGCTGGCTCCCTGTTTTTATCCCATACAACTCAACATATCGGCCCACCAGCCTTAAAATCGACGGACTGCAGGTCATTTCCTGCATTTTTCCGTTTCTTGCGCCCCGGAGAATCTTCAACCAAGGGACCCTTGCCTGGCGGTGAGAGAGCAGGAAACCGGCCTTGATTTTCTAACCGCTTTGCCGGATAATGAAAAATAAGGGATAGAATCTACTAATAAGACGAGTCTTTGAGATCGAGGGATTAGTGCGGGCCGCGCTTTAAAATTTCACGGCCGGTAAGAAGGAAGAGGAAGCAGTGATTATGGAGCCGACAAATTGAAAAAAGTTATCTTATGTTCCGTTGCCGTGGCAATAATTTTCAGCGGATGTTCAACCATGTCCATAAAATACGACGTCGATTCACAGAACAAATACGGCTATTCCATCTATTATGGAGAGGATAGTTGTTATTTGCCGGACTTTAATAATTCCGGGACAGACAATGCTCAAAACGAACTCGAGAATGGCGATACACAAACCGTGCATGCCAATTACATATTATCTCAGAATGTTGTGAGCAAAAAGTATCTCGATTACGCAAAAGGCAATGATTTTGCTCATCGTACCGACCAGATCCTGATGGTGTCTTCATCCGCGGCGATTGTGGCCGGCTGTTTGTTCGGGTTCCTGGGTATGAGCCCGTACTATACCGGGCTTGAGAACTTATTGCTGCCAATGATGACAGTGGGGTTCATAGGTATGCCTCTATTTTGTATCAAGGATTGGTTTGACCATTCACGCATGAATGGCAATTTAAAAAGATCAATAGACGCATATAATGATAAGGCAAACTGGGATGTAAAAGAATCTCCTATGCCGGATGATTTGCGGTTTTCGTTTGCGGCTATGGCAGGCACCAAGGACGGTGGAATTAATATCCCTCCATTTACCGATTTGGGCGGCAATTATATTGAAGGAAAAACGATCAATTCTTTTGATGAAATCGGCCAACTGGCTCTTGAAAAGACCTATGGCGCGAATTTTAATACTCCATATTTTGGGTTGAATTTCAAACTGTCCGGAGCTCACTTTGATTTTCCAAATTCCGGAAAATGGCTGAACTTTTTTGCGCAGCATACCTATACATCGCTGTCCGCACGCGGGCTTAACTACGGCGAAGACCTTAAATTAGATGGATATTGGTGGTCTTTCACGCCTATGCTAGAGATTCATTATCCAATCGGTGATTATTTACAACTCGCAGGTTCGATAGGTATGAGTGCAATGGGATATTTCCGGTCAACTATAAGGGATGATTATGGGGTTGCCTTAGATGTCCATTCCTGTGACGATATAAACAACTGGAACCTGTTGATGAGCCGTTTTCCTGACCTGACTACCAATTTAGACTTTGCCCTGGACCTTGCCTTCAAGTTCTCCAGGAATGATAAAAATATGTACTATTTAGAAGCCGGCAGGACAGTGCCGGCATGGAATATCGGTATACGTATGGAAATACCATATACACTTGATTTTTTGTTTGATTTTTAATGAAACGTCGCGGTCAGAACATCAGGCGACCTGTCTTTGAATCAGGCATGATCCTCGCCGCGTTCCCCAATGATATCGCTATCCGGACCGAAAATTTTTATTCTGAGGCCTACAGGCCCGTCCAGGAAGCTCTGGAGAATACCTTTTTCGGGAAGCCGATTGAAATTGTGTAAAAAACTGATAAAATAGTAATTGAAAAAGGGATGGCTGCGACCAAATCAGGGGATAAAATGTCGACAAATTTGCGGTTTGGTTTTTGGAGATAATATAAATTCAGGACGGACACACAGCGAGGTGTTGATGAAGGGGGCAGCCACGAAGACCACTATCTATGGAGAAATATCGGGTATTGCCGCGAAATACCCGGGTAAATCCGCATTTTTTTCATTAATTCAGGGTGGCCGCCGGGAAATCACATACCAGGAACTTATTGATTCCGCAGGCTCGGTTTCTTCGGGCCTTCGCGCACTCGGAATGAAAAAAGGAAATGTGGCCGGAATATTTTCAGCTAACAGGCCTGAATGGGTAATTGCCGACCTCGCAATTTTAAAAGCCGGTTGTGTCACTGTGCCGCTTTATACTACTTTATCCGCGGTCGAAGTCAGGCATATCATAAATGATTCGAAAATGAAGCTTATTTTTGTCGACGGCATGAAGGCACTCGATACTATAAACAGGGTTAAAAAAGATGTGCCGTGGCTTGAACATGTGGTCATGTTTGACAGCCTGGATTACAGGAAAAATTTTATAGCAGGCAACGCCGGGCCGTATAAAACCGCTTTAAAATATGAAGAATTGAAAAGGACACATAAAGCCGTGGATAGCGCTTTTCCAACGGTATTGCCGGATGACATTGCCACGATAGTCTATACATCCGGTACGACATCCAGGTCAAAAGGGGTCATGCTTTCGCATTACAATATTGCATCCAACGCGCTGGCAGGCAGGGACAGGCTGAAAATTAGCAGCAGCGACATATATTATTCATTTTTGCCGCTTTCCCACATGTTTGAAAGGACCGCGGGTTACTATGCCATGCTTTTTTCCGGAGCGACCATCACGTACGCGTCCGACCTTTCAAAACTGACGGAGGAAATAAAGAACGTCAGGCCAACGATACTGCTCACGGTCCCGAGGGTCCTGGAAAAAATTTATAATACCGTCATGCAAAAGATAGATTCCGGCAGCGCGTTCAGGAAGGCCCTGGTCAAAGGGGCCGTAGCAGTACTTAACACTTATGAAAACATGAAGTACAGGAAAGAAAAGACGGGATTGGTTCTGCGGATAAAGGCGGCTGTACTTGATTTTATGGTGGCGCGGAGCTTCAGGGCGATTGCAGGCGGAAGGCTTAGGTATATAATTTCAGGCGGCGCTCCCCTGGACAGGCAGGTTGCCAAGGTATTTTACATAATGGGTTTCAACATACTCGAGGGATATGGCATGACAGAGACGTCGCCCGTAATAGCGTGCAATACGCCCGAAGAAAACACACTCGGTACGGTCGGAAAGCCTTTTGACGGGTTGCTGTTGAAAATAGGAGAAGGGGATGAAATACTGGTCAAAGGTCCGGGCATTATGAGGGGATACCTCGGCATGGATGAGGAAACAAAAAAGGCCATAGACCCTGAAGGCTGGCTTCATACAGGCGATATGGGGGCCATTGACGGAAAGGGCAACCTGGCAATAACCGGCAGGATCAAGGATATAATAGTAACTTCATACGGCAAGAAGGTCGCGCCTGAGCCCATTGAGGCACAATTACTCAAGAGCAGGTACTTAAAACACGCAATGCTATACGGTGACAACAGGAAATTCATAATCGCGTTGCTGGTTCCGGATGAGGAGAACATAAGAAAATTCGCGGCGGAGAAAAAACTGCCGATGGAATATGACGCGCTTTTGAAGTCCGATGAAATAAGGAGCCTTATAAATGAAGCCATTAAAACGTTGAATAAAAAACTGGCGCAATATGAGCAGATAAAAGGGTTTGTACTGATAAGGGACGATTTTACAACAGAAAACGGCATGATGACGCCGACGCTCAAGCTTAAAAGAAAGGGCGTGGCCGGAAAATATATGGGTATTCTCGAGGAAACACTAAAACGACTGGAGGAACAGCATGGGAAATAAAGGCGGCCACTCGGGGCTTTTCGGAGAATACTGCAAGCCGAAATTAGCGGATCTCATGGAATGCCTTTCTCTGGATTATGAATATACAAAAGCCGAAGGCGATTACCTGTATTATAAAAAGGATAAAAACGAGGCCAGGGTGCTCGACCTTCTCGGCGGCTTCGGCGTAACAATCCTGGGACACAATAATCAGGAACTTAAGAAAGAAATGGCGAAGGCCATTGACGCCGACACGCCCATGGCAGCCCAGACTTCGGTGCGTGGAGCGGCAGCAGTTCTGGCCGAAAAAATTAACAGCCTGATACCGTCAAAGGGAAAATACTACGTCAACCTGACCAACAGCGGGGCTGAAAGCGTTGAGGCGGTATTAAAGCACTCGTACAAGGCGCACTTTGACATGATAAGGAGAAAATATGAGAAGATAACCCGGGAATTGAATGATTTTTACTACCGAGTAGAGGACAGCCGCATGTATGTCGTACTGCCTGAATCCGCAAAATCAAAGGACCTTGAAAAATTCAAGGACGATGTGGATGAATATAACCTTTCGCAATTCGAGTCTTTTCAGAACTCTCCTGTAGTTTGCGCATTCAAGGGTTCGTTCCACGGCAAAACTACAGCACCTCTGAAAGTTACCTTTAACAAGACTTACAGGGAAGGATTTGAGGGTCTTTCATCCATTAAAACTTTCTTTATGGACATTGACAGGCCCGAAAGGCTCGCGGAGTGCGCGTCCGGCAACAGCATCGAGTTCCTTGTGCCATGGCTTAAAGGCAACAAAGTGGAATTGCGCGCTGAAAAAATGACAAAAGTAATCGCCATGATATTCGAGGTCATCCTAGGCGAGGGCGGCATACGCGCGATACCCGTACAAACCCTTGAAACGCTGGCTGCCATTCATGAGCAGACAGGCGTGCCGTTTATAGTGGACGAGATACAGACCGGGTGCGGCCGTACCGGCGAATTCCTCGCTTACCCGCAGACGCCGCTTAAAAAGATAGAACCGGAATACATAACCATAAGCAAGGCGCTGGGAGGCGGGCTGGTGAAGACAGGCGCGGCTTTAATACATGAAAAAGTCTATGACCCTGATTTTGGACTGCTTCATACGTCCACATTTGCCGAAGATGAACTGTCGTGCAAAATAGCAATAAAAGTTCTCGAGATGCTCTCAAGGGATAACGGTAAAGTTATGAAAGAGGCCGGCCGCAAGGGCGCGTATTTCCTGGATAAGCTGGAGAGCCTGAAAAATAGTTCCCCCATGTAATTAAGGAAGTAAGGGGCAGAGGTCTCATGATAGCCATTGAATTCACCAATCTGGCGGGCCATTCGAGTTTTTTCAGATACGCGGGCAGGCAGGGATTTTTATCCCTGCTGGTGTCGAGCTACCTGCTGAACCGCCATGGCATCCGTACTTTCGCGCCGCTGTCCACGATGATGAAAGGAAACCCTGGCAGGGTAAAGGCTTCCATAATACGCATACAGCCTTCAGCCTTTATAAAAAACGAAGAGATTGACAGGACAATATTTGCCCTTGATGAAGCCATGCGGATAATAGAGGCTAACAACGAATACTGCATGGTAAGCCACCTGATCGGGGAAGACCCCGGCAGGGACGCCCTTGAAAATCCGGAAAAATTTGCGGCTGAAATCGCTCCCGACGCTGGTAACAGAAGTTTTGATGCGAGGACCGGGTTCATAATGCACCCGACGTCGCTTGAATACCTTCTGGCTTATTATTTCCCATCCTTTGTAAAATACAAATGGGATCCTAAAAAATTAACGCAATGGTGGAACGGCATTTCAAGGTTCCTTGAGCCGGATTTTCTTCGTACCGATTACATAGTATCAGGCGGGTTTACAGTACAGAACAATATGATAGCCGTGCCGTACCTGCCCGAATACCTCGCAGAAGCTGTCTATAACATCAAGGTTAACAAATCTCCGGGCAGGGACATGAAGCTGAAATTGCAGGAAATTCAGGACAGGATACAGGATGCCGTGACCATGGCAAAGGAGCTCGGCGATGATAACATACCGACATCTATAGTCGGCCTGGGGGCATACACATCCATAGTGACCGAGAACGGCACTTCGGTGAACGACTACGAAGTGCCTGTGACTACTGGGAACGGCTTTACCACGGCCCTCATGCTGATGGGAATAAGAAAAGCAGCGTCCGATATGAAAGTGGACATGGAAAAGATGAAAGCCGCGGTTGTGGGCGGCGCCGGCAACATAGGCGCCGTAATAGCTTCGTTATTATGCATGGAGTGTAAGAACGTAAAACTCATCGGCAGGCCTGAAGGCGGGATTGAGAGGCTTAAGGAAGCAAGGCATCAATGCCTGAAGGATATTCTGGAGATGATACAGTCCGAGCTGGCGGAAGGCGTGATTTTGGAAGGGACAAAGCTAAGGGGGCTATCAAAAAAAATATACGGAGAGGTCATATCGCCGTTGCTTGCCGGCGCTGTTACCGACCCGGGTATGGCGCGAGTGATTGAATGGTTAAAGAACGGGGATAAGATGGATAACGACGCCGGTTCCTCGCTCGACAGGGAAATAAACAGCCGTTACGGTTCAAAGGAAAATCCTTTTATAGAGCTGGCAACAGGGCTTGACGCGCTAAAAGACTGTGAAATCGTGGCCGTGGCCACGAACTCGCCAAATAAGAAAATGATCTCGCCCAAGACGGTCAAAAAAGGCGCGATTATCTGTTGTGCGTCGGTGCCTTCGAACTTAAGCGAGGCTTTTAAGGACCATATGGACGAATATTTTGTATTTGACGGCGGGTTCGCCAGGATGCCAGAGGGGACGGATATAAACCTGCCCGGCATGCCGGGCAGGAACCAGACGTACGGATGCCTGGCTGAGACCCTGCTTTTGGGTTTTGACGGCAGGAACCACAGCTTTGCCAGAGGGGCGCTGGCGGCAAGGCAGGTATACGCCACGATGGAGCTCGCCGAGCAGTACGGTTTCGGCCTGGGAGATTTCAAGCTCGGGGATAAATTAAAAAAATAAACGGAGGCCAACCGTGGGGGGAAATGAAATCCCGGAACAGGTAAGTTCGATAGCTGATATAATAAGAAAAAAAATGCCGGAGTACGCGAAGGCAAAAAGGATCGCGATACGTTATGATGACGGAGAAAAGTACAGGGCCATCGCGTTTGAAGAGTATCTGGCGAACATAAAATTAATGATATGCTACCTTACGGAAAACGCGGGCACGCAAAAGGTTGTTGCGACTTTTTGCCTGAACAGGCCGGAGTGGGACATGACTGCACTGGCGGTCCTTTATACCGGGAACATCCTGTTCCCGCTCGATACAAAAATGAACGAGGTGGAGCTGAAACACCTCCTGAGCGCGGACCCGCCGGATTTCCTGGTATCAAGCAGGCTGCAAAAAGAACGTATAAGCTCAATAATGCTGAAACTGGGAATAAAGGCAAAGTTGATAGTCGCCGACCTTTATGACGTTTTCGAAGACGGACCGGCGGCGGCAGGGATGCCGGACGGGGCAACGCCCATGTCCGGTATAGCGAAAGAATACTGCGGAAAAGAAATCCCGGACGCACCGGACATCATGAATGACGGTAGTACGGTCCTGGCCCACTATGCAACTTCCGGAACAGTAGGGCTGCCCAGCATAGTGGAAATAACCCACGGAAACATACTGGCGGAATTGGCTGAAGGCATGGATGTAATGAAACTCAGGCCAAACGAGGATTTTCTCAATATAGGACCGTATACCCATATAGCGACCCTTGTCGAATTTTTAGCGGCAAAAACAAAGGGTTATCCGGTAATTTATTTTACCAGGGAAGCGGACGAGGATGATGTCCTCGAGAATGAGATAAAAAAGCTGAAAAAGCAGGGGTCGAGGATAAAGGCGCTCATGGCGGTCCCAAAATTCTGGATATACATAATGAAAGAAGTGCTCGAAGACATAAGGAACAAGAAGGTATTCAGGGACATATACGACAACCTGATAAGCATTGAAAAGAACGCAAAGCTTTATGATATAGGGACGCTGGACAAGGCAAAGCTCACTGCAACGAGGTTCTTTTTGAGGGACAAGCTAGGCGGTTATTTCAGCTACGGAATCTCGTCGTCCACGAAACTTGACGCAGGGGTCGTCGAGATATTCGCAAAACTCGGGGTGACGGTGATCGATATTTACGGAGCCACGGAAGCCACCGGTATAATCTCCAGGAACAGGCTTAACGACAATAAACCCGGTTCGTCCGGCCGTATAATAAGCGTGCTGCAGTCAAGGTTCAGGGATGTGAAGGACATCCCTGGGATCCCATATCCCGCGGGCGAGCTTGAGATAAAAGGCCCCACGATCATGAAAGGATATTTAAAGGATTCTGGAAAAACAAAAGAACGGATCGGAAGCGACGGGTTCCTCGCGACCGGGGACCTCGGTTACGTGGACAGGGACGGATACCTGCACCTGGTCGGCAGGAAAAAAGAGCTCATTTCATGGAAAGACGGGTCCTATATAGACCCCATGAGGCTTTCCAACCTGCTCTGCAGGTCGATATACATAAAGGACGCCCTTGTTACGAGGCTCGGCAGCGATGATTTTTTGAGCGTGTTCGTGCTTCCGGACCGGGAGAGGTTGAAGAAAGCAAAGGACTATGAAGAGAAGATAAATGCTGGCGTCGCGGAAAAACAGGCGCTGCGTGAACTGATGGAAGGCGCGGTTGGGTACGCGCAGTCGCTTGCCGATATCAGCGCCGTAATTTCCACTGAAAAGATATACCTGCTTGAGAGGAAACTGGAAAGAACGCCGACGCATAAGATCAAATTTCTTTTTGAGCTTCAAAGGCTCAACCTTGAAAATTACATATAGCGCGGCGCTATAAAAGGAGGCTTGGCCGGAAATGATATTCGACATCATACTTGTCACCGCTGTCATAAACGTAATACTGGGCGTGCTCGCCCTTACAAAAGGCCGAAGCAGGCTGAATTTTTCGTTCTTCATGTTGAGCGCCCTGTTTGCCATGTGGAATTTTTGCGTCACCATGTGGCAGGGTTACCACCTGGAAGCGTTCAGCAGGATAAATTTCCTTTTTGTTTCGATGATACCGCCGGCAGGAATGTATTTTGTAATAAATCTGTACAATATTAAAAAGCCGGGCAGGATCCACAATGTCCTTTACGTGGTGGGCTTAATATCCGCGTGCTATTTTTTATTCACACTGGCGACCTTTGTTTTTCCGGCGATGAATGAAGTGTACGGTTCATACGGGAACAAGGCGGGCATCCTTATCTATGAATTTGCCGCACTCGCGGCCGCATTTGTTGTTCTGGTATACCATTACCCGGGAATAAAGTTCAGGCAGGAAAAAAACAGGGTAAAATTCGTGATAATTGCCTTCCTGATATTGTTCTTCGGCGGTATGACAGATTTTACGTCCGGGCTGGGGTGGCACGGCCTCAAATATACAGGCAACATCGCCAACACGGTTTACGCTGTCATAATATTTTACGCGATATTCAAGCACAGGCTGCTCGATGCCGGGGTGCTGCTCAGGAATTTTATAGACTACACAGTGGTCGCGCTCGTTGTGGGGGTGTTTTATTCGGCTGCCACGCTGGCTCTGATTGGCCAGTTAAAGGTTTTAATCACGGTGTACTTTATCCTCAGCCTGCTGTCAGTTTATTTCGCCGGCCGCCTCCATGACAGTGTGAAGCTTTTTATGGACAGACTCGGCGCCGGGACTCCATGGAAGGATACCGAAGACAGCTACCGCCGCATCAAGGAACTGAACATCGCCGAAGAAGACAAAATATTCAACATGCTCTTCCTTGTCAGGGAACGCATGGAAATGGAAGCGAACGTATATATAAAGGAAGGCGATTTATTTGTCGGGAAATGGTCGACAAATGAAGATGCTTTTAAGGGTTCGGTAAATGTCAGGGGCTTTGCCGTGACAACTGAAACTATTATAAGGCATGAGACAAAGGACCTGACAAAGACCGGGCTCCTGGACATGTTCGGCGCGTCAATAATATCGCCTATCACATATTCCGGAGCCGTAAACGCCGTCCTCTGCGGGAAAAAAGACACCCCGGATATTTCATTCACCTCCGAAGAGATACGGCTGCTCGGCGACATGACCGGAACTCTCGCACTTTACATAAAAACACACCTGCTGCAGTATCAGCTTTTTGAGGAGGAAAACATCAAAAATACCGGTCTCCTGGCCTCGCAGATGGCCTCCGGGTTAAAGGCCCCAATGGACAGGATCCTTATCATGGCGCGGACTGTGGAGGGAAAAACGGAAAATGACGTAAAGAAAATCAGCAATATTACCGAAGAAATAGCGCGTTTTGCAGGCGTCATAGGGGACTGGAATGAATTTTCCGGTGATATGAAGCCGGAACAAAAGGACGGCGATATAATCCAGCTGGCCGGTGAGATTGCGGCATTTATAAAAGCGGAAAAGCCTGAAATAAGCGTGGAACTGGACAAGGACGAGGAAGAACTTATATTGAATTTTGACCGCGTCATGATAAAGCGTGCGCTGACAAACATGGCTATGAATTCCATCGAAGCACTGGAGCAAACGGAAAAACCTGTGATAAAGCTGGGTGTGTTTGAAAAGGAAAAAGCCGTGGACATATCTATAAGGGATAACGGCCATGGAATAAAAAGCGGCGACCTTGCAGGACTAAAAAAGCCCTTTAATACAAAAAAAGCAAAGGGCACGGGTTTTGGGCTGGCCATCTCAGACAAAATAATAAAAGCACACGGAGGCAATATGAATATTGAAAGCGACGGCACGAGCTACACGGAAGTCACATTGTCTATACCAACGTTATAGATAATTTAGAGCCGACATAGCCGGGGTCGGGTTTCATGACCAACCAATCAAAATTTGGTATTATGTATTGTATATTATACAAAATATGTTGGCATATTAAACTTTTGACAAAAATAAAAATTTGGCATATTATTGTAGCAATTAATATAAGGGGGAAATAAAATTTGAAAAAAATGTCGCTTTGTATTCTTGCTTGTTTGTGCCTTGCGGGGTGTGGAACCAGGAATCATTACCTGGTAAATCCCGAAAGGAACGGCATTTTTTCCACTGCAATGACAGGAGACAGGAAACTCAAGAATGACCTTTATCCCGGCACGTTTTTAATCAATTTTGTAAGAAATTACAGTAATGGCGTTGAATTCTATGAACTCGCTGTATCTTACTCATATGTCGGGATAATTATGCCGGATTTTACGAAGTTCGTGTTAAGGAGTACAAATGCGCTTGAAATAACCGCGGACAATGCCGCACCGTTCTATCTGCCTTATAAAAAAACACCCATAATTGAGGAAATCGACTACCTTTCGGGATCTATTGTAATTGACGGGAAGTACTATTTATTGCCGCCAAGAAAAATGGTTGAAAAAGCCCTGTTTATCCTTAAAGCCGATCAGTTAGATAAGATCGCAAAAGCAAAAAAAGTAACCGTATCCTTGATTGGCACCGTTGATATTAATAATAATATGATTGAAAGCCGGTCCTGGGAACTCAACAGTCAGACGCTGACAGATGTCAGGGATTTTTACGGCAATTATGCCGGAAAAAAGGCAGGGGTTGAGCAGAAAAAAGATGCCATAGTGGAAACTGAAAAAGCAATTTATGAAAACCCGCTGGATGCCGCGGCGTTCGAGAGGCAGGGATACGTGTACGCCGGGACCCATGATAATATAAGCGCCCTGGATTACTATAGCATGGCGTATTTCCTCAAGCCTTCCGACAGGCTTAAAAATATAGTGGAAACGTTAAATGAAAGGATTGATGGAATTGAGGGGTCTGCCTTTTACCCGATTAGTTTTGACGCCATAGCATACATACATTACAACTCACCAGAATACGACGGAGGCAACGAACAACAGACCCTTGCAGGTATGACAGGCGGGGGGATGCTTTTAGCCAATTATCATTTCAATCACATTTTTGCCATGTACTCCGGGCTGATTTATATGGAGAACGGCGGCAGCACGCATGTGGGCGGATTAGGCTCGGCGATATATCACGAATCTTACCTTGATGTGCCGCTCGCGATAAAGTTCAAATTTAAAAATCCTTTTGTGTTCATGAATTTTTTTCCGGACAAGCAGGCTTTCTGTATCGGTGGGTACACCGGGTTTAAATTATCCGGCAATTATATTAATAACGCAGCCTTCAACGACACGCTTATGCCAACGGTTGATTACGGATTGCTTTGTAATTATGAAACTTACCTGAATTTGGGCGGCGTGTTCCTCGTGTCGAACGTGATGGTATCCTACAGCCTTGCTGATATTTATCCGGGTTCCAACGAGCATGTTTTAAGCGGTATATTGGGGTTCGGGCTGGCTTTTTAAAATAAAACAGCAATTAGTTTTTATTTTATAAGGATTGATTTATTAAAGTTATTTTAAAATTTTCAAATACTTTGCATAATTGGCTCGCACAAAGTCGTACCTGTGTCTCTGAATTTACCGCTGCAATGGCCTCTTCAAATCCATTTAAACAAGCAACCCAGACTTTTACCGATAAAATTTGATTATTGGCAGTTATTTGTATATAATTGTCATACAAGTCTATAATAACGGAGTATCGATGAAAATCAAAATTTCCGAGGGTAAAAAGGCGGCATTAAAAACGGCGGTAATTTACGCTGTTTTCGGGTTTTTATGGATAGCCTTTTCCGATCGCATCGCATCAAACATCAGCCAGGACAAGGAATTCCTGACCATGTTAAGCACGATCAAGGGGCTCCTTTTCATCATTGTAACCGCCACCATGGTTTATTTCCTTATAAACAGCTACGTAAAAACAATCGAAAAAGCCGAGGAAAAATATCACACAATATTCGACAACGCCGGGGACGCTGTTTTTGCGGTGGAAAGCCCGGGCGGAACCATACTTGATGTCAACAGTACAATGTGCGTGCTTTATGGAGCCGATAAAAAAACAGCCACCGGCAGGAATTTCATGGAATTCACCGCCGGGCCGAATGAAAAAATAATTTCGTCACTGGGAGTGTCGGAGGGGATAGATTCCGGGCTTGTGGAATTCGCGGCAAGAAGGCTTGATGGGACCATATTCGAAGTCGAGGCCAGGTTCGTCGGTGTGTGGTATTCCGGAAAAAAAGTCGTGATAGCCGTTGTCAGGGACACGACAGAACGCAAAAAGAACGAGGAGATATTAAGGCGCACCATACAGGAACTGAAGCGTTCGAACGAGGACCTGCAGCAATTCGCGGCTGTTTCATCACACGACCTGCGCCAGCCGTTAAGGACCATGTCCGTTTATGCAGGCATGCTGCAGTCAAAATTTTCGGACAGGCTCGGACAGGAGGGGGAAAAGATACTGGGCTCGATTCAGAAAGGGGCCTCGGAAATGGATTTGCTTATCTCCGACATCCTGGAATATTCACGCGCGGGAAGGTTTGAAAAAGGCCTTGAACGCGTGGCTGTGGCCGGCATCCTCGAGGAGATCAAGGTTAACGTTGAAGGCGCCGCCGGCAATAAGGCAATGATAGAATACGAACCCGGGTCCATACCGGTGGTCATGGGCGACAGGATTTCCATAAAGCAGGTATTTTCAAATCTTATAGACAACGCCGTAAAATTCAACGAATCTGGATCTCCCCTGGTCAAGATCAGCGCGGAACCCGTCCCCGGGGGATGGAAATTTACCGTCGCCGACAACGGGATAGGCATCAATATGGAATACGGTGAAAAGATATTCAAGATATTCGAGAGGCTTAACAATCAGGATAGATTTTCCGGGTCCGGCATGGGGCTTGCCATATGCAAAAAAATAATAGAACGCCTCGGAGGAAGCATAAGGGTGGAATCAAAGGGAGAGGGCTCAGGAGGCTCGGTTTTTTATTTTACGATACCTTCCTAAAAGCATCAAGACCGACCGAAGTTCGGCCTGCCAAAATAATCCTTACAAATCCGCGAATATTGAAACCAAAATTCCCCGTTGTTGTCTAAATTAATATGGCATCTAAAAATCGGCATGGTGAAAATGGAAGAAATTACTTTTGAAGAGATAAAGCGCATACAACAGGGGGAGAAGAACCTGTTTGACAGGGTAATGCTTCTTTACAAGGAAAAGGTGGCCGGTATATGCTTTAAATACATGCGTTCGGCCGAGGAAGCGGCGGATATAGCCCAGGAAGTGTTCACACAGGTGTATTGCAACATAGGCAAATTCCGGTTCCAGTCGGCATTTTCAACGTGGATCTACAGGCTGGCTGTGAATTGCTGCATTAATCGGCTCAAGTCCCTGAAAAGGCGCTCGGTTATAAACAACGCGGAGAACACTCGTGATGAAGGGCAGTACGGCGTGGAAAAGGCTGCGGATGAGGGAAAGCCCGTTGATGAGGAACTGGAGCTCAAGGAGCTAAAAGCAATTGTAATGGAAGAGCTTGAAAGTTTTCCGCCGGTGGAAAGGTCCCTTATAATACTGAAGGACATGGAAGGGTTTTCCTGCGACGAGATAAGCGCAATATTGAAAATGCCGGTGGGCAGCGTCAAGTCAAGGTCGGCAAGGACCAGGGAAAAGGTCAGAAAAAATCTTATCAGAAAAATGGGTGAAAAACTTGGATTGTCGTGAAGCAACGGATATTATTCTGCGGTTCATGCCGGGAGAAGAAAACCTCGATGCCGGAGTAATGGAGCATATAAGCTCCTGCATGGCATGTTCGGAAAAGCTCAAGGCTGTCCTCAAAATAACGCGCGCCATTGGATCGGCTGATGATTTCGCCCTTCCAGATGATTTTGAGGAGAGGGTAAGGCGTTCCATTGCATCAACCGCGGAAAAGAAACACGGGGAGGGCAGGCGGGTTTTTGCGTATCCTTTGGCCGCGGCTGCGGCAGTTGTTTTTGTCATCATAACCTTGTTTAATATACGACCTGCGGCCATAAAGCAGTCCGGGACGGTCCCGGCGAAAAAAAGCAACGTTACAGCCGTCGCCGCGGCACCGGGGAGAAAAGTTAAGTCACCCGGGCGTACTCAGGAAAATATGCCGCCGCGATCCGTCCCGGCTACGGAAAAAAACACGCAGCAAAATGATACCGTATTGGCCTCGGCAATTGATGAAGGCGGCGGGAAGAACGACGCAGTTTTGTCAAATACTTCCGCGCTTCCGGCGTCACGCTCCCCGGCGTTCCAGCAACCGGCGCAGCAGCCGAAAACCGCGGTTGAGGCTGATAAAAGATCCGGCGTAAGCGATGCGTCCGTGAAATCCGGCCAGACTCAGGAAAAAATGCAGGCCGGGGCGCAGGTTTTCGGCACCATCATACACCCGTCGAACAACGACACCGCGCAGGTAAAATGCAGCCTGACGGTCCCGGGGCAGGTTAGGATAGTAATATACGACAGGAACGGCATGATAATAAAGAGGGTGTTCTCGGGGGAAAAGCCGGCCGGAACATTCACGGTGGAATGGAAAGGCGAGCTGGACTCCGGTATGACCGCTTCCAACGGAATATATATAATGTATATAAAAACAGAAGAGTTTGAACAAAAGATAAAATTAGGCGTGATAAAATAGCATGAACCAGAGCCTGTTTTACCGGAAAAAAACTCTTTGCGGACTTCTTTCTGCCGCATTATTATTTCCTTGTTTGTTGCGGGCGGAGAACGCCGTTGGCGCGGATTTTCTGCTCGTGGAGCCGCACGCTCGCGCCGCGGCAATGAGCAACGCCTTTGTCGGCGTTGCCGACGACTGCAATGCGCTGGTGTTCAATCCTGCCGGTTTGACCGTACTTGGAGGAAGTTCGCTGTCGTTCACCCATTACGCCTCATTCGCCGACACAAATTACGAGAACATCATGTACGCCTCCAATAAAGGCAATTACGGTTTTGGTTTCAGGACGCTTTACGATACCACTTCCAATTTTGCAAACATAGATAAAACCGGGCAAAACAACGGGAACGTCAGTAATTACGATATGCTTGCCCAGGCTTCCTTCGGCATTGCGTTTCTTCCCGGATTTAGCGCCGGGGCCAGCCTGAAATATTTCAGGAGCGTGCTTATGGTTTATTCAAAGGAAGGCTTTGCGGCGGACATGGGTGCGCTGCTTATGGTGTCAAAAATGCCGGAAGTTTATCTGGGGCTGGCGTTGACCAATCTCGGAGCGCAGGGAGCTTTTGAAAACAGCGCGGACCCGCTCCCGACCAAGCTTACCGCCGGTATAGGTTACAAATGGAGGATAAACGGGGATATAAAAATGATTGCCGACGCCGACGTGGACAGGGTCATGCTGAACAAATACATGCCCGACATACAGGCGGGAGCGGAATTTTGCTTTTATAACAGGCTGTTCTTAAGTGCTGGTTTTGGGGCCACCGAGAACGGCGACGGCATGACGTTCGGGGCCGGGATAGAGCCTCTGGATTCCCTTAAGATATTTTATGCGTTCCAGCCTTTCAACGACCTCGGCGAGACCAGCAGGATCAGCATGGACCTGTTTTTTTAGGATTCTTGAAACCGGTTTTTTTGCGTGGTGTCTAAATGTGTGAAGGGATGAATAAAATTTTTTAATGGAGAGTGGATAAAAATGAAAAGAAAAACATTTTTTGACCTGAGGGTGCTTCTTATGTCTGTGGCGTTCACGGCCATGTTGGGCGCTTCGATGTTTGCGGGTGCGGCTCTTACGTCAAGCATCACGACCAACCCGCAGACCGCCGGAGCGGGACAGTCGGTGACCGTCATAATGCAGGTGCAGAATATCGGGGACATCGCGGCGGATTACGTCCAGCCTGTGCCCGTGAACCTCACAATGACCGGTTCGGGGTTTGCATATTATTCCAGCGGGCCGGCTCCCGCAAATATTCCGGTAGTGGCCCCTTCAGGTTCCGGTGAATTTACATGGATATTCAGCGCCCTTGGTAACGGTAATGTAACGTTCATGGGTTCGGCAACCGGCACTGAGGAGGGAACTGGAAATACAATTACCTCGGCTGTTGCACAAAGCACCCCCATATTGATATTGACAGTTGTTCCGACGGGAACAGTTAATCCATCCACAAATACTCCGACAAATACTTTCACCACAGTACCAACAAATACCTTCACGACGGTGCCGACGAGCACTTTCACCACGGTACCAACAAATACGTTCACGACGGTGCCAACGAGCACTTTCACCGCGGTACCGACAAATACTTTCACCACATTACCAACAAACACCTTCACGACGGTGCCGACGAGCACTTTCACCACGGTACCAACAAACACGTTCACAACGGTGCCGACGAGCACTTTCACCGCGGTACCGACAAATACTTTCACCACATTACCAACAAACA
>CAYUDX010000009.1:101514-116666 GCA_964443355.1 uncultured Spirochaetia bacterium
CCTTCACGACGGTGCCGACAGCGGTGCCTACGAACACTTACACCACAATACCCACCAATATACCTACTGTATTACCGACGGCGACTGCTTCTGTAATGCCAACATCCATAACTACGCCGGCGCCAACGGCAATACCTACAGTTCAGGCAAGTGCTTCCATAACCTCGGGAAGCGTAATAAACACGGCTGACGGGGATTCGGTGGAAATAGGCTATTCACTCAAGAGTCCTTCCAGAGTAAGGATAATAATTTATGACAGGAACGGGAAGCCGGTAAATACCCTTGTTTCAGCTACAATGAGCGCGGGCACTTACAATGCCTCCTGGAGCGGTGTTTTTGAGGACGGCAAAACAGTCGGGGCAGGTATATATATTATATATGTGAAGATAGGCACCCTGGAGAAAAAACTGAAAGTGGCTGTCGAAAAATAACAGGCAAGGGCGGCAAAATAAAAAACCGCGGGTTTGAAGCCCGCGGTTTTTTATTTATTCGCGTCAATAGTTTTTCTTTATAAAATCGGATAACGCGTCATTTTTCCCCAGCTTTAGGGAATAATCGTAATATTTGAGAGCCTCTTGCCTGTTCCCTGAAAAAAAGAGGCAATCGCCGGCTTTTTTATAAATTGCGGATGTTTTTCTTATTGATATGCAGTCCAGATACCATTCAAACGCGCATTTATAGTCCCCCGATGAAAAACAGTTGTCCCCTTTGCCCTCAAAAGCCGCGAAAGAGTTGTCCGTGGAGACCGCGGTCCCGCCGTTTGAAAGGTCAAAACCCGCGGTGATGATAAGGCTCAGCCCCTGCGCCGCGCTTGAGTACCCGGCGTCGCCAGTCAAGAAGAACATGCTGTTTATGCGCCATTTGGCCCCTATCCCGGCGGAATAATAATATTCGTAATCAATGCTTGAATTGGAAACGTCATAGACGGTGTCGCCTCCGTAAAGGGTCTCGGAAGCGGAAAAATTAATGTTCCTTATTGCTACGCCCGGGAATTCAGCGCGGATAAAGAAGGCAAAGGTATCATTTATAGTGTACTGCAGGTACAGACCGGGTGAAAAAGTAAGCAGGCTGATGCCGGCTTTTTGGGAATACATTATATAGTTGGAGGCATCGTAAAATCCGGCTTTGTATGAAAACCCGGGAACATAGGAAAATTTCAGGGAGCAAACGAGATCATCCGAAAACACAAAAAACAACCCTCCGCCGAAAAGAGGTGAGACGCGGGATTCGGACCAGGAAACCTTATAGCCGAGGGACGCCTCATACTGCCTGTATCCCTCGAGGGAATAGACGTTAACCCCGTCCCCTATCATTATGCCGAAATCGTCGATGGGCGACGAGAATTGGGCGCCGCTGTAGAGCGAAGGTTCTACGGTAAAACCGCAGGCAAGGCTGGAGGACAGCAAAAAAAACAGCAGAATAATATTTTTCCTCATGATCCCTCCGTTGATATCAGTGCTAATTATATAACGTGACCAGGGCAAAAACAACCGACAAATGGCACCATGGACAGACGTCCAGTAAGACTACGATTAAAACAGGCGAAAAATAAGGAAAAAATGACGGTTTCGGTCATTGACAAAAAGGTGCGCAGGCGCAACAATATGTAAAAAAATAAGAGGTAGATCATGAGAAAAGTCCCAAAACGTCAGCAAAAGCTTTTTTCCATACTTGTCCGCTGTAACCCGGAGGAAGCGGCTCTTGTGAAGAAATTCGCCGCGGAGGAAAAACTGGATATGAGCAAGTTCATGCGGAAATTGCTTTATGAGAGGGGAAAGAACGGCGGCAACACCGTGCAGGCGGTGATAAAGGACCTTGCCAGAAAACACACGGAAATAATATACAAACTTGAGGATATTTCACAAAAAATGGAAGAGTATCTTTAAGGCGGGCGTCTTCGTCCCGCGGGCTTAAATCCCGCCGGTTTTTATTTCCATTTCCTCATTCTTCCGCCACGGAAGAATTTTGCGCTTGAAAACACAAGCTTTGGAGCTCCCGAACCGGAGAACTGCTCTGTCTTGACCTTCGGGTGGTTTGAAACCGGTATGGTGGACCTGATTATTTTTTCTATGGACCTTACTTCGCTGGCCTGGTCTGGTGTCGCCAGGGAAATTGCATGGCCTTTTCTTCCGGCCCTTCCGGTCCTTCCGATGCGGTGGACATAATTAGACGGGTCGTCCGGGAGGTCGTAATTTATGACAAGTTCTATCCCGTCCACGTCTATGCCCCGGGCCGCAATGTCGGTGGCCACAAGAATGCGGTATTTTCCGGATTTGAAACCCTGAAGAGCGTCTTTTCTCTGTCCCATTGAGCGGTCTGAATGTATTTCCGACGCGGAAAGGTTCTGCCCCCTCAAACTGCTTGTGACCCTGGCTGCTCCGCGTTTTGTGCGCGTGAACAGAAGGACGGAACCCGTGTATTGTTTTAATATCTCCAGCAATAAAGTCGTTTTTAATTCGCCGCGCACGACGAATATTTCCTGCGAAACAAGCTCCGCGGCGGTGCCCTGGGGCGCTATCTCCGTACGGACCGGAAGTTTCATGTGACGGTCGGCTATCCTTACTATATCACCGGGCATTGTCGCGGAAAAGAGCATTGTCTGCCTCTCTTTTGGCACTGCTTCAAGTATTTCGTTTATCTGGGGAAGAAAGCCCATGTCGAGCATCCTGTCGGCCTCGTCAAGAACAAGGACATTTACATTGTTGAGCCTGACGGTGCGGCGGTGCATATGGTCGATGAGCCGGCCGGGTGTGGCTATTATTATCCTTGGATTCTGCCTTAAACTTGCTATCTGTTTCCCCATGCTGTCGCCGCCCATCAAAAGGACGGTTTTTATTCTGAAAGCGGGAGCGAGTTTTGTCATGGTCTCATTGACCTGGAAGGCGAGCTCGCGCGTGGGAACCACTATCAAACCCTTATTGTCGGACTGCGCCAGGCGCTGAACCATGGGAATTCCGAAGGCCAGGGTTTTTCCAGTGCCTGTCTGCGCTATGCCTATTATGTCCTGCCCGGCAACCCCTATGGGTATGGCCTTCTGCTGTATCGGCGTGGGGATCGTAAACTGAAGCTTCGCTATTATATCAAGCAATCCCGGAGCAATTCCTAATCCTGAAAAATCATTGTTTTCGTTTGTCATGAAAATAAGTATAACATGTTTTCCGGGAAAAGTGTGAAAAAAATAATTTATAATATTTCCGGCGCGCAAAAAAAATAGTATAATGGATCTATGGGAGTTCCTGTGGAAAAAAAGGACATCATCACAGAGATATCCGGCGTGGATTCCAGGCGGAGCATGAGCGCGAAACCCGCGGCCGCGGAGATAGTGCGCGCCGGACAGCCGATGTTCGACATAATCCTCGGCACTGCGCTTTCTTCGGGCGGGTATCTTTCCGAAAGGTGCGCCGAGGCCTGCGCAAGGGCGTCGGCGGCCGATAAAAATCTCGCGGCAAACAGGGGCCCGGCAATAACAGGGGCCATCCTTAAAAATCCGGAGGGCAGGATAAGGTATTTCCTGGCGGCGATGCTTCTCGCGGTAAAGACAGGGGAAAAGAACGGCCGCAAATGCGCCATGATAATCAACGGATGGCTAAAAAATGAACGGAGCAGGGGAGCGAAGGCCTGTTTTCTGGAGGCGATAGTAAAGCTTGCCGCGGACAGCAAAAAAGTGAGGCCCCTTGCGGAAAAGCTCATGGATGAGGCGTTGAACTCACCGGTCAGCTCCTACTCGGCAAGGGCAAGGCAAATAATAAAGAGAAAACAGCGGTCTTCGGCCGTCTAATTTATGAGATAATGAAAGCATATCCTTAAATTAAGGAGTTTATCATGAAAAATATGATTGCAACGGCGGCCATGGTGATACTGACCGTCTTTATTTTGTCTTCCTGCAAACAGCAGGGGACGCTTGCGCCTTCCACATTTGACGGGCTGAACGGGCCAGTCCAGACGATTCCCGGCGGCGGAATATCGATAAACAACTGGGAACCAGACCCGTTTGCGGCCGACCATAATTCCAACGAATCCCTGACCCTTAACACGAACCCGGCGTATGTTGAGGAAGGAACGGGCTCCGCCCAGATATATTGCAATCCGCTTTCCACGACGGAACCCATTACATTATACAAGGATTTCAGCGGCAACAACGCAAACCTTACGAACAGGATCGTGTCGATCTGGATGTACGCGCCCCCGGATCTGTCCGACAAGAATAACAGCTATTTTTTGGACCTTTATGTGACTATCAATGGAGGCACTTCGCCGAAAGAGATATTTTCCAGCAATACTTTTGCAACGGGCTGGACGCAGATATCCTTCAAAGTACCGGCGAATACCGATGATTATAATTATGTAAGCGCGATTAAATTTGCGCTTGAAGACCTGGTAAATCAAAATCCGCAGCCTTTTACCGGAACCATTTACTTTGACGAGATAAGCTGGTAGGTCCCGTACGGAAGAGGCAATCCAATCACTTGAAAAAACGCCAAAAATAATCTATAATTAATCACCATGAAAAAATTATTTTTCGTCCTTGCTTTCACAGCCGGCATTCTGCCCCTGATCCATGCGGCCGACCCTTTCAAGGAAGGGAACAAATATTATTTGTCCGGGCAGTACGACAAGGCCCTGGAACAATACTCCGATTTCATAAAGGAAGAGCCGAAAAAATTCGAGGGGTATTATAACGCCGGCAACGCCCTTTTCAGGCAGGAACAATACGACGGCGCACTGCAGATGTATAACAGGGCCCTCGAGCTCGCCCCGAAGGACGAGGACACCAAGGCGAACATAGAAGTTACGCAGGAGAAGCTAAAGAACCAGCCGCAGAAAAAAGATAACAAACAGCAGGATAAAAAGGGCCAGAAGCAGGACCAGAAACAGGGACAGGGGGCCGATTCCAAAGACTCCCAGGGCGGAAAGCAGGGGAAATCCGGCCAGGACAGGCAGTCTGAAGGCAAGGACGGCGGCAAGCAGGACCAGGGAAAAGGGGGGCAGTCTTCCCAACAAGGGCAGCAGGGCCAGGGACAACAGGGAGGCCAGCAACAGCAGCAGAAAAAACCGCCCGACGGGATGTCCGCCGACGAGGTCCAGGCAATAATGAACCAGGTGCAGAACCAGGAAAAACAATACAGGGCATATTTCGGCAAACAAAACCAGCAGAGACAGAACCAGGATCAATTCCCTAATATTTTCAACATGTCACCTGAAGAAATACATAATTTTATGATGCGCCAGATGATGGACCCGAACGCGCAGCAGCAGGCTCCAAAAGGAAATTCGGACGAGAAGGACTGGTAAATCGAAACAAACATCCGTTATATTTGTTATGGGGATATACGAGCCTTTTTCCGGGTGGCTGCGGCTAAATTTAAAAGATGGCCGCAGAACCCTCCAAAAGCCTCGTATATCCCCATAAAGCATGTGAAAGACGAATATTTTTTTACAGGGAGTTCGCAATGGGCGTATCCGATTATTTTTCAAATGACCTTCCAAATATCATAGACGGCTATGAGGAACGCGCCGAGCAGGTTGAAATGGCCGAGGCCGTATCGGGCGCCCTTGACAACTCTGAGTGCCTTATCATTGAGGCCGGCACCGGGGTCGGAAAGACCCTTGCCTACCTTGTCCCCATGGCGGAATACGCACTTGAGAACAAGAAGCGCGTCATCATATCCACCTATTCAAAAGCCCTGCAGGGGCAGATATTCAAAAAAGATTTACCCGTCGTCCAAAAAATATTCCCGGACCTGAAATTCGAGATTATTTACGGCGCGGGAAATTACGCCTGCATCCGGAGGTTCAACGAGTTTTCTTCAAAGGGCTCGCTCTTTTCAGGGGCCGCCGGCGCGGATGAGATACTTGAATACATCAGGGAGGCAGGCGGCCTTCGTGAAAACACAAGGTTCAACATCCCCGACGACGTCTGGAAGAACATAAACAGGGAAAAGCACATGTGCCAGGAGGAGGCATGCCGCCACTTCAGGAAATGCCATTACTGGACGATGCGCCACAGGCTGCGCAAGGCCCACATCATAATAGTAAACCATCACCTATTTTTTTCCGACCTCATAGTGAACAAGAAACTCCTTCCCGAGGCGACCGCGGTGGTATTTGACGAGGCGCACAAGCTCGAGGAGACCATGCGCGGCATGTTCTCGATGAAATTCTCCGTAAAGGAATATTTCAGGCTCTTAAGGGAACTCGAGGACTTCCTGAAAATAAGGAAGAAGCAGGGGGTAAAGAACATCACGAACGTGAAGAATTCCATAAAAAAGGCAAAAAATGATTTTGAGGATTTCCTTGCGTCGGTTCAACCCGAGACCGGGATACTCGCCAGCCAGACCGCCCTATTTACCGTGCATTCGACCCCGCTGGAATCATACACCAACATCATCGACTCGCTGCGGGACTGCATATTCGAGCTTAAGGAGGCGGCCACAGGCGCGGATAACAGCCTGAAAAAACTTTCCGAATTCCTGCTCGAGTCCGTATCCTCGCACGCCGAAACGCTGGAGCGCTGGCTTAACAGGAAGGACGGCGCTTATTTTTACTGGGCGGAGCTGGGCCGGGACAAGGACACGGTCTTTTACATAACCCCCTACGACCTAAAAAAGGATTTTGAGGAGCACGTGAGGTTCAATTACGAATGCGTGGTCTTTACTTCGGCGACGCTCTCCGCCGGGGATAATTTCAGCTATGTGATAAAACGGTTCGGGCTTGAAGACGCCGTGACAGGGCTTTTGAAGTCGCCATTCGATTATAAGAACAACGCCCTGTTATACCTTGAAAAATGGCTGCCCATGCCGCAGGAGCCGGAATACAGGGATGAAGTTATAAAAAGGATAGGGGAGCTTATAGAAGCGGTCGGCGGCAACATGCTGGTGCTATTTACCAGCAACGACCTCATGCGCAGGGCGAAAAGCGCCATGGAGGAGAAATTTCCGGACATACCAACGCTTATGCAGGGAGATGCCGGGGCAATGGAGCTCATAGAAATGTTCAGGAGAAGGCCGACGGTCCTTTTTGCGACGTCGTCGTTCTGGCAGGGGATCGACATAAAAGGGGACGCGCTCAGGTGCGTTGTCATAACACGCCTGCCTTTCGAAGTGCCGGAGCATCCGATGCAAAAGGCCATCTATTCCCACGCGCGAGAGGAGGGCGGGGACGATTTTTCCGGTATAGCGCTTCCGCGCGCAATTTTCATGCTCAAGCAGGGGTTCGGAAGGCTCATAAGGTCCAAGGACGATTATGGAGTGGTGGCAATCCTGGACAGCAGGATAACGAAAAAAGGGTACGGAAAAAAATTCGTTCAGGCCCTGCCCGAGGCAAGGGTGACATACGAAGCCGGGGATATAGGAAAATTTTTCAGGGCGAAAACAGGGGTAAGCTAAGGATTAGCAATTGCAAAGGATATGATGTTGTATTAAAATTGTGTATATAATAATGGAAGGCGGGATATGGAAAACACAAGGCAACCGTGCGTCGCCGGCATGTTCTATGAAGAGGACCGGGAAAAACTTAAAAAGCAGCTCGAAGGTCTCATGGTCGGCCGCGCCCAAAAAAAGATAAAAGCCAAAGGCGTATTGGCCCCGCACGCCGGTTATATTTATTCCGGCGCCGTTGCCGGAAAAGTTTTTTCCAGCGTGGAAATACCGCGCAGCATTGTCATACTGGGGCCGAACCATACAGGCGCGGGAAAAGGCATATCTGTTTTTCCCGGCGGGAGCTGGATCACGCCGCTCGGGAAGGTGCGGGTGGATGAAGCCATTGCCGCGGATATCGTTAAGAAATGCCCGCATGCCGAATTTGACGAGCTTGCCCACTCGGGAGAGCATTCCATCGAGGTACAGCTGCCGTTTTTACAGGCCATAAGGAGCGACATTTCCATGGTACCGGTATGCATCAGGAACAGTGACATGGAAGCACTGACCGAACTTGCCGCGGCCATTGCCGCGGTCTTAAAGGGAAAAGAGGCGCTTATAATAGCCTCATCGGACATGACACATTATGAAAGCGCCGAAAGCGCCAGGCAAAAGGACGATAAAGTCCTCAGGCTCGTTGAAAAACTCGACGGAGAGAAAATGTATACCACTGTTTTTGAGAACGGGATATCGATGTGCGGGGTTTTGCCGGCTTATGTGATGATAAAGGCGTGCGTGGCCCTCGGCGCCGTATCCGCGGAGATAATACAATATTCCAATTCCGGCGAGACTTCAGGCGACTTTTCGGAAGTGGTCGGTTACGCGGGGGTTGCCGTAATATGAAGGACTTTTCAATGCTTTTCCCGGGCAGGGTTTACGTCGGCAACAATTCGCTGGAGAAATTATCATCGATTCAGATAAAAGGCTCCAGGGGCCTCATAATAACCGGGCGCAATTTTGCGAAAAAGTCCGGGCTGCTCGACAGGGTGAAAAAGATCGTCAGGAAACAGTCAAAAGAGGTATTTGTTTTTGACGGGGTTGAACCCGAAGTTTCGGTGGAGACGGTCGACCGCGCGTGCGATCTTGCAAGGCGGTACAGGGCGGATTTTTTTATCGGGCTCGGCGGCGGCTCTGCGCTCGACTGCGCCAAGGCGGTTTCGGGGATATACAGGGACCACCTCGGCGTAAAGGATTACCTGGACAAAAAGATCCCGGTAAGGAAGGACACGGGATATTTGATAGCCATACCGACGACCGCGGGAAGCGGGTCCGAGGCGACAAAGAACGCGGTCCTTTATTACACGGAAAAGAGGATAAAGATATCGCTGCGCGGCGACTCGCTCGTGCCGTCGGCCGTGATAATCGACCCGGAACTTACCCTCTCCCTTCCAAAACAGACGACGGCATATTCCGGAATGGACGCACTGACCCACGCCGTGGAATCCCTTTTTTCAAGGAACGCCAACGAGCTCACCGAGATACTTTCAATGAAGGCGATGACTCTGATCGTGGACGGCCTGCCGAAAGCATACAAGAACGGGAGCGACGGAAAATCCAGGTATAATGTGATGCTGGGAAGTTTTACGGCAGGGCTTGCTTTCGCCAACGCAGGGCTCGGGGCCGCGCACGGCATAGGCCATCCACTGGGAGCGGTGCTCAACATCCCGCACGGGCTGGTGAACGCGGTGCTTCTCCCGCATGTGATCGAATACAACATGAGCGCCTGCTCCGCCCAGCTTGAGCAGATAAAAAAAGTCACGGGAATGGACCTTTTGAAGAAAATCAGGTCCATGAACAGGGCCTTCGGGATTCCGGCCAGGATATCGGCCATATTGCCGCGCGCCGGAGAAAAACTTCAGGAGATATTGGACAGGATGGACTACTCGGCGTCAATGTCTTACAACCCGGTGGCAATGGACGAAGCCGGCGTAAAAAAGCTCCTGAAAGAGGCGCTGTAATGGCAAATTCCGGCCGCATCCAATGGAAGGAACTTATTTTTCTTCTGGTGCTGGCCTCCTTTATAGGGTTTTTCAGGTGGCAGTCGCTGGAACTGCCGATGGACCGCGACGAAGGCACCATAGCCTACATGGCAAAGAACATGTCTGCCGCAACCCTTCCTTACAAGGATATTTTTGATTACCGTCCGCCTCTAATATACCACATATATAAGGCGGCATTCTCATTATTCGGGACGACCGCGGACGGCATCAGGTACTTCACAATGCTGTTTGTCATTTTTACCGCGTTACTTGTTTATATGCTTGCAAGGAGCGTCACTGCGTCGGCTTTTTACGCGATGCTCTCATCGCTTTTTTACACCGTGTTCCTCCATAATTACATGATGCAGGGGCTGGGGTCATACCCGGAAATATTCGCGCAGTTCCCAATCCTGGCTTCCATCCTGTTTGCCATGACAAAGGAAAAGGATTACGAGCATGTTAGCTTTTTCCTGTCGGGGTTCCTCGCCGCGACGGCGCTTGCCATCGACACCACCGCGGTATTTTTCATCCTTGCGCCCGCGCTGTATTGCCTCCTATTCTGCGGTAAAAAAAGATGGAACAGCCTCATCTGGTATCTGGCCGGTTTCACCGCGCTGGTATTTCTGGCATTCAACTGGCTACTTTATAAGGGCGTGGTGAATGAATTTATCGGGAGCGTTATTTCCTACGGCGCTTATTTTATAGTCAACGGGGTGCACGACAGCTCGTTTGTCATAATAAAACTCGGCATGGGGATGTTTACCCTGCAAAACATCATCCTGATAGCCGGCGTAATTTACACGGGCGCGGCGGCGTTCAGGAAGTCTGCCGCGGGCTATTACATGTTCCTGACGGCGGCTTTTGTAACGCTATTCTGCGGGGTCATGCTTTTCAGGGGGATATATCCGCATTACTACCTTATACTTGTCCCTGTGATGTCGCTTGCCGCGGCTGTCATGATAAGGGACGCGGTTCTTTTCATAAAAAAAACATCCGGGTCAAAAGCAGCGGCTGCGGCCGCCACAGCGGTGATCTTAACGGCCATAATAACCTTCCAGTTTTTTATCATGAAGGCTCTACCCTACGCAATATCGGGAAGGTATACGATAAATTATTATTTCGACCTGAAAGCCGCGGCTGCCATGATAAACGGCTCGTCTGAAGGGGTGGCAAGGGGAAAAAACTTCCTTTTTGGATGGCCCAACATGCCCGAGCTGTATTTCATGACAGGCGCCACCGCGGCCACCAAATATGTCTATTCCTATCCCCTCGAGCTTTACAAACAGGACAGGGATAAGGTCACCGGGGTTTTGTTCAACGAGCGGCCGGTGTGGGCGGTGCTTGAAAGAGGGAAATACAACGCCTTCCAGGCGTTCCTCGACAATTATTACAGGAAAGAGATGGAAACCGAGACCATAGCCGTTTACAGGAACATTTTAAAATAAGGTAAAAGTTAAAAATAATAACCAATAAGCATTGAGGAGCTAAAAATGAAGAACATTAATGACAAGGACGTCGAGTTCAAGAACAAAGTGTCGGGTTCCAAGTACCTTTTTACGGCCGAGGGCAAATACGCCTTCGGTACGGCTTATTTAAGGCCCGGGGACGTGATAAAAGAGCACGTTCACACGGACGAGCAGGAGATATTTTATTTCATATCCGGCTCGCCGGAATTCAAATGCGCGGGAAAGGTTTTCAGGGCCGGGCCGGGCGATTCGTTCCTGGCCGAGGCGGGCGAGGAGCACGCCATCACCAACGGCGCGGCGGAAACAGCGCACCTGAACTTCATCAAGATCAAGGTTTGAAAAACCTTATTGGGGCTAAAAAAGGGGTGTACCATGCAGAGGGCAATTGACGTAGCATTAAAGACAATATTCGCCGCGGCCGTGGTCTTCGCGGTTTTTTCCGCAAGTTATTTTTCCTTCACCGACGACCTCACTTACCGGCATGTGGTGTCCGGAAAGGAATTCGTAAAGGACCTGGCATTCCCGAAAGCCGACGAGATATCATACGCCGGCGGCGTCAAATGGGACAAAAGCTCGTGGCTCTTCGATCTTTTTGCCTACACGGCAGCCTTCATACTCAAGGGCATAAACAACCTCCGCTATGTAAAATTCATATCGCTCATATTTATGGCTTTGTTTATTTTTATGACGGCCCTGAAAAAACAGCAGGGGAAATACCTTTCCATAACGATGCCCATCGGGCTGTTGGGTATGCTTCTGCTGAACTATTATTCAAGGATATCGCCATCGCTTGTGGCCGCGCTTTTTACCGCGTATTTCATATTTGTCCTGGAGCAGGAACCTTCAAAAAAGAACGCGCTGTTATATTACACACTGCCGTTCGCGGCGCTTTTCTGGGCGAACACCTCGCCCACCGCTCCCGCGGCCGCCGTGCTGACGGCGATATACACCCTTTATTACACAGCCGACGCAATAGAGGTCCCGGTAAAAAGGGAAAAATACGACTCCCCGGCGATTTTGATATCGCTTGCCGGTGTGGCGCTGGCCACGCTTCTTTCGCCGGCTTTTACATCGGCTTACATTGATCCTGTGACGCATTTTTCCAGGGGGCTGTCGGACTGGAAAGAGGCTTTTTCCACGCACGGCCTTGAGCCGGTTCATTTCGTCCTTTTGTGCCTTTACCTTGTCGTATTCCTGCTCTCGCTGGCGTTCAACGAGAAAGGGTCGGATGTGGGAAGGAAATCCGAGCTCATCAAGGACCTGGCAATGTCCGCGGTCCTTATATTGGCATGCGCCGCCAACATGGCATTTGAGCCTGTTTTTATAGCTGCGACGCTTCCCATGGTGATGTATTATTCCTGCCTGATATTCAGGTGGAGTTTTGTCTGGCCGAAAAAATGGACCGAGAACGATTTGGCCGCGCTAAAGATAATTTTATACTCCATCATGATACCGGCACTGGTTGCCTATGGCGCTTATAAATTTATCGAACCCAAGCGCAAACCATACCCGGACGGAGCCATAGCCTATATAATGGCGGAAAAGCCGCCTCAGAACCTTTTTACCACACTGAACTGGGCTTCATATGTTTACTATTACGCCCCTTCTTACAGGCTGATGTATGATGGTATGGGCGAAAGGCCGGACGAGGTCAGGAGGGAATATTCTGTCATTTTAAAGAATGAACTTGACCCCGCACCGATACTCGAAAAATACGGTATAAATTCGTTCCTGCTTCCGCGTGGAAATACGCTGGGTGCAAGGCTGAAGGCTGCCGGGTTTAAACCGGCCTATTTTGACTCCGAGAGCGTGCTTTTCGTAAATCCGGCAAAGACCGCCGACTTCCTCAAATTTGTTGACCCCGAGAACGACGCGGATTTTTACGAGAAGGCGAAATTTGACGATTCCGTAAAGGAACTTTCGGATTACGCGGCCAAATATCCGTCGACCGCGGCGCACCTTCTGATGGCCAGGCTATACGGCGAGCATGACAGGAAGAAAGAGCAGTCATATCTCGAGGACACCATCTCGGATTTTCCCGAGGAATACCCGCTTTATAACCTGATGGGGAAGACATATTACGACGAGGGAGAATTTTCGTCCGCGATGGACATGTGGGAACAGTCAAAGGAAAGGGACGCGAGGACGGACATGCTATACAATGACGCAAAAAAAAGACTGAGCAGGGAAGAAGAAGAAAAATAACAACGGAGTTGCATGCCATTGATCTCTTGTAGGGGCGGACTTATATGTCCGCCCGTAACGAAGGTGTATGGCGGCCCGGGGGCATGGCAGGCGGGGCTTTTTTTTAGGCCCGCCGTCCGGAGTTTAGCCTGAGGCAGACAGGAAGAAAGAACCTGAAAATTATAGTTTTACTTTTGCTTAATTTACGCGGTAGTTTTTATTGGACGGCCAGGTCCTAAAAAAAGCCTCGCCTGCCATTATGCTCTTGTAGGGGCGGCCCTATGGCTTCACGCTGCTTGATTGACGCATAAAAAGGGTAGGGACGGTCAGGCCATAAAAAAGTCCAGTCTGACATTATCAAACGCATAATCGTTACTGTAGAGAGGCGGCTTGCTGCCTCTCCAGGAGATTGTGACTTATAAAACAAAAAGGGTGGATCAATGTCCGACACAAAAGAAAAAATAACCAGGCTTGACGTCCCCGGGCCCGACAGGTCGAGGGCCCTGAAGAAGTGCAGGCTCAAACCCGGGCAGGTGTGGATAGACCGGATAAACGGACACAGGGTTGCTGTCCTCGATGCACAGATAAAATGGGACGTGGAAAAACTTTTCGGCGGTGAAAAAGCCTCCCTTATGATAAACGACCCGCCTTACAACGTCGCCGTCGGCAACGTCAATACCAGGAATCTCTTCAGGAAGGATATAAAAAAATACATGGAATTTTCCGCAGTCTGGGTGGCAAACGCGGAGCGCGTGATGGGGAAGGATTCCAGTTTTTATGTATGGCTTGGCGCGGATGTCAACGACGGCTTCCAGCCCCTGCCGGATTTTATGGCAATGATGAGGGGGGTTGACGGCCTTAAGCCGAGGAATTTCATCACCATGAGGAACCAGCGCGGCTACGGCACACAGCAGAACTGGATGTGGGTTCGCCAGGAGCTTCTATATTATATCAAGGGAAAACCACCTTTCAGGGTTGTCTACAGCAAAATACCCAGAATACTGAAGGGTTATTATAAGGAAGTGAATGGAAAGATGACCGACAACGAGGGCCGCTCGCACTCGGATTTTATCAGGCCGGGCAACGTGTGGGTGGATATACAGCAGGTATTTTACAGGCTTGAGGAGAACGTCCCGGGGTGTTACGCACAGAAACCCCTTAAGGCCATAGAGCGTATAATTGAAGCCTCCAGCAATAAGGGCGGACTTGTTGCGGACTTTTTCGCCCATTCGGGAACGACGCTTCTGGCCGGCGAAAGGCTGGGCAGGAAGGTCTTTACGTGCGACAACGACCCTGTATTCGCGGAGCTCGCCATAAGAAGGCTTGAGCGGTTCAGGAAGACCGGCAGGACCGGATGGCAGTGGGTAGACCCGTTCAAGGTGAACGCCAAATGAGAAAAAAAAGAAAACAAAAAAAGAAAACCGGCAAGGCGCCCGTTACCGCCGTATTAATATTCAGGATCTGGATGGCATTTTCCGCATTTTTCGTTTTAACATCGGCGATACTGATAACCGTCCATGTGCTTTATATCGGAAAGAAGGCTGCGGCGGCAGGGGTCGCGCAAAATTACACGAACCCCGAACTTGGTAAGGTAAGAGAGTTAAAGCCCGCAAGCGGCGGAGCTGTGATGGATTTTCCGGGTCATGACAAATTAAAACTTGTCATTTCCGACAAACCCGTGTTCGGAGGCAACGACAGAATATTCGCCCTCTCGGTTTGCCGCACTGGAGGCCACGCGAGGGAGTATTACACTGAAAAAATGCCGTGGGAACTTATCATGTATAAATACGAGCCGGAGCTGGCAACAGTGACTGTCTTTGACATTGACCGGTCAAAAAAAACCGGAAAATTCGAGATAATAATCCTGGACCCGAAGGCCGACGCCTCGAGGCTGCGGTCCGTTTCAGTAAGGATATTTACGGAATTGCTGAAGAACTATATGCCGGGGATAATATGGAACGGCAGCGTAAGGCAGGAGATAGGATAGTCCCGCTCGTTTTTCCCTCTTATTTACACTTAATATATAATATGGGGCCGCGTGGCTCAATTTTATTTATGGCGCGGTTTCGGACATCCATCCGATCTTAATAGCCCCCGGAACCCGTTGA
>CAYUDX010000010.1:0-102032 GCA_964443355.1 uncultured Spirochaetia bacterium
AATTGTACTTCTCTATAGATTGCAAAGTCCTGATCTTTTGCATTAATTTTCATTGCAGGCGTTTTTCTGAATTCCTGGATAGACTTTGGCCCAAAATATAAATTACTATATGCTTTTATCCCTCCTAATCTAATTTCTTTTGAGGCTTTTCCTATCGCATTGCATTTTTTTACCAAATCTTTAAATAAATAATACATCGACTCTTCAAGTATTGTCGTCTCAAATTTTGACTGGGGAGAAAAATGATAATAAATTTTTCTTTTTTTTCAAATTGATTAAGGCTTTTAATTTGTTTCTTATATTTGATGATTAAGCCTACTATTTTTTCAATGCTCGTTTCCTTTTCAATATCACTCTTCCATCTTTTATATAAATCAAAAGAAGTCTCCAGAACATCTTCTTTGATTGCCTCATATTCTTGTCTTAATTTAGCCAAAATACTGCTGCCATGCATATGAATTCTTTGATTAAAATCTTTATCAAACCACTCAATCATTTTTTGCTTTTCCCTTAATTTCTTCATTATAATCAACCTCCAAGCTTTTTACAAACGTTACCAAATATTCCCATTTTTTGGATAATAAGTCAACTAGTTGCTAAATTATATGTTGAAAACTTACTGCTGTTTTCAATTATTTTATTTACAAAACTTATGTATAATTGAATGTATAAATAGTATACATTTTGTATGTTGTTTGTCAATATTTTTTTTATTATTTGTACCAACGAAATTGAGAATTGTAGTTGTTATTATATGATCTTTAGGGGCAATCCATTAATCGCAAAAATTTCAAATATCAGATACAAAAAAATTGGGAGGGATTTTGGGGGTATGTCCTGATTCATGATTCTATTATTGTACATATTCTTTTTCAATCTCCTTATTCTCCCCCATCTACTCCACCGTAAACGAAGCAAACGCTATCTGATCCGCTGATATCAGCGGGTTCAGGTAGACATTACATGCTTTTGTCGGGACTATCACATAATATATCCCCGGACTCCACGCCGAGGGGACCGTCATGTATATGGGCGCTCCTCCTGCCTCCATTCCGCAGGAGGCGTCCGTATTGTTATGCCATGCTCCGTCGCCCACACACTGGCTCGCCCTTCCGCCCATTACCATGCTGCTTAAAACATTCATACCAGCTTCGGAAACCAGCACGACCTGCCCGGATGTTCCCGCTGGCTGTATATAACAATTATTTGAGAGCGCGACAAAATACTGCAGGTCGCATCCCGTGCTGGCGTTCGAGAACTGGAATGTTATGGTTATGTTCTGGCCGGCCGAAACCGTGGAAGGCGATACCACCAGGTTTTGTATTTCATTGTCCGGGCCTCCGATACCGCAGGTCGGCGTCGCAGTAAATCCCGTGTCTGTCGTGCTCGTCGCCGTTGCCGTAAAAGTTGAAGTCGCCGTGCAGGTGGAAGTCGCAGTAAATGTATTTGTATACGTCGGGGTTGACGTGCGGGAAACAACCGTTAAATTAGTCGCGGTTATTGTGGGGGTTATTGTATGGTTTGCCAGGGGGGTGTTCGTACACGTAACCGTATTAATAAATGTTGTCGTGGGATTGGAGTGATTTGAACATGAATAGGAAAATATTAAGGCTATTAATAATATCCATACTGTAAAAATGGTTTTTTTCATCTATTGCCTCCAATAATTCCCCTGAAAATATATTGTTGCATGTGCTTTATTATACCTCCCTTATTTGTGTTGTCAATTGGGATTGGCAGTATACATCGGAGGGCCGGGCGATTTGACAGCAACATATTTTAAGGTATAATTGTATTAAATAAATAGCGGAGGAAACGTATGAATGAAAACAGGGTTTTTAATTCAGCGCAGGAAACAAAACCTCTCCCCGTGGGGAGCGGCGTACCGGATGTAAAATTCCTGACAATCGACGGCAAGGAGTTTGACCTCAAAAAAGAGGCCTTAAAAAAACCTTCCGTTCTGATATTTTACAGGGGCGGCTGGTGCCCTTACTGCAGCATACAGCTCGGCCAGATCCAGCAGATCGAAGGAAAGCTTATCGGCATGGGGTACCAGGTGCTCGCCATAAGCGTTGACAGGCCCGAGAAACTGAAGGAGACCCTCGTTAAATATGAGATGAAATACCGGCTGCTCTCTGACAGCGGCATGGAAGGGTCCAAAGCTTTCGGGATCGCCTTCAAAGTTGACGAAAAAGCCATTGAAAAAAACAGCGAATTTGCGGCCACCCTTGAGACCTTCTCCGGCGAAAAGCATCACCTGCTGCCCGTGCCGTCCGTATTTGTGGTCGGCGGCGACGGCATAATAAAATATGAATATTCAAATCCTGATTTTAAGACAAGGATAAAACCCGATATCCTGCTCGAAGAAGCGGAGAAAGCTTTGAAATGAACGGAGCGAGCAACTCCTTTGCGGAGACTGTTGATCATATAATATTTATCTCTTACGGTTGTTTTCTTCCCCCATTATATCCAGGAAATTGGAGTTCATAATATCCGTATCTTTTATCATTGCATATATCCTTTCGGCCACCTTGCGGCCGAAACTGTATGTGCGCATTATTCCCTCTATCTTGGCCTCTTTTTCCACGTTGCTTTTGTGCTCTTCCATATGCCGCCTGCTTTCACTGTTTTTCCGCTCTCGTTGTTATTATCAGACTATTAGACGCATTTTGAGGAGATAAAGTTCCGATTAAATTATCCGGCAGGCGGGTTTGTCCCCGCCTGCCGCGCATGCGTTGCGTTTCTACAAGGAGGCATCCTCCGCGGTGGGTCCGGACGCCTGCATTTGGTTCTAGATACTAACTTACCTGCGTTACCGTGGATAACCCGTATTCGACGCCGTTGATCACAAGCTTAGGCACCCCGTCTTCGAACTTTACCGAAGTAACTGTCCCAGAATCGGTCGCAGTTACATTCCCCGAACTGTCGGTGGTCTCAACCGTTACCGTCTTTCCCACCATTGAAACGGCCTGAGAGGCGTCGTTCCCGGAAAGCGACGCGGAAAGTTCCGTGCTCATGTTGGAAATATCCGTCGACATCGTGGTTAAAGAAGTATTTGTTGCCGTTTCCTGTTCGAGCGAAGAATACTGCGCCAACTCCGACGTAAAATCCTCATCGCTCGTCGAATCCAGCGGATCCTGATTCTCGAGCTTCGTGACAAGCATCTCAAGAAAGTCGTCCTTTGTCAGATCGCTGTCCGGATTTGTAACCTGATTGGAAGACGCGGTTGACGACGTCACATATGATGTCGACGCCGTTGCGGAAACTGCTGATACGCTCATATTGTTCACCTCCTTTCTTTTTGGGATGATTGCTTTTATGTTATTTAGACGCATCCCGGGGTGTATACTGTTCCGTGTAATATAATATGGAACCTATTTTACGGCCGTTGCGTCTAAAGTATATAAAGAAACCAAAGATAAGGAGCCCGGATGGGCGAAAACCTGGAAGACGTATACTCAAGGTACTCTGGCTTCGCTTACAATGTCGCTTTGCGCATGCTCGGCAACACCATGGATGCGGAAGATGTGCTTCAGGACGTTTTTATCAAACTCCAGCGGAAACTTTCGACATTTAACGGTGAATCCTCAATAAAGACGTTCCTTTACAGGATGGTAATAAACCAGTCAATAGACCATATAAGAAGACGCGGTTCCCAGACAAGCAGGGCTGAAAAGTCAACCCGGGAGCTCCGTCCGTCCGTGAACGAAGATTCATTTCTGCTTGATTCCTTGCTTGAGAAAATACCGACTGAACAACGTTCAGCCATATTGCTTTATGAAATATGCGGTTTTTCGCAAAAAGAAGTTGCTTCAATATTAAATATAAGCCGTGGTACTGTAAAGTCGCGCATAAGCCGTGGCATAACAAAAATGGCCTCATCGGCATGCAAGGAGGTTTAAAATGCATTATACGGACGAAGAAATCTATTTTTATTCAAAAGGGGACTGCTCCGCTGAAACCGCTCTTGAAATAACCGCCCATATGGGGGCGTGCCGGGAGTGCGCCGAAAAGCTGAATAATATTTCTTACGTATCAGCACTTATTAATGGGGCTCTCCGGACGCCCCCGCCGCTTGCGGAATTGCTCCTGAGAAAACGCCGCCGATCCGAAGTTTCGCCGGCATCGCTCTTTAAAAACGCAGGGGTTGCAATTGCCGCGACGCTTGTGATAGCCGTATCAACCGCTATTTTCTTTGGTAGAAGTTCCATATCAAAAGAAAAGGAAATTGACTTTGTTTTTAAAACGTACGCTTCAATATATGACTACAACTATTACGAACAGAATTATATAAATAAGTACGAGGTCACCCTTTCAGGAGGCGGCAAATGAAAAAACACTTTTTTACTTGGCTACTTATTTTTATGTTTTTAACTCCTGCTTTTATCCTTTATGCCGACATGCCACCAACAGGTAATGATGGACCAAATCCGGACGGTCTTCCTCCCCCTGCCATGGGACCCGGAGGGCCCGGAGGCCCGATGCGGCAGCCTTCGATACTAAATTTTGCGGATGAGCTCAATTTAACAGGTGACCAATTTGATAAGATAAAAGCCATAGAAAAGGAATCTTCGCCGGTTGAAGAAAAAAATCGTAAACTCATGCGCAAAAATATGGAAAAAATGAAATCCGAAATAGAAAAAGATTCTCCCGATGAAAAAAAACTTGACGCGATAATCGCAGAAATGTCAGTTTTACAAAAGGAAATGATGACGAATCAGGTGCACAATATGCTTAAATTCAAAATGGTACTTACCAAGGAACAGCAAAAGATGCTAAAAGATATGTTCAAACGTAATATACATAACAATAGAAGCAGCAGAACGGGCTTTCCCCTCAAGGGCGAATAGTTTTAATGGCAGGATATATTAACGGATTAGGAAACGTTACTATGCATAAAAACAATAATTATCAGTTAGCAAGCAGGAATGCAATAAAAATACTCGCCATCTTAATGTGGTCGTTTGTCTCCGCTTCTCTTCTTATGGCGCAGGGAATCACAAATTTATATCTTGGATTGGCCACAAATGACGATAGCTTCGTATTTAATATGGGAACATCTTCGTCATATTCCCCCGCTAACGCAAACCTCTTGTATGATTATGACTATGGCTATGCCACTTCCCACATGGTGGTCAAGGTAAATAACACAGCCTATGATCTGGAGGACACGACCAACTGCCCCGTAGTATCAGGAAGCGTACAAAACGGGGGCACTTATATCACAGGGGCAAAAAACGTTGCCGGTCTTGTCAAAGTATATGTTTTATGGGAGTTTGTTAACAACCCGGCAACAGGCTCGCCCACCGATACAGCAATGATCAGATTCACATTAATAAATACCAGCAGCAACACGGTCAACGTTGCCTTAAGGCTGCTACTTGACACAATGGTAATCGAAAATGACGGAACGAATATCTCCGTGGACAATGGATTCACCGTTATTACTCAGGACACCGCCTGGTATAAATCCGCGGGACAAATGCCGCAAAACTGGTGGGATTTTGACATAAATCCAACTGAAGGAACTCCAACTCTTGAGGGGCGCGGGTATAACTATAACAATGTTTATGACGCCGCCGCCACAGAGCCTGATATAATGGAAGTGGCTAACTGGGTTGATGTAAGTTCAACGGCACAATGGTCGGTAGCCCCATCAGGAAAGGAAATGTCATCGTATGATGACAGCGCTGTAGTGTTGTGGTGGTGCAACGGAGACCAGAATTCCAGTGGTTTCCCGCTTGCGCCAAATGGTGGTTCAATTACCTTTATCACTTATTACGGCATTAATCTTCAGCAGATGTTAACAACGCCTACCGCTACCTGCACATGGACCCAGTCATTCACAGCAACGCAAACTCCGACGATAACGGATACATTTACGCCTACAGCAACTCCGACAATCACATTGACGGCCACGGTGTCATATACACCTACTTTGACCGTCACGCCCACAATTACCGAAACGGCCAGCCCGACATCCAGCGTTACTGTGACCTTAACCCGGACTCCCTACTTTACCGAAACTGATTCGCCGACAGCAACCCTAAGCTTTACTATTACCGTCTCTTACACAACCACACTCACACCGACGCCCACTTTTACCTTTACAGTAACAGCCAGCCCCACATATTCAGCGACAAAAACCTCCACATTCACCGCAACCCCGTCTTTTACAATTACAACCACCATGCCGCCTACCCCAACCGCTACGTGCACCAGAACAGATTTTTGTTTTGAAATGCTCGGTATTTTCCCCAATCCTTTCAGCACGGACACAACAATAGTTTATAAGGTATGCCTTGCCTCGGATGTTGTCGCGGTAATATATACGGTTAGCGGCGAAGTCGTGCGCAGGCTTAACCAGCAGGCCGTCCCCGGCTGGAACCGCCTGCGCTGGGACGGAAAAAACAACTCTGGCAGGGCAACGGCGAGCGGTGTTTTTATTTACAGCGTAGAGGCGGTCTCCGGAGATGAACGTAATAAATTCTGGGGAAAGGTGGCAGCGGTAAAGTGACGTTACAACTTGAGCAATCACAGTATTGCCGGGCCGTATTTTGAAAAAAATTTTATCGGTAACGTCTGTGTTTTTCTTTTTATGCCCTATCATGTTTGCAGGGGTGGACCTCTCCGGCACAACGAGTTCGAATTTTGAAAAAATAGCTCCCCTTGCCGGTCCGGCCGGTATGGGAGAGGCCTATACGTCCCTGTCTGAAGGCACAAGCGGCCTTTATTATAATCCCGCCGGGATAGCGGCCGCCACGTGTTTTGAGGCGCAATTCAGCCACATCGGCTGGTTTCAGGCGATAGATTACGAGTATCTCACATTTGTCACACCGTCTCCGGTATTTGATAACGCTAAAATCGGCCTTGCGCTTGCCATGTTCCTGCCTGGCGGAATCACAAAAACAAATTCGTTGATCTCTTACGATCCCTCTTATCTTGATAGTTATTCCGTAACCGCCCAGTTCAATGACAAATTTTATCCGTACGATCTTTCCGTTATTTTAGGTTATGGTATGGACATAAGCCCCTCTTTCTCCGCGGGAATCAGGTTAAAATACGTTTCACAGAACATTGACGCGTACAGCGGGTCGAACGAAACGGCCGACATCGGTCTTCTGTATAAATATGACCTCAACGGGAACAACCTTGGTTTCGGCGTTGATCTGGAAAATATAGAATGGTCCAGAATATCGCTTTATACCGAAAGTTTTGACTCACCGCTTATATTCAACGCCGGAATCTCCGACAGTATTAAATTATGGTCGGGGACGTTCCTTGCAGCCGCGCAGGCTGAAATCCCCTCTGATTATGAAAATGAATACTCCGCCGGGATTGAATACTGGCTTTATGACATGTTTGCCCTGCGGCTTGGTTATAAAACCGGAGCCTATAACCAGCCGACATTCGGAGCCGGTGTAAAATACCGTGGATTCGAGGTCGATTATGCCTATATAAATTATACCGGCCTCGGCAGCACCCAGAGGATTTCGCTTTTGTACGGTTGGGGCACGCCTCCCGCAAAACTCAGGGTTGAACCTTCCGTGTTTTCACCGAACGGGGACAGGATACTTGACCTGGCTTATTTTTATCCCGTATTGAACAGGCGTCAAAAAATAAGATCGCTCACCCTGAATATTTTTGACCGGGATGGAAAAAATTTTATATCCAGTCTGCCGGTGCAGAATAAAGCTTCAAAGATCATCGCATGGGATGGAAAAGTTGACGGCAAAACCTTTCCCGACGCGATATATAGAGCCTCCTTAACAGCCGAGTATGAAAATGGATCTTCTGAATCCAATATGGTAAGCGTTGAAATAGACACTACTCCGCCCTCAATGACCGTAACTGCCAGCCCTGTAATATCAATACCCGGAGAGCGGGATTCGGTCATATTGCCGGTAATTTTTAATATGCAGGCGAAGGACAGGAACATGGTCTCCGGATGGCAGCTTGTGATCTGGGGCGCTGATAAAAAGATTTTTTTTATGACATCCGGCATGGGGGCGCCTCCGCCCGAGTATGTGTGGGATGGAGCAGATATGGACGGAAATACGCGTCCGGAAGACTCAATTTACTATTACAGCCTGATATCCTCCGATTCGGTCGGCAACAGGGGAATGACAAAACCGGGTTCCATAACCGCACTGACAAAGGAGATCAAGCTTGAATTCGCATCAGATGCCCTTTTCGACCTGGGCAAAGCCGATGTAAAAATATCGGCATATTCGGTATTAAAAACAATAAAAGACGCGATGGACCGTTATCCAGGCTCTTTTGTAAAAGTATCCGGATACACCGATAATATACAGCCTCAGGGAATAAAATACAGCGACAATACAGAGCTCTCAAAGGACCGCGCCGACGCGATAAAATTCTTCATGATAAACCTGCTTGGATATGACGGAAAAAATATATCCGCCGCCGGCTACGGGGAACTCTATCCCGTCGCAAATAACGATACGGAAGAAGGGCGCAAAAAGAATAGAAGGGTTGAAATTACGCTGTACAGGTAAAAAATATCCTTTGCCATTATTTGCAACCTTTTTTTCCTCCATGCATTGTATAATGTAAGGACCTTAATTGGAGGAACACTTTGGACAAGTCAAACGAAAAGGAACTGGTCGAGAAGGCAAGGCGCGACCCCGAGGCATTCGGCGTCATATTCGACCTTTATCACCCGAAAATATTGAGATACGCCGTCTACCGCACCGGCAACGCCGAGGCGGCCAGGGATATCACAAGCGAGACCTTTTTCAAGGCGCTCAACAAGCTCTGGCAGTTCAAATGGACAGGAGCGTCTTTTTCAGCATGGCTCTACAGGATCGCCTCCAACGAGATAAACATGTATTTCAGGACAAAAAAACACGAACCCGCCTCTCTCGACGAAATGATGGAAAAGGTTCCCTCTTATGAGGCCCCTTCGGCCAATGACCTTGAAAAAGAGCTTGAAGAGGCCCAAACCGCAATCGACCGAAACTCGCTTTTTTTATCCGTTCACGCCGAACTTATAAAACTCCCGGCCATATACCAGGAAGTTCTTTCAATGCGGTTTTTTGATTCAATGAAGATATCCGATATCAGCCGGACCCTCGGCAAAAAGGAAGGCACCGTAAAATCCCTTATTTCCCGGGGTATATCGATGTTAAAAAGATCAATGCAACCAAATAAGGACCTGAGCATCATATATGGTGAAGGACTTATGGAAAGAGAGGCAATGGCAAATGGAAAATAAAAACTTTGAATTCAAGAATACAGGACTTAAGAAGAACATGGCGTCTTTAAGGAGCGCTCTCCTTATTAAAGCCGCCTCAAAAATGGCGAAACCTTCTGTTTTCATAAAGCTCATCCCGGTATACGCCGTCGCCTTTGCCATGGCCGCGACAGCCCTTTATATGAGGATAGATTACAACGAAACAAACGGAAATTTGAACGAACTTGGCGGCGTCTGGTGCACATATCAGGGCGGAAGCTCGGTTGTCTGGCCGCCCGCCTCCAAAAAAGGCGAGAACAGTTTCGTAAAAAGTGCCCCTGGCTCGACGGGCAAAGGCTACGCCATAAGGATCACAGGCACAGCCGGGACCCAGCCGGGCTCTGATTTCATAGGAGTGAACACATTCTTGAGCCCGCATTCCACATGCCCGGAATGCATCGGCATAGACCTTACAAAATTCACAGGCATCAAATTCAAGATAAAAGGCACAGTTCCCGCCGGCCAGGTTCTTTTCATGCTGCCCCATGAGGCGCGTGAGGCGGATTCTTCGCGCGGCATCTGCAGGTCGCTGACCAGCTACGCGGATTATGAGGCGGATATAACCCGTTACATAACCTCTTCCTGGAAAGAGGTCAGGATAAATTTCAGGAAGGACCTGCGCCAGCCTGCCTGGGCAAAACAGAGCGACCTTGTCCCCATAGAGGACGTCCTGTCGGATGCGAACATAATCAAGTGGCATTACAGGAACGGCGGCGGACACAGCATCGACATCTGGATCGACAAGCTCGAATTTTACTAAAATAAATAAAAACAGTCTTTAAAAACTTTTATAAATAAAAGGAGGCGATCTTTATGAAAAAAGCAATTGTTCTGGCAGTGGCAGTGGTTCTGGCGATGTATACGGCGGTTTTCGCGGGAAGCAAGCTCGTGGTCGACAATACCCCGGACAAAAATCAGGCATCGGGCGGCGGATGGTGGTATTCTTACGACGACTCTTCCAGCGGCGGCAACTCAAAGGTCACATTCACCCCGGGCAAGATGAAGGGGACGACCGGCAACAAGCTTGGATGGGATTATGTGGGCATGGGCGTAACGCTCGGCGAAAAATGCGGATGCTACGAAGGCAAAGGCGCGGTTCCGGTGGACCTTACCGGATATTCGACCCTGTCCTTTAAGATCAAAGGCTCGATATCGGGCGGGCGCTTGACCCTTGTTATCCCCTACACTCCAAATGAATGCCCGAAGGACGCGACTAATCCCAAGAGCCTCACCGACTACGCGGATTTTGAGACGGCCCTGAACACAAAGCTCTCAAAAGACGGCACGACGGTAAAGCTCGACCTGAGAAAGGATTTTACACAGCCGAAATGGGCGAAAAAGACCTTCTCAATCGAGGAAGTCCTCAAGAACGCGCACAACATCAATTTCCACTTCACAAGCCCGGACGGAGACACGGTCGATATCGCGGTATCGGACATAGTATTCGAATGATATTTTTCAATAAAAAAAGCCCCCGAAAGGGGGCTTTTTTTATTGAATTAAAAAGTTAAAATTCAAAACCAAAAATTACAATTTCTAAATTTGAAAACAATTGCAAATTTTATGTCCTGTTTTTTAATTTAAAACTTTTTAAGTTGCAATTCTTGGTTTTAAATTTTGAATTTTAACTTTCTACCAGGCGTACCCGAGGTTCGCTCCGGGCCCGAAGCCGACCCCGCCGTAAGCAGCAGTGACACCGTTAATGACAGGCGCGCTGGCTATCGTGTAATTCAAGCCGATAGATAAGTCCAAAACAAACCCGTTGTTCCAGATCCATCTGTATCCGCCGTGTCCGCCGATATAAATCCCGAAAGAGGTTGCCGTTGCTTTAGTGCTAACAACATTGTAGTAGGCATCCAATGTGTCGTAAGTGTACGAGAATGAAGCAAAGCTTAATCCGGCGTCCGGGCCGGCATACCAGCCGTTCAGCGCGTGGTGCTGGAAATACCAGTTATATGAAGCGCCCACCGTGCCCCCCGACCAGGACCATCCTCCCAGGTCGTAATAATCAAATCCGGCGGAAAAACCAAGTCCGTTGTTCTTGCCGATCGCCTTCTCGTAATTCGCGTTGAAATACCCGAAAGCAAGGCCGAGCGGGTTTGCGGTAATAATGTTCTGCTCCGGGGCCCAGTTTGTCACATTGTCTCCCGTAATGGCATCCTGTATATCATCCGCCGCTTTTTTCTTGCCGAAAGCGGTTACAGCAAAAACAAGTGCCAATGTCAGGACAATTGCCAAGGCTTTTTTCATTTTCCCCTCCATGATATTTTTTAAAAACGCTTAATTATGCAACAAAATCAGCCCCCGGTCAATACCGCAATGTTTACGCAGCGTTATTTGCCGGTTAATTTGTCGTTATCTTTAATGGAGGCCCGCACGCGTTTTTCAGGCAAAGCCCGTTTATTTAGGCCAAAATTCAAAAGTCAAAACCAATAAGTTCAATTTTAAATTTTTAACCAAACCACAATCGGGTTGTATGATTATCCAATTTAAACTTGCGATTATTGGTTTTGACTTTTAACTTTTTACCTGCTGCTGCATCTCGTAAAATATTATCGCCGCGGCGGCCGCCACGTTCAGGGATTCGACCTTGCCCGGGTAATCTATGTTGATCTTCAGGTCGCAGAGTTTCCTTACCTCTTCCGATATCCCCCGGCCTTCGCTCCCGAGGGTTATGATGTATTTTCCCTTGATGGCGCTTTTCGCGCGCTTCAAGTCTATGCCGTTCTTCACATCGGCGGCCACAAAGGTGAAATCTGTTCGCAGCGCCTCGAGCTCGCCCGCATCGACGTTCCTGTAATTCACCCTGAAAACCGCCCCGGCAGACGAACGGATGGCCTTGTCGCCGTAGATGGCGGCGCAGTCCCTGAGAAGGAAATCCCTGAAGCCGAAAGCCGCGCCGCTCCTGATTATGGCCCCAACATTTGCCGGGTCCTGAATGGTGTCCAGAAGAACCATGGCGTTGACCCCGGAATATTTTGTTATCTCCCTGTTCACGCTGCGGGCGACCGCTATGAACCCCTGGTGTGTTTTTACATTGGCGAACCTGTCGATGAAGCTGGCCTTTGTCGTCTCATAGATCCCGTCCTTGAGCCTGTCCATGTATTTGTCCACTATGGGAAGCGCCTGTTCCGTGTATAAAAGGTGCGTTATCTCAAACCCCGCGTCGATGGCCTCACCCAGGATCTTTTCGGTGTCTATGATAAAAAGCCCGCCGTCCTTCAGGGCCTTCTTATCCTTCAAGAGCTCGAGTATCTCATGTCTCAATGTCCTTCTCCTTATTTTTTAAATTTCCCCACCCTGATTGCCATATCCTTTTCAAGCGCCGGGACTTCCACCCTCAGTGTGTCCTCGTCGACTATATAATCCGACTTTGCCGTAACAGTGGCGGCGTAAGTATCGTAATATTCGATGACATACCTGCCGGGGGCAAGCCCGGTTATGTCAAGGTAGGAATCCGGCACCGCCTGAGGCGTCCTGTTGTAATAATTGTAGTTGCCGTTCTTTATCCATAACAGGGCCATATCCTTTGACTGCATGCCGGCCACAAATTCCGGGGCGACAGCGGGGTTTAAAAATCCTTTTATCTTTATGGACTCGATCCTGACCCAGTCGTCCCCTTTGTTCTCAAGAGCCACGTCATTGTCCCCGGCCGGGATGTCAACGGTAAATTCCGACGCAATGTCCGCCTGCCATACCTTGTATTGCTCGAGATATTTTTTGGAAGGCTCGGCCGCGGCGCTCACCGTAACGGAGAAGGCGGCGATATTATTAATGCTTACGCTTAATATATTGTCCTGGGAAACCTTGTTGACCCTGATGACAAGCTGGACCGGCTCCTCGTTCTTGAAGCTTATTATCGGGACCGTCTTCATGTCCTGATGTCCCTTGCCGAAGAGATATGCTATGAAACCGTCCTTGTTCGTCACGGTGCCGTCGGGTTTCACCATGAACTCCTCTTTGCGCGCCTTTTCCCATGCGTCCACGGGGAATATGCTGACATCGCCGCCTTTTAAGCCGTCGGGTACTTTTTTCAGGAAAAGCTGCCTGTTCTGCAGGTCGATAAAACCTTCCTTCGGCCAGTTGACCCCGGAAATAAATTTGCCCAGCGAAGCGAACTCATTATAAAGGTTGTTCCGGTCTATGTATTCCTTCCAGTACCAGGACATCGGCGCGGCGCATGAAAGCGACATGGCCCCGGCCCAGAGGCAGTTGTGCAGCCCGATCCCACCGGGATCGGAGTTGTTTTTTGCGAAGTCTCCGTCGGCATCCATGCCGAACTCACCCATTATATGGGGCTTTGCGTAATTTTCTATCTTTGCCCTGCTCGCCTCGTAAACCTGCGGGGCCTCGTCGCGCATGTTATAAATGTGTGTCTGGACCATGTCGATGCGGCTCAGGTTCCAGACGGCGGGGTCCATGTCCGGCCTTGAAAACGATGTGGTAAGAAGGTGTTTGTAAATGTCACGTGATTTTAAAAAGTCAAGCATCTCGGAGTGCCAGTCGGCGACGGCCTGGGTGCTGTAATTGTCGGTAAGGTCCACTTCGTTAAAGAGCTCCCACGCAAGCAGGTTTCCGCGCGAACCCCAGCGTGCCATTATATAACGCAGCCTGTTCTTAAAGGCCTGCTTTGCGGCAACGCTGGTAAAAAAATCCTCCGGCCTGTCGAGTATGCCGTCGTTTTTTATGTTATAAGGATTTTTGTCCCATTCGGGGTTCGTCTTTGTGGAGAATTCCCCGTGGGCCACAAGGGTGAGCATTATGTAAATATCGTTCTTTTTTGCCAGCTCAAAAAGTTTGTCTACCATGAAAGCCTGTTTCTGCCTTGCGCCGTAGTCCCCAACCTGGCCGTCCCATTCAATGCCGAACGACCACGGGGCCATCCATACCCTTGCCATGTTCGCGCCTGCCGAGTGAAGCTTTTCGAACCAGTCCTTAAAATCATTCAGCCCCCTGTCTGAGGGCCATGCCGTGTCCATGCCCAGTCCGAAAAAAGGAGCGCCGGATGAAAATTCAAGGAAGAGCGGGTCGTTTTTGGAAACTTTTATGAAGCCGTCTGTTTCCCGTGCCCCCTTTACGAGGAACGATCCCGCAGGCGACCTGTAAACCTCCCGGCCATCCTTGACAACCGTCAGGAAAAATGTCCATTTCCCTGGCTTCCACGGGCATATCCTTACCCTGAACGCGCCCGCCTTTTCCGTGTAAATACCCGTATCATAGGAAAAATCAAAATCCCTGCAGTAAAATCCGTCCATTATATAATTGCGCTTGTCAGGGGATATGACATAAGCCTGGCACACAACGGAAGAATAGTTGAATGGGTTTATTGCGCCGAAATCGGAGGCTACCGACGCCTCGAACTCCCCGTATAATGGAATGGTTTTCGCGTTCTGGGTCATCTCCACCGGGGGCGACGCCGCAAAGGCATTGAGGCTCAAAAAAATCAATATCAGCGTAAAAACAGCAACAGCCGTTATCCTATCCATCGCTGTACATATCCTCGCTCCCCCGCAAACAGCGCGTGGTTTTTTTGATCAACCTGTGTTATTATAAACCTCCTGACACATTTTTCAAGAGCTAAATCTTTATAAGGCAAAAGTAAAAACGCAAAATCAATAAGTGTAAGTTTAAAATTATAAAGTTGTACTTATTGGTTTTGACTTTTCACTTTTAAATTTAAGGAGTATTAAAAAATGCCCCATTTCGAGGTTGTTATCGTCGGTGCCGGGCCCGCGGGCTCCATTGCCGCCCACACTTTGGCCAAGAACAATATTTCATGCGCCATATTGGAACGCCGCAAGTCGCCCGGTTTTCCCGTGTGCTGCGGCGAGGCGGTAAGCGAGGCCTCTCTTAAGGCCGCCGGAATATTCCACGGTTCCTACGTCGACAAAAAAATACCGGGTTTCAGGATATTCTTCCCGAACGGAAAATACATGACGGTAAACTCCCCCGGCTGCCTAATCAACAGGGAAAAATTCGACAGATATATCTTCGACCTTGCCGCGGAAAAAGGAGCGAAGCCGTTCTTAAAGCACAGGGTCTTGTCCGCAAAAAGGAACGCGGGCGGATTTGAGGTCGCCACGGACAACTCCAATTTTACATGCAAATACCTTGTAGGAGCCGACGGCCCGGAATCGCTCATTGACACCCTCTTTTTCAACAACGGCAGGAAGCTTGTGGACGCGGTTCAGTACAAGCTCCCGAAGACGGCATATAAATACGATTCGAACGGTTATATTGATTTTTATTACGACGCCTCGTCGAGCCGCTATATGTGGGTCTTCGAAAAATCAAAGGAAATAAACGCAGGAGGATGCGTGGCCGACAAGGAGCTTTTGAGGCGGTTCATAAAAAAACAGTTCGGCGTGGAAGAGTCCGGCCACGCGGGTTTCTGCAGGGGGAAAATACCGGCCGCCGGCATCAAGGACAAAATATTCGACAATAATGTCTTTCTCGTCGGCGATGCGGCCGGGCTGGTCAACCCGGTGACGCTGGCGGGCATTTATTCGGCGCTGCTATCCGGGAAAATATGCGCCTACTGCATTTTCGGCGAGGTCAAACTCGGCAAGGCGAATTCCCCCGGGGTATATGAAAAAGTGATAAATAAACAGCCCTTTGCATCGCCGGACCTTAAATACCTGGCCTCGCGCTGTTTTGACCTGCCGCAGGAAGTGCTGTTATTTTTGGGGGAATATTTCGATTCAAATGATTACAGGCACAAGGATTTTACAAAATTCCTGAGGCTGGCCCTCAAATATCCCGCTGTCCTGGCCGACATTAAACCGCTTTTTAAGCTAAGGAAGCTTTTAAAAAGCGGCGCTGATAAGATGTGGTAACGGCGCTGAAAGGGCTAATAAAAAAAGCCGGGGTTTTGCCCCCGGCTTTTTATTTTTAAATTTTGTTTATCTGAACCAGTATCTGACACCTATGCCGCCGTTGCCTGCGCCCAGTGTTTTTGGAAATATCTCAATTCCGGGTTCAATCTGAAGAAATATGTCTATCGGCGCCGTCTTAAATATCCAGTCAATACCGAGCGGAACCTGAATGCCAACCATTGCTCCGGAATCAATATTAACCCAACCTTTTATGCCAAAATAAAGCGGCACTTTATTGTTTTCCACCTTAATAATATCGAAATTATGAATAAGATACGCAGCCCCGATTCCAATATCGCCGTCTAAAAAATCCCAGCCCAGATCAAATTGCAGCGCGTCGTACTTGTTTACCCAATCTTTTACACTAAATGCCGTATTCGATCCAAAAATTACTCCCACGCCCAGTCCCCTGTCGGCCAGATAATATCCGGAAGAACTTAACGCGGCCGCTCCAAAAAAAACAACCAGCAAAAATGCAATAAATCCAATTTTCTTCATGTTGCCTCCCAAATGTTCAAAATTTTCAGTAATTCTAATATTTTACGGCCACAAAATCAAGATATTGTTTTATCTGAACCAGTACCTTACTCCGAATCCGTCGCCCCACGCAAACCTGCTCGCTCCGGACGGGTTGACTATCTGGAACCCCGGATCCACGTCAAAAGAAATGTCAAGGGGCGTGTCTTTTAATATCCAGTCTATCCCTATCGGAACTTCGACCCCGGCGCAGCCATCCTTGCCGTTATATACACCCGCATAACCTTTTAACCCGAAATAAAGCGGGAATTTGTTGTCCTCGGACTTGATGATATCGAAATCATGTTTGAGGTAGGCAACCCCTATGCCGGCGTATTTTCCGTAAACATTGTATTCCAGGTCATACTGCATGGCATCCACGCCGTTGATCCAGGACTTCAATACAAGCGCGTTGTTGTCGCCAAATATAATGCCGAGCCCGAACCCGCTCGCCGCGGCGTATGTCCCGCCCGGATTGAGTTCATGTCCGGCGACGCTTACATCCGCAAAGATCCCCGCGCATGACATAACAAATGCCATAATTACCATTAAGACCATTTTTTTCATATTGCCTCCCCAGATATTTGTTTTACGATATAGTAAGTTTAATATTTTTATCCATGAAAATCAAGCTATTTAAGCGTTATACCGTCGGCCAGCCATATAAAGACATGTACAAATGGCAGGCGGAACTTTTTTTTGGCCGGACGCCCAACAAAAACTACCGTGTAATTTAAGCAAAGGTAAAACTATAATTCTCAGGTTTTTTCTTCCGGTCTGCCTCAAGTTAAAACCGGGCGGACGTGCCATAAAAAAAGTCCCGCCTGCCATGCTTGAAACTGCGGCCCTGTTTCGGGCCGCCACCCGCCTACGCAAGCTCCGGCGTGCATGGCATAGGGCGGCCCCTACGAGGGCACAATAACATGTCAACCATTCCACCCGCCTACCGCTTCGGCAGCGCCTGCTTCTCCCCTCCCTCTTTCACCTTGTTTATGTCGTCGAGCATTTTCCTGCTGTCAAGGTCGTCCGGGTCGATGCGCAGCACATATTCGCATTTAAGGGCGGCCGCGTCCATGTTCCCGATCTTATATTCCTTCATGGCCTCATCATATGCTTTTTTGGCGTCCTGCGATTTTTCCTTCAGGTCCTCTCCCGACTTCTGAAGGGCCCTGTCCATGTTCTGTTTGGCCTCCGAATCGGAAGGGTTAAGATTCAGCACTTCCTTCCATAATTCGGCGGCCTGTTCGTATTCGCCCTTGTCAAAAAGGTCCACGGCCTGGTTGAACATCTTGTCCGCCTGCTCCTTTAACATCCCGTTTTTTACGATGGAAGCGTATACGGCCTTTATCTCTTCGTCATCCGGCGAATACTCCAGGGCCTTTGCCGCCGCCCTGAGGGCCTTTTCATTTTCATTTCCGGCGGCGGCGCTTTTTGCCTTCTGCATGTATTGCGCGGCCTTGTCGTCAAAATTTTTCAGGTAAAAAATGGCGTATGGATTTTCCGGCTCCATGGCTTTTATCTCAAGGTACCTCAACCGCGCATTCTGGAACTGCTTCAAACGTCTGAAATTCTCCGCCTCCTCTTTCAGCGTTCCCACGTCGTTTACCGGGGCGTTTTTTTCAAGGGCGGCCTTTATGGCTTTCGCCTGGGCCGTCAGGCGTTCGTCGTCCGGCGACAGCTTCAGGGCTTCCGAATTCTTTTCCAGCGCTTTCCTCAGCAGGCCCGCGTTGAACAGCCTGTCCGCGTCGTTGTAAAGCTTTCCGGTTATTTCAAGGAATTGCGAATCGCCTATCTCCCCGGACTGCGCGCTCTTTTTCCCGGCCGCGTCCCCGCCGAACCTGAATATCACCCCGGCGTTCGCGTATATCCCGGAATAATCCACGCTGTCCTCCCCCTGCGAGGTGCCGCCCGGCCCGGCAAGGTCCGTTATTGACAGCATCACCTTGCCCGACGCAAACCTGTAACCCGCGCTAACGGCAAGCCCGATGCCGCCGCCCATCCACCAGTTACCACCGGCTCCGATTGACGCCGCGGGTGCTGCGGTCTTCCAGTCCTTCCTTATGCTGTCCTGCAATCCGCCGTCCTCTTTGAAGGTGACTTCGGTCGCGTAATTTGAATAATAGTGACACAACCCCGCGTCGGCATCCACGTAAAATTCCAGGTTCGCGGCTCCTTCCGGTTTGTAATAATATCTCGCGCCGGCGGAAGTATAAAACGCCGAGAAATCGCCGTTCAGCGCCTGCGCCTGCACGCCGTTGGCCCAGCGCGAATCATTTCCGCGCTGTTCAAGTATTATCCAGTCGTTCCTTAAATAAACCGCGGTCTGCCCGAAAGAAGTGTCAAAATTGCGCAAAATAATCAGTGAAGGCTCCGGCTCATACGTGAATTTTGTAAGTGAAGGCGAGGCTCCAAGCAATGAATTATAGTTGTTCAACGACGCTATCCTGTCGTTGTATTCCCCCATTGCCGCCGCTGCCGCTCCCCCGTAAATCCCGATCTCGAAACCTTCGGCTTTTGCCTGCCGCCAAATAACAAGGAAAACCAGGATGAAAAAACAGACATACGTTTTCCGTCCTCCCGTGGACATACTTATCCCCTCCAATGGTTTTTTAGCTGATTAAAGACGTGCCCCCTATATGAGTCAAATTATATATGCAAATGTAAAATTGTCAAATACTATATTTTTTTCTTATGCCCGGCAGTCAGCCAGACAATTTCAGGAATGGCGGGCGGGACTTTTTTTAAAGCACTGACGGCCAACAAAAACTACCGTTTAAATAAAGCAAAGGTAAAACTATAATTTTCAGGTTCTTTATTCCGGTCGCCTCACGCCAAACTTGGACGGCAGTGCTTTAAAAAAAGTTCCGACTGTCATGCTGACATACCCGCTATTATTTCAAATATCTTTTCATAAACATTATGCTATAATTAAAAAAAATTCATGGAGGTTTAAATGAGGATATATGTGACGGGCGGGACGGGATTTATCGGTTCTTATGTCGTGAAAGAGCTCAGCGGCAAGGGCCACGAAATAATAATTCTCGCGCGCAACCCGGAAAAAGTCCCGGCGCTGCTGAAACTTCCGGGCGTGAAGGCCCTCCGGGCCCCCATGGAGGACATGGCCGCCGTCGGCAGGGCAATGATAAAGCCCGACGCCCTTGTGCACATTGCCCTTTGCTGGGGAGACACCGGGCCGGACATGATAAGGAACGAAACGCTGGCCTCCGTATCACTTATTGACATAGCCGTTAAACGCGGGGCAAAAAAAATAATATTCACATCATCCACGGCGGCGCAGGGCAGCCTTCCAAAGACCCTGGACGAGACCGCCAGGCTCATGCCGAACGATTTTTACGGGGCCGCAAAGGGCTCTGTCGAGCTTTTCCTCTCGGCTTATTCAAATTATTACAAGGACATACGGTTCAACACCATACGCCCCGGATATACTTTCGGGGACCCGGTTGTCCCTGGCGGCGCCATGGAAAACGACCGGAGATTTTTTAATATATGTTCGGCGGCGCGCTCGGGCAAAACAATAGAGCTGATTAAGAACGACGGAACGCAGTTCATATGGGCCGGGGACCTGGCAAAGGTATATTCCAGCCTTCTTGAAAGCTCAAAAAGCGACCGCACATATTACGGCCTGGCAAAAAATTTCGTCACCTGGCGGCAGATAGCCCTGTGGGCCGTTGAATACGCGAAAAAACGTGGATTAAGCCGGAAAAAATCCGTTATCAAGCTGAAAAATCTTGGCTGGGGTGACGATCCGTACCTGTTCAACGTCGGGGCGATAAAAAGGGATTTTAAACTTTCCTTTGATTCGGCTGCGAGGCTTAAGGCCCATGTTGAATTCCTTATGGAAAACCACGGTTTGTATGACGGGAAAGTCAAAAGTTAAAATCCAAAACCAAGAATTACAATTTAAAATCTTCAAATTAAACGCCGGCGTTGTTGTTTTGCCGTCAATTGAATATAATTCCAGATATTAAAAGTTGTAATTCTTGGTTTTAAATTCTAAATTTTGAATTTTTCTTAAACAGCAACCACTTTCTTTATTTCTGGTAGTTCTTCCTTTATCCTCGCCTCCACGCCCTGGGTAAGGGTTATCTGCGCCATGGGGCATCCCGCGCACGCCCCCTTGAGTTTTACCTGCACTTCCCCTTTTGCCTCGTCCACGCCGACCAGTTCAATATCGCCGCCGTCGGCCTGGAGGAATTTCCTCAGGTCCTCTATGACTTTTTCCACTTTTTCCTTTAACATGTCATGCCTCCGATTTGTTTTATGGCATCAACCATAAGGTCTTATATATCACTTACTTGGTGATATTATACCCGGATTGTCCGTTTTTGTCAAACATTTTTTGGTCAGTACTTCTTTACGCTGGTTTTTTCGGCCGTCATCCTGTAAAGAGTCCAGCCTTTCATGTCCTCGTATTTTTCCCCGACATCAAGGGTCCCGAATACGGTCGTGGGCACGTCGGATACCGCCCTGATCCTCTTGTTTTTTTCCATGGTAACCATTACCCATTCGTTGAGTTTCGGCACGACGCCGTAACAGCACGTCATCTGGCTGCGCACTATGACGAAAACCGTTGCAAATTCCCCGGTCTCATCAGTGTCCACGGGTATCAAAAATCCCGTGATAGCCACTTTTGTCCCGTTTAACGCCGTGATAAAATCAGGGATAGGCCTTTTCTTCTTTTTCTGCCTGATCTTTACAGACCTCTGGTCCTCCATGCTCGGCGAGTCGTAATCGTATGCCGCCAGCGTTTCCCATGTCACCAGCTGGACTCCGTCGGCCACGGGGTACGCGGTTACCGGGTTTGGCATCGACTCCACCTTAAGGTCGTAGGCATCCTTTACCGCGGCGGGAGATGGCTGCTCTTTTACTTCCGTGATGGTTTTTCCCTCCACCTTGATCTCGGCAGCGGCGCAATCGGCGGCGGCAAACATCAGGAATAAGGGAACAAGCATTGCGGCGCGGCTTATATGTTTTACAAACTTTTTCATCATTTATCCTTTTCCTGTCCGGGATAAACAAACTTCATGTTCCTGAATGTGACGCCTTTTACTTTTATCAATGCCACCGTACCGGAAAATGCGGAAACGCCTTTTAATTTTTCCGATGCGGCGGAAAATTCCGAAGTGTCGCCTTTTACCTCGCCGGTCAACGGGCTTTCCACGGCCTTAAGGGCCAGTGATATCTTTTTGCCGCCGACATTGAGCTCAATGCGTATCGAACCCTGTTTCAAACGAACCGGTTCCTCGGCCTCGCCGTCGAGTACATACCCGGTAAGCCTTCCGACCTCCGGATCCGCCAGAAGTTCCAGGTGGGCGAATTCCTCGCCGCACTCCACAAGCACGCCGTTATGAGGAGCCCTGTGCTCATGCGCGTATACCTGCGCCGCCGATGTAAAAACTGACAGTGCCATTATCAAAAAGATTTTTATTTTCTTCATTATTTTAATCTCCTTCAGGACATGGGGTCGAGATTTTTCGACACATCGGTCGAGTATGCCTTGACTGCGGGGATAAAACCCGAAAGTGCGCCAAGCATGGTCATCCCGAGAGGGACAGCCACAAGCGAAAAATGCATCCTGAACACTTCGAGGACGACCCCTGTCTGCTGTCTGACGATCAGCGAGGCAAACGCAAATACAGCCAGATAAACGGCATATCCGCCAATGGAGCCCGCCCCGGCTATGAGCGTCGCCTCAAGTACTATGGATGAAAAAACATTCGAACGCCTCGCGCCGAGCGCGCGCAATATGGCGAATTCCCTGCGTCTTTCGTTCATGGTATTGTAAAGGCTGGCCAGTATCGAGGCCGCGGCAACTAGCATGACAAGATATGCCACAAGGGTCAGTATCCTGGAAACCCAGCCGAGTTTGTCGAAAAATTCCGCCATTACTTTTCCTATGGGCCACGCCAGCGTCGCCACGCGCCCCTGTTTGTTTATGGCCATATCAAGCATGAAGCCTGCCTGCGGGCTGTAGAATTTCAGCATAACGGCGCTTACTTCCTTCACCGAATCCGGTATTTCCATGCCCGACGTTGCCGTATATTCGGTGCCGCTTCCACGCAAAACGTGCCCTTTCATCCTGTAAACATCGTCGATGGGTATCCATATGACCCTGTCGGAGGGCGTATTGGTCGGCATCAGCACGCCGGTTACCGTAAAAACTTCCTCGTGCTGCATCTTAGGGTCGAAATAAAGGCCGTGATACGGCCTGAATTCGGAACCTTCCTTCAACCCCATTTTTTCAGCCGCATAACTTCCTATAACGGCCTCCTTCTTTGAAGGGTCAAAATTCCTTCCGCCCGGCCTTACCGTGAAATGGCGCCCGGCCTGGTATTCAAATTTCGTGAAAATCTCGTCGGTTGTCCCGACTATCCTGTACCCGTAATAGTTGTCCCCCACGGCGTACGGTATGGCAAGCTTCACCCTGGGATCGCTTTTTACGGCCTGGTAAAGAGACCACGGTATATTTCCCGGCGATGTTTCCAGCTGATAGACCGCGTTTAGCACCAGCTGCAGCTGGCTGCCCCTTGCCCCGAGCACGGCGTCAAATCCCGCGTTTCCGCCGGTAAAAGCCGTGCGCGTCTGGTATTGCATTGAAAATACAGACATTGTAAGTCCGGCGGCCATCGCCACGGAAAGCATGGTTATTACAGTGGAAAGAAAATGCTGCCTCATGCTGTGTCCGACTATGAAAAAAAGATTTTTTATGTTCTTAAACAATGTTTTCCACCTGCCTGCCCGCCTTATTAATGGAGCCCAGATCCCTCACCAAATCAAAACTCGCAAGCACGTCGCGGTCATGGCTGACCAGCAAAAGCGCCGCCCCCTTTTCCCTGCATATGTCTTTTATCAGGTTGAGGGATTCCATCGCCCGCCTGTGGTCAAGGTGCCCGGTGGGTTCGTCCGCAAGCACGAGCTTGGGATGATTTGCAAGCGCCCGCGCCACAGCCACGCGCTGTTGCTGCCCAACAGACATCTGCCTGGGCAAATAATTGAAATAATCCTTCAGCCCCACACGTTCCAGCAGGGATGCAGCGACTGCACGGTCGGAGCCCGGGCCGAACATCATCCCGAGCATCACGTTCTCCATTGCCGTATAGCCCTGCAAAAGGTTGAATGTCTGAAAAATATATCCCATGGTGCGCGCCCTTAAAATGTCGCGCCCTCCCTCGGTAAGCTGTTCGATGTCCTCGCCGGCAAGTTTTATGCTCCCCTCGTCCGCGCGCAGTATCCCCGCGATTATATTGAGAAAGGTCGTCTTTCCCGAGCCGCTCTCGCCGGCCATGGCGATCTGCTCGCCCTGCCCGATGTCGAAACTTCCGATATTTATGACCTCGTTTGTCCCGCCTTCGGGCGAGCGAAAACTCTTTTTGATGTTCCTGATCTCGAGTATGTTCATTTTATCACCGTGTTGTCCCTTTCTATTCTGCCGTTCTTCTTCCCATCATAATTGATTTCCCCGCAAGAAACAAGGCGAACATTATCCCGAAGACCGCGACTATAGACGCGCCGGTGGGAAGGTCCTTGTAAACCGACAGCGCCATGCCTCCAAGGCTGCAGGCTATTCCCAGACCCCAGGAAATGAGGAGCCTGTTCTTTAGGGATTTTGCGAGCATTGTGGAACATATTGCCGGTATGATCAGATAGGAAAACACAAGCAATACCCCGGCTATGCCGACCGACGACGTGACCACGGCCCCGAAAGAGGCGTAAAAAAGGAAATCCCAGAAGGGTATGTTGATCTTTTCCCTGCAGGCCTCGTCGCAGTCGTCGGTCACGAGCCAGAATTTTTTCCTGAAGATAAAATGGAACGCCCCGATGGCACTGTAAAGCACCGCGGTTTTTAACACCTCTTCCGGCTTTACAAAAAGAATGTTGCCCACGAGCATGTCCTTTATGTGCTCCGCCTCGGAAGGGGCCTTTGACAGGATAAGCACGGCCGCGGCGGCCGCAAAAACGTAAGTTATCCCTATGACGGCCTCCTGCGGCACTATTTTTTCAAGCGGCCTTGCCCAGGCAAAAAACAGGGCGCCTGCAAGCGCGAAGCCGAGCGATATAAGGTAAGAGGCCCCCGAATGCATTGTTATTCCGAAAGCAAAACCCGCAAGCGTGCCCAATGCCGCGGTCTGCGCCAGGGCGAGGTCGACAAATATGACGCCGCGTTTTATGACATGCATCCCGAGGTAGGCATGTATGCCGGTAAGGACGACGCAGGCGATGAACGGCCACAGCAAAAGATCGAACATTTTAGGCTCCTTTAAATTACGGGGCGGGCTTATCGCCCGCCCCGGGTTCTTGTTTTATTTTACGGCATCCAGAACGGTTTTTACGTCGTAATCGAAAAGTTTGATGTAATCTTCCGTCCCTTTCAGGCCGTCCACGCAGGTGGATATCACGACGGTTTTCGCGCCCGTATCCGCGGATATTTTTTCCGGTTCGGACATATCAAAGAACTGGTCAACAAGCACGGCTTTGACACCGTCATCCTTTATCTTCTTTTCCAGCGCAATGACCTCAGAGGGCGAAGGCGGTATTCCGGGCTTTGATTCGATGTACCCCGCCTGCTTGATGCCGAAGGCATTGAAAAAATAAAGAAGGCAGCTGTGTGAAGCGGCCAGCTTCTTGCCCTTTAAAGGCTCCATCATTTTGTTCCAGCGCCCGATGCCGTCGCCGAGCTTTTTGACAAAAGCATCGTGGTTTGCCCGAAAATATTTTTCGTCGGCCGGGTCGAATTCCACCAGCTTTTTAAGCGCCTCGTCCGCCATGATTATCCCGTTCTTCGGGTCGAGCTGGTAATGGGGGTTGCCGTAAATGTGCACGTCCCCGAGCCTGGCGTCTATTTTTCCTTCGGGAACATCGAGCTTGTCGATGCCTTCCGACATGTCGAGATAACCGGCCCCGCCTTTTGAAACCTTCGAGTTCCTGGAGGCTTCAATTACGCTGTTCGCCCACATGTCGAGATCCATGCCTACCACCGCCATTATGTCGGCGTTCCTTACCTTTACCACCATTGAAGGCCTGGGCTCAACGGAATGCGGGTCCTGCGTCCCTTTCATGAGGCATTCCACGTTTGCCTTGTCGCCGGCAACGGCTTTCATTATGTCGGCGATGTCGGTTGAACTGGCAACGATATTAATCTGCCCGGCAAAGACCGCGAAGGGCAGCGACAGTGCCAGCGATAACATGAATAATTTTTTCATTTTCCTTCTCCTTTTTTATTGCAGCGGGTGCGTGTGCGGCCCCAGGCCGTACACGAACTGCAGCAGGACTTCATTTGATTTGTTTTCCGGCGTATAGCCATATTGCAGCCTTGCGAAAGTCGCCTCGGACATCCTGTAGGTGAATATGGCTGATATTTTGGACTCTTTTGTCAACTGGGCCACGGCATCTTCGGACCAGTCGTAGCGTGCGCCAAGGTCGACAAATTTGTTGAAGGTATACCCTGCGTAAACATAGGTTCCCCACCTTTCAATATCATCGAGCAGGCCGCCGGTCTGCGTCTGTTCCCTTTTCATGTACATGGCCTCGGCCTGCAAAAGGAAACGGCTGTAATTTACCGGCCACATTTTAAGGGTTAAATCCGCTCCGGCGAGCTCGACGTCATCCCTGGAAGAAGGATAATCCGAGCCCTTTGAAACCGCGCCCGAGGCCCCGATCTCAAGGTCCGAATCATCCGTGGGGTCGAAGGATGCCGAGAGCCTTTCCGTGTACAGCTCCTGAGCGAGCTGCAGTGTGCCAGTTCCTCCGGAGACTCCGGGTTCCACGTTGTACAGCCCTGTCTCCGATTTAACAAATATCGGAAGCGGCAGGACAATGCCGATCGATGCGCCGTTCTCGGAAAGAGACCCGGCAAGAAAATTATTTATTATGAGCGGGGTGTCGGCGTACGGCCAGACGTGGCTGTGAAGGATGTTTATCTTGCCGAACTCTATCTTCATTTTACCGGCTTTCAGGCTTAAAACGTCGAACAGGCTGAGAAAGTCCGCGTAAGCCTCCTCTATTTCAAGCCCGCTCTGGCTCATTGACAGAACCGCGTCGGCTTTTACCTGCGGGTAGATGTATCCCGCCACCACCATTTCAAGCTCGTCCATGCCGAAAGTCACCCTGTTTGTGTCCTGGTTCCAGTCGCCGATAATATTCCCTATGAGGCTTATGTCGGGAAGGGCGATGGGGCCGACTTTCGCGCCGCCCGTAAGGGCGTCGTCTGCAAAAACACCGGAAGCGAATAAAAATAACAATATAAATAAATATAACGGTTTTGTTTTCATTGATCTCTCCTTATATTATATACTGTGGTAAAAAGAATAGGTTATCGCAGTATAAAAGGGGGAGAGCGGGATGGGGTAAATATTACCTGTTCCGAGCGTATCCTGAGTTTTGATATTATTATTGTGCCGCAAAGCACAAAAGCCGCAAGGAACAAAACCGCGGCCGGCATGACAGCCGTACTGAATGTCATTATAAACGAGCATATTTCGCAGTGGTCGTTGTCTTCCACGCGGGCATGATGATGGAACGCCGTGACACCCACGGCAAACAAGACTATCAAAATTGAAATAAAAGCCGCTGATCTTATTATCTTTTTCTTCATTATTTTCCGCCTGTTTAATTTAATATAAATTATACAGCCTCAAAGGGCTATTATCAAGATTTATTAGTCCGCAGGCCCGGGCTTTTATTGACCCGCGCTCTTTAGCATGGTATATTATCAGTAATTGATGCGATCCATATAAAATGGAGGTTCAAATGAAGAAGCCCGTTCTTTTTTCAGCCCTTCTGGCAATCGTTGTTCTCGCCTCTGCCGCACAGCTTTTTTCGGGAATTTCCGGCAGCGTTTACGGCGCTTTCGACGGAAGGTACCTATGGAGAGGCCAGCTTTTATCCGACACCCCGGTATTCCAGCCGGGCGTTTCCGTCGGGCTCAATAAATTCACACTGGACTGGTGGGGGTCTTACACCTTTGACACGGGAAAACTTACGGAATCGGATTACAGGATTTCTTTCACGGACAATCTCCCTTTCGTACCGCTTTTTTCCGTATCATCCGGATTCTGGATATACACCCATCCGTCCGCTCTTTACACGTCGAACGAACTTTTCGGCACTTTAAGCGTCGACGTGCCGGCCAAGCCGTACGTTTCTTTTTATTTCGACCCTGTTTACGGCAGGGGCGGTTATTCCGAAATCGGCGTATCCCAGGAGCTCGAATTGTTCGGCATAGGCATAAATGGCGCCCTGAACGCGGGATATAATTTCGGCGAGAACGGTTACACAAGCTCTTTCACCGCGCTTGCCGGAACCCTGGGTCTAAGCTATACCGTGGCCGGGGTGAAAATAAACCCGGCTTTTACCGGGCAGTACTCGCTTGACAGGCAGTATAAGAGCCTGGGATTGTGGTCGCTAAACATCAGTTATGGATTTGGTTTTGACGAGGAAACAAAAACATCCGGTTCCGGAAATTAACCGGGGCAAATAAAACGGAGATGGAGAAAGAGTATTATCTAAAAGGTGAGGGAGCTTTATTTAATGACTCTTTCCCATCTCCGTAAATTTAGACAATACGTTGCGATGAAAGTTCCTGAAAAAATTCCCGGACCGCATTTATTTTTCCCATATATAACAAGGATTTTAAGCAATCCGGGCTATTCGACGATGACTTTCCCGGTTCCTTTTATTATCTGCCCTATCTCAAAGACTTTCTCGCCTTTTTTTGCCGTAAAATTCTTTATCTCTTTTGCCCTGGATTTGTCGACGATGAGCGTCATTCCGATGCCCATGTTGAAGACCCTGTGCATTTCCTGCCAGCCCACATTGCCTGTATTTTGTATAAGGCCGAATATCGGGGGGACCGGCCACGTGCCGCGCAGGCACACCGCGTCGCAGTTTCCGGGCAGGACCCTGTTTATATTGTCGTAAAATCCGCCTCCGGTCAGATGCGCGATGCCGTGTATGTATCCGTAATACTTTTCAATTGCCGGAAATACCGAATTAAGATAGGACCTGTGCGGTTTCAAAAGGGCGGCCCCGAGCGTCGTGCCGAGCTCCTTTATCCCTGAAGAATATGGCATCTTTGCGCCGTCAAAAACTCTTCTTGCCAGCGAAAAACCGTTCGTGTGAAGCCCGACCGAAGAGAGCCCAAGGATGATGTCCCCGTGTTTTACCTTCTCACCTGTTATTATCCTGCCGTCGTTTATCTCTCCGACTATGGTCCCCACAAGGTCGTAGTCGCCTTTCTTATAAATGCCCGGCATTTCAGCCGTCTCTCCGCCGATGAGCACACAGCCGTTCTCCCTGCATGCCTTTGAAAGCCCGCGGATCACTTTGACCAGCACGCCGCCGTCGAGTTTTCCTGTGCCGAAGTAATCGAGGAAAAACAGGGGCCTCGCGCCCATCACAAGTATGTCGTTCGTGCAGTGGTTGACTATATCCTCGCCCACCGTCGTGTGGATGCCAAGCCGCTGGGCTATCTTTAGCTTTGTCCCCACGCCGTCGGTGGAGGCAACAAGGAATTTATCCCTGGATATCTTATAGACCCCGCCGAAGGTCCCTATGTCCGTCGCGACATTTTTGTTGAAAGTGGATTTGATGAAAGCCTTGGCTTTTTTCAGGGCGAACGCCGCCGCGTCTATGTCAACGCCGGCTTTTTTGTAAAGGTCGGATCTGGCCATGGTAACTCCTTTTCTAAAATTTAAAATTCAAAACCAAAAAGTTGCTGGAACGTGTTTTTATCGTAAGAACTTTGGGTATGATCCCAGTATTTTCACCGCGCCGCAGTGCTTTTCCACCTCGGCCAGGGATTTTTTTACCTTTGCGTCGTCCTTATGTCCGGAAAAATCCACAAAAAAATAATAATCCCAGGCTTTCTTCCTGGAAGGCCTGGATTCTATGCTTGTCAGGTTAAGGCCGTGCGTTGTGAAGGGTTTCAAGAGCAGGAAAAGCGCGCCGACCCTGTCCTTTATGGAGACCATGATGGACGTCTTGTCGTCTCCCGTTCTTCTGGAGGATTCAGTGCCCAGTATCAGGAACCTTGTTATGTTATCGGTCATGTCCTGGATCGACGCGGCGAGTATCTTGAGGCCGTATATTTCCGCGGCCATGGCCCCGGCCACGGCGGCCGAGCCTTTCTGCCCCGAAGCGAGCAGGGCCGCCTTGGAGTTGCTGGAAGCTTCCTTTAACGCCGCGCCCGGCAGGTTCGATTCAAGCCATCCCCTGCACTGGCCGAGCGTCTGCGGGTGTATGAAAACGGTTTTGATCTCTTTTAGAGAAGCCTCGTTGGATAACAGGCAGTGGCGTATGTCCAGCATGGTCTCGGAAAATATCTTAAGGTCGGAATCCGCGAACATGTCGAACGAATAATTGACCGCGCCTTCGGTGGAATTCTCTATGGGCACGCAGCCGTAATCCGCATTGCCTTTTTCGACTTCTTCAAATACCTCTTTTATGGAATTCATGGGGATGTAGTCCGTCTGCTTCCCGAAATGTTTCATGGCCGCCTCGTGCGAATACGAGGCCACCGGCCCGAGATAAGCCACGCTCATTTTTTTCTGGAGCTTTCTCGACTCGGACAGGATCTCGTTGTATATGGCCTTAAGCCCCTCGTTCGAAAGGTAGCCTTTTTTGGCGCCGAGTACGTTCCTTAATACCTCGACCTCCCTGGCCGGATCATAAACCTTTTTTCCAATGCCACCCTTTATCCCGGCGATTTTTTTCGAGTTGGCGGCGCGCCTGGCCAAAAGCGCGACGATTTTCAGGTCCAGCGCATCGATTGCCTTCCTGTATTTGCCGAGATTTTCCATCTGCTATTTGCCCCTTTTGAAGTATTTTATCTCTTCAGGCGTCAGGTAACGCCACTGACCCGCCGATAATCCCTTGTCGTTTATCCTTCCAACGTTCTCCCTTCGCAGCCTGACAACCGAGGCTCCGACCGCCTCGAGCATCTTTTTTACCTGGTGGTTCATTCCTTCCCTTATGACGACATAAACCACGTCGTTGGAGTCGTTGCGTTTATAAAGCCCCGCGTCCGCGGGCCGGACGAACCTGCGGTCATCGCCTATTTTAACCCCTTTTTTCAGCCTGTTCAAGGCGAAACTGCTTATCCTTCCCTGAAGTTTTGCGGTGTACCTTTTTTCTATTTCAAAGCTTGGGTGCATCACGCTGTTTGCAAAATCGCCGTCGTTGGTGAGCAGAAGCGCCCCGGAAGTGTTAAAATCAAGCCTTCCCACCGGATATATCCTTTCCCTTATTGTGGACTTCAAAAGGTCCACGACGGTCGGCCTGCCCTTGTCGTCGGAGACCGACGTTATGCATCCTTCCGGTTTGTTCATTACTATGTATATTTTTTCTTCCTGCCTGATAAGGGAGCCGTCGACCTTTACATGGTCCTTTGCCTGGTTTACCCTGGCGGTCACGTCTTTCACAACGGCGCCGTTGACCGTGACCCTTCCCTCCCTGATATATTCCTCGGCCTTGCGCCTGGAAGTTATACCGGCATGGGCGATATACTGCTGCAATTTCATCCCGTTCCCGTGCAGTTCATCCTGCTTGGGTTTTGACTGCCCGCCGGGAGCAGTCTTTTTATTGTTCCTCATTCGTCCCCATCCTCTTCTTCTTCCTCATCATCATCGTCGTCATCATCCTCTTCGTCGTCCCCGTCTTCGTCGTCATCCTCTTCATCATCATCATTTTCATCGCCGTCTTCACCGTCCGGATCGTCGGGGCCCGCTTTGACGGTCTCTTCATCCTTGTCTTCTTCCTTTATGCCTTCCGCTCCAAGGCTTTCATCTGCGGTTTTTTCATCGTTTTCCATGGCTTTTAGGTCCTCCTCCAGTGTTGTTACCTTTACGGCGGGTGCCTGTTTCCCCTCTTCAGGGTCGAACTGGAACTGCGCCTGGTTTTTGGCCACTTCTATCCTGTCCTCCCAGCTTTCGACAAACTCGTCTTTTTCGAGTATAGATTTTATCTCCTCGATCTTGGGAAGGTCGTCCATCGAATTTATCCCGAGATATTGGAGGAATTCCTTCGTGGTGGAATATAACAGCGGCCTGCCCGGCGCTTCTTTCCTTCCCGCGATCTTTATGAGCTTTCTCTCCAGCAGGGTGTGATATACCCCGTCGGAATTGACTCCGCGGATGGATTCCACTTCCTGCTTTGTGATGGGCTGCTTGTAGGCGATAATGGCCAGCACCTCGAGGGACGGCCTTGAGAGCCTGGTCATGAACCTGTTCTTGTAAAGTTTTTTTATGTGCGGCGCGTATTCAGGCAGGGTCAAAAATTCATATCCTCCGGCTATCTGCCTGACAGACACGGGAGAGCCTGTCTCGTGCAGGTGCGAATTTATGCGTTCGACGGCCTGTTCGACTTCCTTTTCCTTTATTTCCATAACCCCGGCGATAACCCCGCCGGCAAGCGGCTTGTCCGAGGTGAAAAGCAGAGCCTGTATGGTCCTGTCAAGTTCTTCCTGTCTCATTTTTATTCACCCATATTTTGAAGGATAGCGGAATCAAAATCATCGTTCTTCAGATAAATGTAAATGTCCGTAAAAAGTTCGTCCTGGTTGACGCTTATTATTTTCAGACGCAGGAGCTCCAGCATCCCGAGAAAAAGCGATATTATATAAAGCCTGTCGTTGTTCCGGGCGCACATCTCAAAAAAGCTCACCGCCTCGCTTGCCGCACGCAGTTTGTCGATTATTTCATATATCCTGTCCTTGACGCGCATGCGCTCTCCCGGGATTACCACGGTCTTTCTTTCCTTCAGGCGGTCCAGCACCGAGTCCATGGCCTTTACAAGGGCGTAAACGTCCAGCGAAAGTTCCTGGTCCTCCTTGGCCACGTTCAGCGGGTAAAGGCGCTCGAAGAGGTCCCTTTTCTTGGACTCGTATATCCTCATTTTTTCCGATATTTCCTTGAACATGGAGTATTCCACGAGGTGCTGAACAAGCTCCATCCTGGGGTCCTCTTCCTGGGCCTCAAGCAGTTCGTCCCTGGGCAGCAGCATTTTGGCCTTTATGTAAATGAGGGTCGCCGCTATGACGATAAATTCGCTGGCCACGTCCAGGTTCATTGTTCTCATCATTTCAAGGTAGCCGATGTATTCTTCGGTTATTTTTGCTATGGGTATGTCGTAAATGTCTATCTGGTTCTTTTTTATAAGGTACAAAAGCAGGTCGAACGGACCCTCGAATACAGCCAGCTTTAACTGATAATCTTCTTCAGCCATGTTTTTCCGCCTTTATAATTTTAAGCCAGTTTCATCAATTTCCTTACGTTCTTCATCGTTTCCCCGGCCGCGGCTTTAGCCGCGCTGTTCCCGGCTGCGATCAAAGCTTTTATCCTCTCAGGATCCCTGTCTATCTCTGCGCGCTTCGCCCTTATGGGAGCCAGGCGTTCGTTTATCCTCACAGCGACCTGTTTCTTGCAGTCAACACAGCCGCGCGACCCGCTTACGCATTCCGATTCCACTATCTCGCATGCCGCCGTATTATATATCCTGTGGAAAGCGCACACCACGCATTTTTCCGGATGTCCCGGGTCGTTCTTCTTGATTTTTGCCGGATCCGTGAACATTTTTGATACCTTTTCGTTCACGCTTTTCTCGTCGTCGGTCAAATATATCGCATTGTTGTAGCTCTTTGACATTTTCCTTCCGTCAATGCCCGGGAGTTTCGGGAATTTTGTCAGCATCTCCTGCGGTTCCGGGAAAAAATCGCCGTAAAGGTGGTTGAACCTGCGGGCTATCTCGCGGGTAAGCTCCAGGTGCGGCCTCTGGTCCTCTCCTATCGGCACGGCCTGCGCCATATATACAAGTATGTCCGCGGCCTGAAGCACCGGATAACCCAGGAATCCGAATGTGGAAAGGTCCCTGCCGGTCAATTCCTGCTTTTGTTCCTTGTAAGTCGGGTTCCTCTCGAGCCATGGCACCGGAGTGAGCATGGACAGCAGGAGAAAAAGCTCGGCGTGCTCCACTACCGCCGACTGTACGAACATCACGGCCTTGTCAGGAGATATCCCAACCGAGAGCCAGTCCTTGAACATCTCGATTGTATTCTCCCCGGTCATTTCCGGCTTCTCGTAATTGGTTGTCAGCGCGTGCCAGTCGGCCACCATATAAAATGCCTTATATGAGTCCTGCATTTCAACGTAGCTTTTCAATACTCCTTCAAGATGACCCAGGTGCAGTTTTCCAGTGGGCCGCATACCCGACAGAACGGTCTTCATTTGGTCCTCCGCATTTTTTTAAAGCATCAGGCTGAAAAGTTTGATGACAAAAGTATAAAGCGGCGCAAAAAAAACATTAAATCCGCCTATCATCATGAGCCCGATGAGGATAAATATCCCGTAAGGTTCCAGCCTGTAATAAACTATCTCGGCCTTCGGCGGCAGAAAGAAAACAAGGACTTTGCTGCCGTCAAGCGGCGGTATCGGCAGAAGGTTAAAAAGAGCAAGCCCGACGTTTATCACTATGCCGTAAAAAAAAAGCATATTAAAGGCCGAAGCCTCGAGCACCGGCACCATCCGGGTTATCTTCAGCAGCAGGACCGAAACAAGGGCCAGAAGAAGATTGGATCCCGGCCCGGCCAGGCTGGTGAGCATAATATCCCTCCTGTGGTGCCTGAAATACATGGGATTTATGGGCACAGGCTTCGCCCCTCCTATTATAAACCCGGCGTGTGAAAATATCAGGAAAGCCGGCATCAGGATCGACATGAAAGGGTCGATATGCGGCAGCGGGTTCAAGGTCAGCCTGCCCATATCCTTTGCCGTCGGGTCGCCGAGCTTGTATGCTACGAACCCGTGGCTCACCTCATGGACGATGACCGAGAAAACGAGCACGACTATCTGAATAAAAATTCCGTAAATGTCCAAATTGTCCGCCTTTCAAAGAAATTATTTTTAATATTATAGCACATATGTCCCTTTTATCAATTCACAATTAATTATGAAAAATAAGCTGACGGGTGGGCGGGGATTTTTTATAGGCCGTCGTTCCGCCTCCGCTCTTATTAGCTTCGGCGGACGAGCCGTTTAAATTGCAACAACCGCCTTACACTTTGAAATATGGACATATGAGGCTTTTGGAGGGCCCTGCGTCCATCTTTTAAATTTAGACGCAGCACCCGGAAAAAGGCTCATATGTCCATATAATAACGCATTATAATAAAACGCAAAGGGCCGGCTTTACGCCGGCCCTTTGCGTTTTATGCCATGTTTTTATTTTGCCATTGATGTGACAGTTGTCCCCTTTGCGACCCCGTTGTTTTCCGGGTCAGCCTTGTCTCCCGGGGTGTTTTCCTTTATAAAATTTTCCACCCAGCCGATAAAATCTATATTTGACTGTATCATCTTCGTAGGCTCTTCCCCGCCGTTCAGCGCCTTGCCCGGCTCCAAAAACTTTTTTGCTTCAGTAAGGAGGTCCATTTTAAAGGAATACATGTTGGCCATTTCCTTCTGCAGGGCGAGTTTTTCCTTTGAGGGCTTCATCTCCGTAAGCCTGGCAAGCTTTTCGTCATAGGCCACGAGCTCCTTGAACCTTTTTACCAGCACAAACCCGGCATTGTTCAACTGCCATGCCTGGATGTCCTTTGTGGCTGATTTTCCCGCCAGGTCGGCCGCTTTCTTGTAATTCAGCACTGCCGTGGTGGTATCGCCGGCGGTTTCGGCTTCAGAGGCTGTTTTTTTTGCGTCCTTATATGCGTTAAAATCTTCCCAGCTGGTCCATGCTGCCAGGGTCATTGAAAAGAAAACAAGGACAAAAGCCATCGATAAGATCGTTGTTTTTTTCATTTATTCCTCCTGATTATTATACCCCTTAACGAAAATATGATAATACAAAATCCCGGAAATTTCAACTATTTTCAGGAAGCAGTCCTTCTAGAATTTTACCCCGAGGCCGAAATAATTGTCGCTCAAAAACGACGCAAAAGCGTCGTACATTTCCATCCTGTATGTGTAATCAATTGCGGCCGTATAATCCAGCAATTTCAAAATGACGCCGAAGCCCGCCGAAAGATAGGATGCGTTGCGCGTATCAAGGCTGGTGTTGTATCCGACGCGCATGGCAAAAACATTCATTACCCTGTCTTCCGCGCCCACGGCGAACCTCGTGTAATCATAAACATCCTGGATGGCGTCCGCCGAAACCAGCAACATATTATTCTTGTCGATCTTGAATGTATCAGCGGCGCCGAGCCTTATGGTCAGCGGTATCGGGGCCGAATCGTTTATCACCTTTACGTTGAGTCCCAGGTTCATTATGGACGCTCCGAGCCTTATTGAGGTGTTTGGCACCAGGTATTGCGCGCCTGCGTCCATTTCAAGGGTGGATCCGCTGAAAGGCCCGATCTGTTCCATGGCCAGGCTGAGAGACACTCCCATGTTAAGGTTTTTCGTAAAATCACCGCTCAGCCAGTTCGTCTTCGCCGCGTTAAATGCGTAAGTCGCCTTTAATAACGTTTCGCTGAAGGCCACGGCCGCGGCCGGGACCGAAGCCCCGCTGCTGTCCACAGTTGGTTCCGCGTCAGGGTTCATGACACCGGGAACGCCCCTGTAAATCCCCTGCACCGCAAGATAACCCTCAAGGAATTCCGTCTCCAGCGGCTGGGCGTATATGGCGTTGAACATTTCCAGGTCCACAACCCCCGTGAGCCCCCTGTCGTAGAAAGCCTTCGCCTCGGCCGAGGTTATCTGCGCGAGCCCGGCCGGGTTGTAATCTATGGATTCGGGGTCGTTGCCGGCGGCGGTATATGCTCCGCCCATGGCAATTGCCCTGATGCCTGTGTCCGTGGTCAAAATATCCAGCGCCGTGAGCCCCGCCCCGAAAACAGAGGCGGAAAAAAGGAGCACGATCGCCAGCGCCGACTTTATTATTTTCCCCATTTTTGTATCTTCCCGTAAAGTTTGAACAATTCGCCGAACGCCTTTAATATTACCCCGAGCTTTGCCCCGGTCTGCGTTCCCGCGGTGCGCGGATAATGGTGTACGCCCACCTCGCCTATCCTGTAACCCATCTTTTTTGCCTTGGCCAGAAGTTCGGTGGATACCAGCGCCCCCTCGGATTCTATCCTGGCCCTGTCCAGTATCTCTTTTTTTATCAGCTTAAAGGCGCAGTCAACGTCCTTCACACGAAAATTAAAAAGGAATTTTACCATCGTTCCCCATGCAAAAGCGTTCAGTTTTCTCATGAAGGGGTCGGCCCTTTTTATCCTGAAACCGTTCACCAAATCGTATTTGTCGGTGAGCTTCGCCAGCAGGGGTATTTCACCGACGTCGAACTGACCGTCCCCGTCGGTAAAGAACACCCATTCGAATTTGGAGGCGTACATGCCGGTCTTTACGGCGGCGCCGTAACCCCTGTTCTTTTCATGGTTGAGGGCCACGACATGCCTGTCGCGGGAAGCAAGGGCGGCCGAAACCTCCGCGGTCTTGTCCTTTGACCCGTCGTTAACGATTATCACCTCGTAATCCTCGCATATGCCGGATAATACCTTTGATGTTTTTTCCGCGAGCGTTACGATATTAGCCTCTTCATTGTACGCCGGAAAGAAAGCAGAAATCCTCATTTATAAATCCTCCTGTCCCCATTGGTGCTATTGTGGTTTCAAATCCCCGGAAATTATCGCGCTCACTTCATTGCCGAGCCTGACACTGTAGCTCATGCCCCTGTCTTCGGGGTAGATCATGGACATATTTGCCAGGTAAAGCCCTTTTACCGGCGTGGCATAATGCGGCATTATCTTCGAATGTTCCTTCAATACCACCGGCTGTGAAAAGGGTTCCCTGAATATCCTCGACTCGATCACGTCGCTTTCGTCGAATGCAGGGAATATTTTTTTGAGGTACGCAAAAAAGCGGGCCTTCACCGACTCGTTGTCAGCCCTGTAGAGCTCCGATTCCGTTGAAAGATATTTGCCTATATAAACTATGGTGTCCCCGCCGTACCATTCCTTCGGCACCAGGTTGGTGTGTTCGACAACGCACACGAAGGGGCTTTCCTGGTCGGCTATGTTCATCCAGTAAACAGGGCTGACGGACTTTTTCATCCTAAGCACAAGGTCCATGGCCCCGAAATATTTTAATTTTTTTATGTTTTCGTTGAGCCCCGCGTCATTAAGGTCGGCGATCTTTGAAAGCAAATCGGGCGCCATGGTAAGCAGCACCGCATCGAACGCATGTTCTCCCGACGGTGTCTTAAAACCGCCGGCTTTTTTGTCCTTTATGACCACGCCTGTCACGGCTTCGCCGGTCCTTATGACGCCGCCGTTCGCCTTTATCGCGGATTCAAGTCTGTCTATTAGTTTCTGGTACGAGCCTTTCATGTAACCCAGGTATTCCTTCATGCCGCCATTCTTGCGGGATACCACCCTCGAGTGTATTCTTCCATAGAGCCAGGTCATGGATATCGAATCGGAAAGCTCGGCGAATTTCTGCTTCAGCAGTGGGCCCCACACAACCTCGTAGACTTTCTTTCCGGCAAATTTTTCGACCCACTCCCGAACGGTTATCTTTTCGTATTTTTTCCAGTTGTTTACTTTTGTAAGATACACGGTCATGAGCCCCAACCTGACCCTGTCGACGAACGAAAGCGCCCTGAACTTGAAAAGGATGTCGAGTGGGGTGGAAAAAGGATAGGCCGTGCCTTTGAAATAAAAACCCATTTTTGATTCGAGCCATAAAAGGTCGTCCTTTAGCCCGAGCTCTTCTATGAGAGATATTATTTCGGTGTCGCTGGAAAAAATATGGCGGTAAAATTTGTCGAGTTTTGCCCCCGCGAAATCAAAGGCGTTCGCAAGCCCGCCCAGTATCCCCTCTTTCTCAAAAACCTCGACGCTGTGGCCCTCTTTTGACAGCCTGTAAGCCGCCGTCAGGCCGGCAAACCCGCCTCCGGCAATACCTATTTTCATCTGATTCTCCCGCATGTTTTTTACGCAACGGGTTTAATTATATCACACAGGATAACTTTTGGAAAGTTAGTATTATATCAGAAAAATTTAAATACGGGAACAAAGACGGGGCATGGCGTTCATCCATGCCCCGTCTTTGGGACTTTTGCCGTTTACAAAAATATTCTAAGGTCCGAGTATATCTTTGCGTTTATTACGGTATCCGAAGTCAACGAACTGTCTTTCGGGCTCGACCACTGGGGCGCCACGCTTATCCCGACATTGCATTCATAAGTCTTTCCGGTAAAACCCATTCCGGCGTTGTAGCCTATCTGCATCAGCCACGGATTGCCGCCGGACCCGGCGGGACCGCTTTCATCAACCACGATTCCGTTTGTTTTCCGTTGATCGTATTCGGCAGCGGCCATAAAATCAACACCATATCTTAAGCTCATTGTTCCACTAAGTGCGATCTCATTTCCCGCCCTTATCCCCATGTCATACATCATTCCAAAATTTTCATCCGGCGATGATTTTGAAACAGACGAATATTCTTCATAAAACAATTCCACGGGTATAAGGAAACCTTTTCCGCCAAAGACAGGGCCTGCCGAAACGTCGGCTATATTTATGTCTTCATTCCCCCCGGTAATATTCCCGTTTATAAGGGTCTCGTCGGCTTTTATACCGAAAGTGACACCGCCTATGACGGATCTCAGACCGGCGTTGCAGTCAAAGCCGTTCCCGTTGGAAAATTCCGTTTGGTCGGGATCGTTTACCGTGACTTTGTTCCCCGTAGATTTTGTCGTTGTAACCGTCCTGGATTTTTCCACGATCCCCATTCCCACGATTGCACCGGCCTTGATATCGAACTGAAGGTCTTTTGACCCGCCAAGCGCCGCGCCAAGGTTTATTCTTTCACCGCTCACTATTAAATCCTTATAATCCTCTTCCGTAGTAAGTGTGTAATCATATTTTTCATAAGAATGTGAATTAAAGAGCCAGAAAGGGGCCAATTGGTAGGTTATTTCGTTCTCATTAACTCCAAAATCAATGCTGGGAAGAACCGAAAATATCATCGATGTTATGTTTCCAGCCGAACAGGAAAAAGTCCATCCATCGGTTTGCGCAGGCAGCAGCGTCACGGAAAGCTCGTATTCTATTTTATCAATATAATGCTGGAACTTATTGTCCGTCGAGGGTGTATCAAAATAATCCTGCCTCAAAAATCCGCCTGTAATGGATGCAGAAAGATTCGAACCGAATTTCTGTGCAAAGCTTACTTCACCGCCGGGCAGCGAGTTGATGTAATTATCTTTGTCACTGCCTGGAGTGTATGTTTCCTCGCCGCCTATAATTGAATACATCGGTTTTATTACAAGAACCGATGATTGAGAAAGGAACAACTGTACTCCGTCGTTCGACTGGAAATCAGCGCCCGTGCCTCCGCCAAACAGCGTTTCAGTATCCTTGTTGCCCGAGTTATCCACGTTGCTGCTGTACATGAGATCAAGTTCCGGATAAAGCGCAACGAATGAAACCGCCGGCCTGGCAAAAACCGCCGATGCGAACCCGGCCCCGTAAAGGTCCAGGACGTTCGATTCGTCGGCCAGGGCTATCTGTTGCCCGCCCAGGGCCTGAAGCCTTGCCGGTCCTCCTTCAAAATCAGAAAAAACCAATGCATTGAAGACAAATACAGCAACTAAAAAAAACAAATACAAAAAAAGTTTTTTCATGTTCCCTCCCGTTTTTTTATATAATTATCTTTATTGCGGCCCTTAATGTATAAATTTAGCACAAACCCGTTCAAGGGTCAATTTTTAATAGTTTAAAAACCGACTTGGATTACTGCTTTATCAGGAATATTTTCCCGGTGAGTACTGACTGGTCGTTGTTGTATTTCAGGACGTAATAATATATGCCCGCGGCGGACATTTTCCTGCTGATATTTTTCCCGTCCCAGTAGGCAAAGGCCGATTTGGGGTTGAAATCCGTCACAAGCTCTCCGCTTATGGTGTATATGGCTATTTTCGTCCCCCTGGGCAGGTTCGCAAATTTAAGCACACCGCCTATGGCCGTGGCCGGATTGAACGGGTTTGGATATACCACAATGTCACCCACCGATATCTGCGACGGGTTGCTCAATTTTACGTTCCCGGGGGCAAAAGGCGGCAGGTCGTCGTAAGTCACAGTGACGGGATCTATGTTGATGACGGCCCCGGACACCAGCGCGGGGTCGGTAATGATGGTAAAATCATATATAAGCGACGCACCGCTGTCTATGTTTCCGATATTCCGTGTAATGACGCTTCCGGCCGGAAGGATCGGACCCGGCGCCGTCGATGTCCATCCGGAATTGTCGGTGCTGGAAAGGTCGAGCGTCGCTCCCACGGGCACGGTCACTGATAATTTCCCGTTTACGGCCTGTGTACCGGAATTATTGACGATGACCATTATCTGGGCGTCTCCCCCGACCGAGGTTGCGGGGTCCACCGGTGTCAATATGACATTTATCACCGCAGGCATGGGAGTTGAAGTTGCCGTAGGCGTCTGGGTCTGTGACGGCGTCGAAGTTATCGTAGCCGTCATGGACGGGGTCGGCGAAGCCGATGGCGTCGGTGAATCGGTGTAAGTGGGCGTGTCGGTCGGCGAGCCGCACGACACGTTCACATCCACCTCGTTTGAAAAAACAGCCGCCGCCGAAGCCGACCCCAGCCCCGCGGTGTTGGATATGATATCGCAGGAAGATGTGACCGTCCCCCACCATGTATATGAGCCCGACTGGTCGGCTATGGTCCCCAGGTTCCATAAAATCATTGGGCTGGTAATGGCCGGCGCCGTATCGCCTGAATAACTTGTGTAATTCACCTGCACCGGCACGGTGTCGTAAAGGGTTGCGTTTGAATTTGTAAATGGGTTTAATATCACAAAATTATCGAATGAATCATAAACGGGATTGGCCCCGTCATCCCCGCCCTGCTCGTTGAATCCCGGGCGCCAGTCCGTATAATTGCCGGCCCCGTCGCAGCGCCAGTTCGGGTCTATTGCGCCGCCCGTCTGGGTGTATGTTGCCATCCAAGCGCTGGGCACCGGATCGCCCCTGGGCCAGACCTTTGCCTGATAGACATAATCGTTCCCCGACTGGGTGACCTTGATATCGACACTGTACCATTTATTTAGCTGGACAAGAGGCAACGGATAATTTACCCCGGGATAACTGGGGCCGCCCCCGCAGCATATCACCTGGAATCCGACATAGCACGGCCCCGAATCCTGCGACATAATGAGGCCTATGCTGTAATTCGCGGCGCCTGCCATGCCGTTGTTCCTCACTATTATCTGCGAATCCGCGCCGTTCCAGTTCCCCTCTATTTCCGCGTCCACCATTATTTCACCCGTGCAAAAATTATGGTTGGTAGGAGTGTTCAATAACATTCCCGGGTACTGGCTTATTCCGTTCGGGTTTGCCTGTATGTAATTATCGCCGGTTCCGCACGGGTTCTGCACGGTCCATATGCCAGTGTTGCCGTTATACGGAAGGAATTTCCAGTTTGGCGGCGTATTTGCCCCGGAATATGAGGCGCCAAGCGGCATTTCGTCGAACGATTCATAGGCGTTGAGCTTTGACCCGCTTATCTCATAGTCAAGATAATAGGTTATGGTGTCGCCCTGGTTAAAAGTCCCGCCCGGAGGGCCGAAAGATTTTGTCACCGACATGGCGGCCTGGCCGACCGTGCTTGACACGGATGACACCTGGTCCGGCGGCGCGCCGCCCATTGTGCCCGTGGCGGTATTTGTGATGGTGGTCCCCGGCGCCAACGCGGAATTTAACTGGCACAGGATCCATACCGTTCCAGATGATATGCCCGGCAAGCCGCTCTTGCTCGGAAGCGTCCAGGTGACGGTGCCGGATGTTGCGCCCGCGCCGGCCCCCGATGCTATTACCGCGGGCCCGACCGAGACTATTTTCAGATTGGCCGGCAGAGGATCGTTGATTATTAGCTGGCCGTTGCCGTATGTATAATCTATGGAATAAAGAATAAGATCGCCCACGGAATTAACGACGCCTTCCGCCCTTTTATGTATTGTGAATTCCTTCGGCGGAGTGCCGATGGCCCAGGATAGCGTCTGCAGCTGACAGCCTGATATTCCGGTCCAGTCGCCGCTGCCTTCGTAATAATCCTTGTTGCCGATGTATAAATAAAGGTTTGTGTTGTTGCATCCCGGGAACATATTGGAGTTTGGAATGTTTATCTTCCATGTGTAATGCTGGGTTTTATCGCCGTCGGTGACGGAGCCGCCGCAATCAATGCATGCCCCGCCCGTCGGCATCGGCATTTTATATCCAAGATCCACGCCGTTGGACCCCACTGTGGGTATGTTTATCCCGGCGTTTGAAACCACCAGTATCTGACCCACCGTCGGGAACGACTTCAGCGTGGCAAAGGTGGATACGGCAGCTATCAACTCGCCGCTGCCGTTATTGGAACAATAATCAAAATCAATGGTTACCTGGTCGCCGAAGTTTGGGTTCGACGGCGTCATTACGAGGTTTGTCACCATTGAATTTGAAGCAAATATGGATGCGGCGGCGGAAAAAATAAATACCGCGCAAAATATTAGAACCGGTTTTATCCTCATTTTCACCATTGTTTTTCCCTTTGACATTCTGTTGTAACTATAAATAAGTATAACAAAATATCGTCAATATATCAATGGTGCATGTATTATTTATATGCCTGTACAATTGAAATATAGCGGAAATCGAGGAAATAAACGTGAAAACCATCCAAAAAAAATCGCGTTATTGCTTTATGACAAATATTTTTCCGGTCAAAACCCTTGTGCTGTTCTTCAGCCTTATCACATAATAATATATGCCGGGCGACACCTGTTTTTCGTTCATGTTTTTCCCTTCCCAGGGAACTATTGATTGTTTTGAATAAAAATTCATTACTGCTTCGCCGCTTATCGTGTATATGGTTATGATGGAATCCCCGGGCATATTGGCGAATTTCATGACCCCGCCCGCGGCTGTCGACGGATTAAATGGATTTGGATATATCTCTATATCACCCACGTATATGGTTTTTGAGGGACTGTAAATGATATTGTAAGCGTTTACCTCATCGCCGTAGGTGCAGCTCACCGGGCTAAGGGTGATGGAATCCCCGGATGCCACGCTTTGCGCCGCCGTTATTGTGAAATAAAATATCTTTGTGTCCCCGCCGTTTATAATGCCGGCATCCAGGCTTATCGTGCCGCCCGTAATAGTCCAGCCCGCGTTGGCGGGAAGCGTCGTGTCAAACAGGGCCTGCGCCGGGAGCGTCTCGGATAGCACGGCGTTGGAGGCGGCGGAGCCGGTATTGGATAATGTTATTTTCATGACAGCCTGGCCTCCCTGCGATATTGCCGGGTCCTGCGTGTCAAAACTTATCGAGAGCACTGCCGGGGCCGGAGTGAGCGTGGCTGTAGCGGTATATGTAAGCGTCGCCGTCGATGTGGCCGTATATGTCCCGGTAACGGTGTATGTACTGCTCTGCGTTATTGTCATCGAGAATGTCGCGGAGATGGTCGCGGTAAATACCGGCGTGTCCGTGAAAGTGTCGGTCACGGTCGGGGTCTGGCTCGGCGTCGCGCTCGGGGTCGCAGTCCGTGTTGACGTGGACGTGTCGCTCTGTGTCGCCGTAAGTGTCCCCGTGGGCGTGTCCGTGAATGTGGTCGTACAGGTAAAAGTATTCGTCCAGGTCTTAGTCGCGGTCGGCGTGTTGGAAGATTCGGTATCGGTGGCGGAAAGGGTCCATGTCAGAGTTGGTGTAAAAGTATAGCTCGGGGTGCATGTCGGCGTAAAAGTCTGTGTGTATGTGAAGGTTACCGTCATCGTGGCGCTGCCGGTAAAAGACTGCGTCGGGGTGAAAGTTTTCGTCACGCTCGGCGTGTATGTCGGCGTATCCGACGATACGGTGTTTGTATTTGTCACCGTCGGCGTCGCGGTCTTTGTCCATGTGGATGAATTTGTGGCCGTGAACGTTGCCGTAAAAGCGGGGCTGGGACTCGCGCTTTGCGTTGGCGTATACGTCGGCGTAACGGTGGGTGTGCAAGTTTTTGTATATGACGGCGTGTATGTGGGCGTGCACGTAAATGTCGGTGAATTTGCGGGTGTCCCTGTCAAAGTGGGCGTGGGCGAATATGAAGGGGTATTTGTTGGCGAGCAGCCGTTTACGTCTATTATTACGCCGTTCGACAGCACCGGAGGCGGTGGGTCGTCCGAATCTATGCCTGCGACATTTGTTATTGCCGAATTACACGCCGCGGTGACGACCCCCGTCCAGGAAACCGCCAGCGCTCCCGCGCATGTGGAGCCCAGCGTCCAGTTGATCACGTTGCCTGTTTTGGAGCATCCCGTCCCGCCACCGCACCCCTGGTATGAAATGCCGACCGGCACAGAGTCGAATATCCTGGGATTCGTCGAGGCGGTCAGGCTGAAAATTTTCAGATTGTCGTATTTTTGCGGCCCTTCGTTCGCCTGGAAACCGACTATGCCGTTGCCGGGAATGGATGCGTCGGTGGTCACCATGTCCCACGCCGGATACTCATTGTCGCCCTGAGGCCAAATTTTCATCATGATGGAAGAGCCGCACACCTGCACCTTTATCGTGTACCATTTGTCCTGTACTATGTTAATGCCGTGGGGATTTGCCACGCTGGTGCCGCCGATGGAAGAGGTTCCCGCCACAACCTTGTCCAGGTACAAATGTTTGTCCGATGCGTTTATCCTTGCCATGTAAAAATTATTCGAGTCCACCTGTATAAAATGCATGACGGCGTCCTCGTGCGCCGTGTTCGTCGACGGTATAAGCATATCGCATATATATATCCCGTCGTGGATCGGCGTCATTGTGGAGTCCATGTAACCGGTATAGCCCGCGGCTGTCGACGTCTGCTCAAGGTATCCCGGCGCCGCATCCCAGGCGCCTCCCAACGGATTATTGGTCCAGCCTGCGGGTATAAGGCCGTCGTCAAAATTCTGGAACTCCACGAGCGTGGTGCCCAGGTTGTTGTATTGCATCGTGTATGTTATCGTATCGCCGGCATTGGCGCTCGATTCCGACGCGCTTTTTTGTATCGTAAGCCCCGGCTCGCCAATTGCGACGCCGGCCGTGGACGAACCCGTTGCAGGGTCCGAAGAAGTCCCTATGGCAGTATTGGGTATGATCGTGCCGGAGACGGCGCCGCCGTTCACCTGGGCCAGGAACGACACGGAACCTTTTTGCGGCGACGTTATGTATGCGGGAAATGAATTCCATGTGATGTTCTGCCCCAGCCATGACCCGCCGCTGTAAACCTTGAGTATGGTAAAACGGCTGTCTACCGCGTCGGTTATCGTGAAATTATGGACGTTGCCGGCGTCGTAATATATGGTGAAGAGCACATCGGTGCCCACATTTGCCGTGGTGCCTTCCGCGACTTTATTGAGCTTGATATAAGGAGCGGTGAGCGGGACCGTGAACTGGCAGCATGCCTGCGCCTGCGCCGAAAGGTCGGGATTCATGTAAACATTGTAACTCGCCATTGCCACGTCGAGATAATATGTGTATCCGGGAATAAGGTCGTTAGGGATCGTGACCGGGACGCTTACGGTGTGCGTGCCCGCGGTCGCGACGCTTCCCAGGCTGTTGCATCCGCCGGCAACGCATGACAGGCAGCTTGAGGCCGGTGTGGGCTGGGCGCATACATCGCCGACAATGACCTCTGTCTGCGGATCGTTGCCAGCGCCGGTCGCGGGAAGGGTGCAGGATTTATATATTGTGATGAAATAATTTTCGGGCTCCGGGCCGTAGGTATTAACGAAGGTCCATGTGATTGTTGCGGCCTGGCCCGGCGAAGGGTTTGCCGGGGATATGGTGATCCCGGATACGCTTGAGATGGCGGCATGGAGGTTTACTGTGGCCGCAAACAATGCCAGAAAAAGAAGAAACGTTGTAACTGCCTTTTTTTTCACGTTAAATACATCCTTAAGCTCCCCATTGCAATAATAATTATACATGAGGTCTTAATATTGGCAATATACAAAAAGTAGGCGGTTTTATTGGATTATCAAGCATTTTTTTGGATTTTAAGAAAGCGCTTTAGTAAAATTAAAAAAATGCTTCTTTTAGTGATTTTAATGAAATGGATATTGAGTTAATCTAAAATTTCAGCTTTCCTGATATTTCGCTTGTCAATCCGTAACCCATGGTAATTACCCCGTCCAGTGTAATATTTCCTATGCTATAGGATAAGCCTGAAGAAAAAGTTGTATTTAACAAAACAGGCGCTGTAAAGTTTGTTAAATTATAGGGATTAATTGTATAATCAATATTGCATCCGAATTTATTGGCAAAAACTACCTGTTTTAATCCGGCCCGCCATGTAATATTTTCATTTATTCTGTCTTCGACCGCAAAATATACAGGCACGGTAAACATATCTGTGCAAAATTCTTCCGATTCCCATAAAAACATATTATTTTGATCATAAAGACGCTTATAGATGTCGTTAAATATATAATTAACAGATATTCCGGCAATGGAAGATATGGAATCGGTCATTTTAAAGTTTGCGGCAGCTCCTCCCGACATCTCATAATCCCTGTAAGAACTGTTGTATTGATAATTAATATCCCCCGAAGAATTAAAAAGCCCATCGTTGTCTCCGTCTTCTTGCTGTAAATCGCTTATTTGTTCGCTTATGGCAGTATAAGACGCTTCAATAACAAGCCAGGAAAGTACGACCCTTGCATTAACTTTACCGTAAATACCATAATTATATTCCATCAGTTCGTTCATATTAGGCAAAGTAACATCCATATCGCTTGTGTAATTTACTATACCTGAATTTTTTGCATAGGGGATCCCTGCCGTAACCCCGATATCCAGAAAATCCTTTACCGTCAATCCGAGTGTCAGATTATAATCCTGCGACAATCTATTGCCGTCGGAATAATAAAAACTGTCCAGATCACTTTTCGTTACGCCGCTACCGTTATCTGCGGCACGGGCCCCGCAAAATTTCAATGCTATCACGGCATCACTCATCAATTGCCTGGCAATCGCAATATAGAATGACTTTGTCGGCACAATATATGCCGAAACATTGTCGCTTGCTGTATATTTTGAGTAATTATCGCCATTAAAAAAGTCAGTGTTCAATAAGCTTGGTTTTGCGGTTTCTAATGTGTAATTATTTATTCCGGCGCTGAATATATATTCGGCCATTGTATAATTAATATATGCGGTTTCATTTATGGCCCCGAATTCTATCTCATCCTGATAATTTATTACCTGGGCCGGGAACAGGTTCATCAGCATGTCGTCGTTGTTTATCATCCATGTTTCCACACCCAGCCCGCCCATCCTGGCATCCGTGGCAAATAAAAACAGGTTAAAAAAAATAAACAAAATTATACTGAAAATTACGATTTTGCTGACTTTATGGCCGGTCACCAAGTGAACCTCCCTGAATTTAGCCATCCTTTTCCATACCCTTCTTATTCAAACTTATTGTAAGTCCCATGGGGCTTTATGTCAATATATTATTGATTTGTCTCGTGGTAAGTTGCCCGCCTCCTCATACTTCCTTGACATGTCCGGCCATAATATAATACAATAATTGAGGGAAAAATCCCGGAGGTTTATATGGCAGCTATTGTAAAGATAAGTGCGGTCATGGCAAAGGACGTTTTGACCGCCAATAAGGAAGAGGGTATCATCTCCCTGCTGGAGAGGCTCAACAAACACCGCATCGGCGCCGTGGTCGTCATCAATAAGGAAAATATGCCCATCGGGATAATAACCGAACGAGATATCATCCACGCCCTTGTCTCTTACAGGGAGGAATTATTCAACAAACAGGCGCAGGACATCATGAGCGCCCCGGTTCTAACCCTTGACCCCGAGCAGGACATTGATTCCGCGGCCATACTCATGACTTTGAACGGGATAAGAAGGATACCCATAACCAGGGACAACAGGCTCGTCGGGCTCATCACCTACCGCGACCTCACCAACGCCCTGCGCAAAAGCTATTTTTCCCTTGAGGAAAAAGCCGAGATGCTCCAGGACATGGCCAACAAGGACCCGCTGACGGGGCTGTTCAACAAAAGGTTCATAAACGAGGAATTGAAGAGGCAGTTCGATTCGGCCGTCGAATCCGGCACCTCCATGACCGTCATAATGATAGACATCGACCATTTCAAGAAAGTTAACGACACCTACGGCCACCAGTGCGGGGATTATGTGCTCAAGACCCTTGCTGTAATATTCCAGACAAAATCGCGGGAGATAAACATAGTGGGGCGGTACGGCGGTGAGGAATTCATAGTCATAGGCCCCATTTCCGAATACAAATCGTCGCTTTTCTTCGCCGAGAGGCTGCGCGCAGCCGTCGAAGAGGCTGTTTTCAACTGGGACGGCGTTGATTTTCACATTACCATCAGCGCGGGCATTTGCGTATGGAACCGCAGTATAAAGGAATCCAAGACGATGGTAAAGCTGGCCGACGAGGCGCTTTATGAGGCGAAAAATAACGGAAGGAACCAGGTCGTGGTGTCGGAGAGGGAAAAATAATTAGCGATTTTGAAGCGGGTTGCCAACACCGGGGTCGGGGGATCTTCATATTCGTTGACATTGTATGGCCCGTTGGTTATAATATTTTTACGGAAATCAATTGGGGGCGAGATGAAAAGAGTATTCATTTTAGCGGCCTTAATGTGCGTAATTATTTTATCATCCTGCAGGCGGTTTGACCCTCCTACTTCTGGTCTGCCTGATGTCGTATCCACCCCATCCGGTCAGCTTATTCCGGACGGAAACCTGGAAAGCACAATCTGTACAAGCTTGAACATTACATCCAGCCAGTTAACTTCGGCTGAACTGGCAAATGTGAACTCTCTTTACCTGACGAACGTAGTGGACTTTACGGGTTTATCACTTTGTGTAAATATGACATCCCTTCATATAATAGCGAACGGAAAGAACGTTCTTTTGTTCCTGCCCAGCTTTAAACATTTAACTTACCTTGCGATAGAAAATTCCGGGCTTACGACTGCGGACCTCCCAAATATAACAGGATTGACAACCCTGGTAACTTTGAGCTTTAACAACAACTCCATAGGGGATATTTCCAGCCTTTCCGGTCTTGTGAACCTGACGGGACTTTTCCTGGATGTAAACGCCATAACCAGCCTTTCCGTTGTCCAAAATATGCCGAAAATCAGCACGATTCAAGTAAATCATGACATGCTCACTTCCCTGTCGGGGCTTGAGAACCGCACTCATCTTGGTACATTAGGAGCCAGCTATAATCATATAAGCGATGTAAGCGCGCTGTCCGGCGATACCGCCGTCTCATACCTGGATCTGTCCCACAATAACATAACGGACATAAGCGCACTCGCCACGAACGCAACTAACGGTGGAATAGGAACAGGAGACAACGTTTACCTTTCCGCCAACCCGCTTAATGCCGCGCCGGACGTGAGCGCTTATATACCGTTAATGAAAAGCAAAGGAGCTAATGTTGTTTACCCCTAAAAGGAGATGCCATGCGTAGATGTTTATTGCTAATAGCCGTCCTTTCGGCCATGTTGAGTCCTGTTATGTTATCCGCTTTTGACTGGAGCGTGGGTTACGATAATTCCTCACCCAGCGTGAGATTCTGGTGGAACGACAATTTCGGGTCCGAGATATCACTGGCCGCGACATTTACCGACCAGATATCAAGCCTGTATACCGTAACCGATAATTTCGATATAAGCATCACACCGGTGCTTTATCCCATTATAAACAATGAATACGGAAGGTTAAGCCTCGGGATAAGGTTAAGGACCCAGATAAGTTATTACAGCGGAGGCTCCGAGTACAACAATTTCACTTCCGCGCACAATTACGGGATATATCTTGTGCTGCCAGAGATCGAGGTAAAGGTCCCGTATATCAGCGGATTCTACGCGGTGGCAAGACTTGGAGTTGGAGCCACATGGTCCTATAATAATTACGGAAAATTGAATCCCCTTACCGTCAGCCTTTACGGCGTAAGCCTCGGAAGCCTGGGGTTCTCATACTATTTCGGCCCTGAAAATGGGGGAAAGCAGCAGGTCGACGCGCCGCCGGCACAACAGCGCGCAGCAACGGTTTCGCCCTCTTTTGTGACAACCACAGCTGTTCCAAATACTGCAACTGCCACTGCAGCTGTGACAATCACGGCTGTTCCAACTACTGCAACAGCTGCTGCAGTTGTGACAACCACGTCTGTTATAAATACCGCAACTGCAGCAGCGGCTGTGACGGCAACTGTTGTTGTTCCAAATGCGTCGGCACAGGTTGAACCCTCGAAAGGTAAAAAATAAATGGCCCTAAAAAAACTTTTTATCCCGGCGTTACTGGCAGTAATTTTTACGCTTCAGGGATGTGCCACAAGGGAAGGCGTGATATGCGATAGTAGCGGCCTTACTTTCAGGAACTGGTACGGCGATACATGTGCGCTCGAGGTCTTCCTGCTTCCGGTGGTGTCTTTAAATAATACGGATAATACGAACCCCATTAACTCCTACGGCCAGATTATTGAAACGGAAACCGGCGCATTTAACATGAACCTGGATCTCGGTGTCGCTGCAATGTTCAACATTTACAAAAGCGGGGGCATATATATTAATTGGGGCCTCCGGTTCACTGATTCAACCGTCACAGGATATAATTATTCGCTTTCAACATACCGTGATTCCAACGGCAATATGACCCAAAGGTTTTATAATGATTCCCTGAACATCACTTACTCCAAAAATTTCCGGGCAAGCATTGTTTTTCCCGAGATAGAAGCACCGACGCCTTTTTTTGCGGACCTCAAGGTCATTGCCTGGCTGGAGATAGCCTACATTACCTGGACCAACACCGGAGGCACATTCTCGGACAATTATTCCACAGACGAGTATATTGGAAGTTTCAGCAAAAATTACAGCTGGAACTTTTCATCTCCCGGCAAGGTAAGCAATGCAGTGTTTTCAACAAACGGGCTCACGCTCGGTGCGGTTAAGCTGGGGCTTGTATATTATTACAGGTAGGGACTCAACCTTGTGCCAAACATTAATGATCCGCCATCAATCCGAAGCATTTGCAGCCAAAAAAACTGCTTTCGCAGGGTTTATTTTAAATCCCTGTTCTTATCTTGTCTTTGCCGTTGTTGTGGTTCCCGTCGATGCCGTTGTGGTGACCGCGTCTGAAGCCGTTGGCGTGACTGCCGCGGCCGTTGAAGCCGCGTAAAACGAATCCACCATTTCTTTCAGGTCCGACACATCATTGATCCGGTCGTTCAAATCGGGGTTGTCTGTATTTCCCGATAAACCGCCGTGATGATGATGTCCGCCTCCTCCTCCGTTGCCGCTTCCATAACCACCGTTGCCGTAACCGGCTCCGTTACCGCTACTCTCGCCGTTATCCTCGCCGTATCCGCCCTGGCTTTCGCCGCCCGCGCTGTGCGGATGTTTGCCTGCGGAACTGCCGGCCATGTCGTCTATTTTGTTGATGACATCCTGTGCTTTTGATATTACTTCCGCGGCCTGGACATTTGTCATCTTATCGTTCCTCAGGCCGTATTGCACCCTCTCAAGCTGGTCGGTTATCTTTTCTTTCATATCCGAAAGCGGGCCCCGCCAGCCCTTCAAACCCAGCTGGTTTAACATAACCTGGATGTCCGATATCTCGTCACCGGCCGGCTTTACAATTATTTTCCGTGAAGCGCAGCCGGCGGCCAAAAAGGCCGCCAGCAGCACAGTCACAAACATATATGTTCCAGCGCCATTTCCCTTTAAATTTGCCATTTACTTCTTCTTGAATTCCTCGAATTTTTTCTTCATCTCTTCCTTTTTCTTCTTTATGATGTCTATCTGGTCCTTTGTAAGGACCGCCTTTACCTTAAGCATCTCGTGTATCTTCGCCTTTATGGCCGTCTGGCGCGTTTCGGACATTTTCGCCATGATATCGGCTATTTTAGCCTCGTCGGGGGAATCCTTTTCAAACTCGGATTTCAGTGCTTCCCTGTTGGCTTTTTCAGCGTCTTTGTCAAACACCTTTTTCGGGGAGTCTTTTTCTATCGCCTTGATCTTTTCAAACTGGTCCGACGTGAGGTTCAATTCCGACGCCATCGCGAGGATCATTTTCGGGCTGTACATCCCGCCGAACTGCATTCCTTCGTGGCCGCCCCTGTTGAACCCTCCCTTGGCGAAACCGCCTTTCCCTTCGTCCGCAAAAGCAATTGCCGAAAAAAGAGCAAGAACAAAAACCGCCAACAAAATTGCCGTAACCTTTTTCATGCCGTCCTCCTGGTTTTTTTATAACGGTGGTAAGCCGCTATTTTTTATTCTTTAACAAAAATTAGACGTTCCGGATGCTCCTGTTGTTCCACAGGGAACGGCGGGAAAAATTATTGCGCTTCCCCGACCTCGCCGAAAAGGAACGCGGTAAAACCCGCGCATAATGGATACGCCACGAACGCGCCTATTATTGTGTTAAAACCTATGGAAAGGACGAGCCCGAGAGAGACGACAATGGCCACATGGGCGAAAAGCCCGTGCTTATTGGCCGTAATTGAGCTTAATTTCAGGGATTCCATTATTCCGGATTCTTTGTGCGCCATATAATAAGGGGCGTATATCCAGAGCGCGGCGACGATCAGCCCCGGTATCAGTAAAAGTATTCCGCCTATCATCACGCTAAGGCTGATTATAAGGCTCAAAATATCCAGCATGAGGGTCTTGTTCAGGTGGTTAAAAAGGTCCTCTATGGACGGCTTTATTCCCTCATTTGCCCTGAGGAACATATCCCCCGTCCCGAGCCACATTACCGGGGCCAGTATCCCGAGCGTCGCGCACGACAATACTATCGCCACGAGCGATGACAGGATGAAATCCCACGGATATTTGAAGAAGACCACGAAGGCCCGTCCAAGATGTTGTTGTATCCTCATTTTGACGCCGCCTTTTTTATTCCGTACTTGTCCCTGATGTATTTTATGTCCTCTGCTACTTTCCGGACCAGCGCCTCTTTCGACCCGAATTTTTTTTCGCCCCTTAAGCGTTCCAGGAATATTACCTTTATTTCATCACCGTAGATATCCCCGGAAAAATCAAGCATGTAAATTTCAAGCAGCTGTTTTTTTTCATTTTTCAATGTGGGTGCGGTGCCTATATTGGCGGCGCCTGTGTAAACGCCGCTTTTGTGGACGACCCTTACCGCCCATACTCCTCCCGCGGGGATATCATCGTGGGCAAGCGAGAGGTTTGCCGTCGGAAAATCAAAACCCACGCGCCTGCCGTGCTCCACCTTTCCGGTAATTGAATACTGCCTGCCGAGCATCTTCTCCACCTTTTTTATGTCGCCTTTTTTGAGGGCTTCCCTTATGTGAGTGGAGCTGACCCTTATGTTCCCTATCTTCACGTCCGGCACCACATGAACGCCGAGCCCGTATTTTTTGCCGTATTTTTTCAGCAGGGTTATATTGCCGAACCCGCCTTTGCCGAACCTGAAATCACGCCCCTCGCTTACGCATCCGGCGTTCAGTTTTTTGACCAGCACTTCTTTTACGAATTCTTCGGCCGTCATGGCCGAAACGCCGGCAAAATCAAGCAGGATCAGCATGTCGATGCCGTGGCTCTTTATGCTTTTAATGCGTGCGGTGGTGGATTTGATGAGTTTTATGTCGGTCTCTTTTTTGAGGTGTTTTTCCGGATGGCCCGCGAATGTTACCACAACGCTTTTCCCGCCCATTGACTGCGCGCACCTGATGGCGGACTCAAGGAGTTTCCTATGCCCCACGTGGACACCGTCAAAAACCCCGATGGTCACCGCGGTCTTTCTCTTCTGCGCCGGGACGGCGCCAAGCGAGGTGTAAACTTTCATTTTTCGTTCTGGAGCCTGTAGTATTTGCGTACTTCCCCGAGGACTATTTTTACGGCTTTAGCAAGGGGCAAATTGATGACGGCTCCCGCCGCGTGCTTGTGCCCGCCGCCCTTGAACCTGCGCGCAATTACGTTGACATCCGCCCCGTTTTTCGACCTGAACGACACCTTGACGGAACTTGACGAAAGTTCCTTGAACAGCATTGCTATCTCGACGGTCCTTATCGCACGGATGTTGTTTATGAAATTATCGGTCTCGGATTCCTGCGCCCCGGTCTGCCTGAACATCTTTTTTGAAAGGAAGGAATAGCCGATCTTCCCCTCGGTTTTCAGCTTTAAAAGCATAAGGGTAAGCAGCCTGGTGGCCTCTTTTGTGGCGGCATAAACCTCGTTCGAAATGCGCTCGGGGTTCGCTCCGGATTTTAAAAGTTCCGCCGCTATTATATGCACTCCCGGCTTTGTGTTCGAGTACCTGAACGAACCCGTGTCCGTCACTATGGAGGTATAAATGCATGTCGCCGTGTCGGCGTCTATATCCCAGCCGAGTTCTTTCATGATGCCGAAAAGCTGTTCGCCGACGGCCGCCGCCGCGGGATCCACTATGTTGACGTCCCCGTACATGGTGTTTCCAAGGTGGTGGTCTATGTTGATGGTGAATTTTACCTGCTGGGTATAATCGATAATGCCGCCGTTGCGCTCAAGCTCGGGGCATTCCAGCACTATGGCGAGATCGTATTTGCCAGTGATCTTCCTGGAGCTTTTGATCCTGGAACTGCCCGGCAGGAACCTGTAAATGACAGGAAGCGCGTCGCGGTTTATGAAATCCACTTTTTTCCCCATGCCCAGAAGTTTGTTCATAAGCGCGAGCCCGGACCCGATGCCGTCCCCGTCCGGATTGATGTGTGTGGACAGGAGTATCTTCTTCGAGCCCTTTATCAGTTCGGCCACTTCTTTGATCTGCTTTTTAAGGTCGTTCATGTTTGTTCGACTCCTCTATCTGCTGCAGGAGACCGTCGATCCTGGCCCTTTCATCAAGGGTTGTGTCGATCTCGAATATTATTTCCGGGGTAAACTGCAGCCGGACGTTCTCCCCTATGTAGTGCCTGAAAAATCCCGCGCCGGCCTTTAGCCCCGCCAGGGATTTTTTCTTCGCCTTTTCATCGCCCATTATCGAGACGAATACATGCGCTATCTTGTAGTCTTTTGTCAGGCTAACCCCTGTCACGCTTACAAAACCTATCCTGGGGTCCTTGGCCTCGAGCAGTATTGCCGTGGCGATCTCCCTTTTTATCGCGGATTCCACGCGCGCCGTCCTGATTTTATTCATTTATAAAGAACCTCTGTCCCGTTTTTTCAAATATTCCTTACCTTTTGGATCTCTTCAAAGAAAACTATCGCGTCGCCCTCTTTTGGCTCCGGATAATTGCTTATTACGATGCCGCACTCGTATCCTTCCTTGACTTCCTTGACGTTGTCCTTGAACCTTTTAAGGGAAGTGACGTTCGAAGAAAGTATCTCGCGGCCGCCGCGGATGACGGATACGGGCGAATCATGATAACCCTTGCCGGTCTTCATGTAAGACCCGGCTATTGTCATGTTCTCGCTTTCCACCTTGAATATCTGCCTGACCTCGGCCTCGCCTATTTTGACCTTTTCATATATCGGCTCCAGCATTCCCGACATGGCGGCCTTTATAGAATCCACAACCTCGTAAATGATGTGGTATATCTTTATCTCGACGCCCTCTTTTATAGCCAGTTCCTTTGCCGCGGGAAGTGCCGATACGAAGAACCCTATTATTACAGCGTCGGAAGCGTCCGCCAGCAGTACGTCGGTCTCGGTTATGTCGCCGACATCCCTGTGAATGACCTGGACGCCGATATTTTCCTCGGTCGATATCCTTGATATGGAATCTACTATCGCCTCAATGGAGCCGATGCCGTCCCCCTTTATGATGAGGTTGAGCTTTTTTTCCGCGCCCGCCACGATCTTTTTATGCAGGTCCTCGAGGGTCATTTTCTTCCTTTTCTTTTCCTCGGCGAACCGCCTGATCTCGCTCGAGCGTTTCAGCGCTATCTGCCTTACCTCTTTCTCGTTCTCAAATACCTTGAATTTATCCCCTGCGTTCGGGACTTCCTCGAATCCGACTATTTCGACCGGCATGACCGATTTTGCTTCCTTTATCCTGCGCCCCTTGTCGTCGAAGAGAGCCCTTACCTTTCCGTAGGTAAAGTTTGTAAGAAAAGAATCGCCGACCTTTAATGTGCCTTTCTGAAGCAGCAACGTGCCCACCGGGCCGCGCCCCTTGTCCAGCTTACCCTCGATTATTACGCCGAAAGGCTTTGACTCCGGATTTGTCTTCAGCTCAAGCATCTCGGCCTCGAGTATTATGCTCTCAAGCAGTTCGTTTATGCCTATCCTTTTTTTTGCCGATATGGGCACGATCTGTGTCTTTCCGCCCCATTCCTCTGACACAAGGTTGTATTTGGTAAGTTCCTGTTTTATCTTTTCCGGGTTTGCCCCGTCCTTGTCTATTTTGTTTATGGCCACAATGATCGGCGCTCCGGCGGCCTTTGCATGGTCGATGGCCTCGACCGTCTGCGGCATTATGCCGTCGTCGGCCGCGACTATCAGGACGACTATGTCCGTGGATTTTGCGCCTCTGGCCCTCATGGCGGTGAAAGCCTCGTGTCCGGGCGTGTCCAAAAACACAACGTCACCCCGGGAAGTCGCCACCTTGTAAGCTCCTATCTTCTGGGTTATGCCGCCCTTTTCGCCGCCGGCCACGTTGGATTCGCGTATGGCATCGAGCAGAGAAGTTTTGCCGTGGTCGACGTGTCCCATTATCGTCACGATCGGGGCCCTGGAAACAAGCGATTCCGGCTTGTCCGGCTCCTCGTCGGCGAAAATATCATCGCCGTAAACGTCCTTGAACTTGACTTCCTTGCCGTATTCGCCGACCACTATGTGAAGTTCTTCCTCGTTGAGCGACTGGTTCATTGTCGCCATCATGCCGAGTGTGAACAGTTTTTTTATAAGCTCCGTCGGTTTTATTTCAAGCTTTGCGGCCAGCTCCTGCACCGTAACGCTTCTTGTAATCTCAAGGACTTCCTTGGGCGCCGCGGGTGCGACAGGCGCGGGCGCAACTTTTACCTCGGCTTTCGGCTGGGCAATCGGCTGTGCGGGCGCGGGCGCAACTTTTGCCTCGGCTTTCGGCTGGGCAACAGGCTGTGCGGGCGCGGGCGCAATTTTTACCTCGGCTTTCGGCTGGGCAACAGGCTGTGCGGGCGCGTGAACCGCCTTGGTCTCTGCTTTTGGCGCAGTAACATGCGCGGCCTGATTTTTCAGCTCTGCCGCGGCTTTGCTAAAATCATCGTCCGTGATGGCGCTCATATGATTTTTTACGTCAACTCCATGGCTTAAAAGCACTGTGATGAGTTCCTTGCTCTCAATGCCAAGTTTTTTCGCTGCTTCGTGTACTCTCATTTAGGCGTTTTCCTCTCCGTGCCTTATAAAATCCTCGGCCTTATGCTTTAATTCCTTTATTCTTTTTTCATCGGAGCCAAGCAGCCCCTGTAATTTTTTATCGTCAAAACCAGCAAAATCCTTCAGGTTCTTGATGCCCTCGGACTTGAGCATCTTCAAATCCTTGATCTCTATTTCCGGATTGAGCTTGAAGAGGTCGAACTCGACCTGTTCGTCAAAATTCTTTTTCATTGAATCAAGCCTCTCCGGGGTAAATTCGCTTATCCGGAGCACCGACACCTTCCATTTGGTTATCTTTGCCACCAGCCTCATGTTGATTCCGGTCTTGCCTATCACCTGGGAAAACTGCTCGTCCGGCACGGCTATTATCGTGTATTTGTTCGGTTCGTCGATATAGATGTCCTTGACCTCTATGGGTGCGATAGCCGACTCCAAATATTTCCTGATGTCGTCCGAATAAAGCACGACGTCGACTTTTTCCCCGTGCAGTTCCCTTATTATGGTCTGTATCCTGGAGCCTTTGACGCCTATGCACGCGCCGACCGGGTCCACATGAGGATCGTTCGATGTCACGACCACTTTTGTCTTTATGCCGGGCTCCCTGGCCACGTATTTTATCTCAACTATTCCCTGGTCGACTTCGGTGACTTCCATGGCGAATATTTTCTTGACAAAATTAGGGTGTGTCCTTGAAAGCTCAAGCCTGGCGCCTTCCTTGCCGCGGCTTGTCTTTAAGACATAGGCCCTGATCCTGTCGCCTATCCTGTACTCCTCTTTGTTGACCTGCTCTTTTTCGCGCAGTATGCCTTCCACCATTCCCATGTCGATTATTATGTTGCCGTTCTCTATGGTGTGGACGACACCCGTGATTATATCGCCCTCTTTTTGCTTGTACTCCTGGAATATCTGCTCTTTCTCGACTTCCCTGATCTTCTGGGTTATTACCTGCTTTGTGGTCTGCGCCGCGATCCTGCCGAATTCCTTGGGATAGAACAGAACCTCAAGCACGTCACCCAGGACCGCTTCGGGCTTGATCTTTTTCGCGTCCGCGACGTTTATCTCGACATACTCGTTGGTAACGTTCTCAACCACCGTCTTTTTCCAGTAAAACTGTATTTCGCCGCCGTTCAGGTCAACCCTTATCTCAGGCTTGCCGCCATAGACCTTTTTCGCGGCGGACGTGATCCCGCGCTCAAAGGCCTTTAGAAGCTCGCCCTCTTCGATGTTCTTTAACTTCTCAACCTGCTGAAAGATCTGTAAAATTTCGTTGCTCATACTATCACCTCTGGCCGCCCGTTAAGGCGGTGCTTTTTCTATATTACTTCCTCGTCTATGTTCGCCTTTTTGATCAGATCGAAGGCGATCTCTGTAATTACGCCGTTTTCCTCTAATACAACGCTGTCGTTGTTCATTCCCTTTAATATGCCTGTGAACGAATGCGTGCCGTTCAGTTTTTCACGAGTCACTATGCTCACGCGCCGGCCGGCGAACCTCGTAAAATGCTCCCGTTTCTTAAGCGGCCTGTTGATGCCGGGTGATGAAACTTCCAAAAAATATTTATCACCTATTATGTCGGAAGCGTCAAGTGCCTCCTCGATCTTTCTGCTGATAACGGCGCAGTCATCCAGGTTGATCCCTTCCGGGCGGTCCACCCTGATCCTTAAATAATTGGATCCGGCGATCTCCAGGTCGGCCAGTTCATATGAATTGGCCTTTATGACCGGCTCTATTACAGCCTCTATTTTGTCCTTCATAATGTTCAGGTCCGTCATTTCTTCTCCTAAAAAATCAAAAAAGCGGGAGACTAATCTGCCCCGCTTATAGCGTTTTTTATCCAAACTCTGGTCAGTGTCTCTTAGTCTTTATTGCGTTAAATATACCACACGTTTTTATTAAAATCAAGGATTTTTGTTCCTGATGTGACACATAAATCGCATTAAAACCCCGTCTTTTGGACGTTTTCATCCATTGATATGATCAAAAAATCCGTTGTTTTACAGGATAAAATGACGGTTTCATATAACGGATTAAATGGTGCGGTAATATTCCTCAAAATCATCAAAGGCTCTTTGCGTATACAGGACAAAAATAACCCTTTTCACATATTCAGGCCCGGCCGCGTCAAATTTTTTCAGCGTCTCGAATAATAGCTTTGCGCATGACTTTATCGGGAAGGCGCCGACTCCCGTACCCAGCGCAGGCATCGCGATTGAATCCACCTTAAGCTTTTCCGCCAGCGCAAAAGTATTCCATGCAGCGGTGGCAATCGCGGACGCGCCGGTCAAAAGGTCCTGTCCCATGACGGCGGCGTGTATTACATATCTGGCGTCAAGTTTTCCCGCGCCTGTCTCTATTGCCTGCCCGACCATTATGGGCCCTTTGGCCATTGCCTCCATCTCTATTGACGGGCCTCCGCGTGTCTTGATCGCGCCTGCCACGCCGGAGCCCATCCATAAACTGCTGTTGGCCGCGTTCACGATGGCGCCCGCCTGCGCCGCCGAAATATCGCCCCGCCTTATTTCCACGACCAGACTTTTCAATTTCTTTGCTTCCATCTCGCCTCCTCCGCCTTTGCCTCCGTTGTCCTCCCGGTGCCTTTCAGGATGGCGTATAAATTATCATGCGCGACCTCGTTCCATGGATCAAGGGTCACCGCCTGCATGTAAGCCGCCACGGCCTCGTCCGTCCTGCCCGAGATAAAAAGCACCTTGCCCCTGTCGCACAACGCGTCTATGTCCGAGGGATAATAATATAGGAAATTATCGAGATATTTTAGCGCTTCGCCGTAATTGCCGAGCCCGGATGCGGCTATGGCCGCGTTTATGGATGCGGGTTTTGAGCACGGGGTGAATTCAAATGTTTTTGCGCTTCTTTCAAGGCTGCCCCGAAAATCGCCTTTGTTGAGCTCAAGCTGTCCCATGTAAAATCCCACCCTGCGGTCGTTGCCTATCGATGCCGCCCTCTCCAGGAATTGCCCCGTCGCGCCTCCCGCCGAGGACATATAATTTATCCCGTAATTCAGGTATGAGCTCAGGGCTATGAGCCTTAAAAAAAACACGAACGCGGCCGCCATTATGACAGCCCCGGCCGCCGATGATATCTTCCCGGGCTTTACCGCGTCTTCCCCGGCGAAGGCGAGGCCTGCCAGACTGAAAAAATAGAGTTTCGTCTCGGGTATGTAAAAAGGAAAATTAAAAAAAGCGTGAAGGCACATGGCCGCTATCCCCGCAAAAAGCCCCAGTGAGAAAATATCCTTTTCCTTATAAAGCCTTGCCATGACAAGCGTAATGAACGCGATGAAGGACAGCCCCGCGATCAGGCCCGATTCGGCGAACACCTGCAGAAAATCATTGTGCAGGAAATCCGTTTCGAAATACCCGCCTCCGGAGACGAACATGCACAACCTGTCCTTTACCATTCCAGGGCCTATGCCGGTTAAAAACCCCGTGCGTATCATCTTAAGGGCCGCTTTCCACATTATCACCCTTCCGCCGATGTCGGGGTTGGAGGCCGAGGCAATCGACATTATCCTGCCCAAAAATCCCCCGGCCCTTCCCGAAAAATAAAAACCGGCGGCGGCAAACAGCGCGCACGCCAGGAAAATCGGCATATTTTTACGCGCCGCTTGGGGGAAGAAAAACACAAGCAGGACCGCGCCCAGCGCGAATGCTGCAAGTGAACTTCGCGTCTGGCTCAAAGCCAGCACTGCCGCGCAGGCGGCAAAAACCCACGGCGCAATTTTATCCCGTCTTGCCGCAAGCGAAAAAATCACGGGCGCGGCAAGCACCAGGAACCCGCCGAGAAAATCGGGGTTTCCCAGGGTCGAAAACGCCCTTCCGGAAAAATCAGTGAGCCAGCCGGAGGCCGTGAAATTCGCAGATTGTGCAAGCGCCCACGCGCATACTGCGGCGCACGACGCCATTACCGCGTATGAAGCCTTTACCCTCGCGCCCCTGTCGAGAAAGCGGGCTGCGTAAAAAAAATAGGTCATCGCGCCCGCCCACTCAAGACAGCGCATCCATATTGCCGGCGACGCGGAAAAAGCCGATGTCCTTAACGCCGTAATGATGGTCCAGCCCATGAGCGCTATCGCGGATATCTCCGCGGCGTTAGGTCTTTTCCTGAAGAGGTCTGCTGCGACGGCGGGGAGGTACAAAAGCCCTCCGGACATTATCATGAATTTAGGGAGGTAAAAAGCGTCCTCGCATTTCATGAAAAATACCAGCGGCATGGCAATAATGGAAAAATAAAAATAAACGGAATAAAATTTTCCCGACCACGCGTTAACCTTCATTTTTTTTCCTTAGCATGGCCAGTATGCGGTTAAAATCCTCCGGAAGCGGCGCCGTAAATTCCATTTCTTCGCCGGTCGCGGGATGTTTGAATTTAAGGGAATAGGCGTGAAGCATCTGCCTTGGCAGGAGGTCTCCCGCGCTTTTGGCGTCGTAGCCGAGATATCTGGTAAGCTCTATGTCCCTGTTGTGGTCGCCATAGACGGGATCGCCGGCCACCGGGTGTTTTATGTGGCTCATGTGCACCCTTATCTGGTGTGTCCGCCCTGTCAATATCTTCACCTTCAGCAGTGTGGCGTCGTAAAATATCTCCCCGGGATAAAAGACCGTCTGCGCTTCCTTCCCGTGCATGAGCTTTGCGGTGAATTTTTTCCTGTCGTGGGTATCGCGGTCGATAAAAGTATCTATCCTGCCCTCCTGCTCAACCCTGCCGTGCACTATGGCATAGTAAAATTTCTCGGGATCCCTTGCCTTGAACATTTCCACAAGTTTGCGGCTGGACCCGTCGTGTTTTGCTATCACCATAACCCCCGAAGTGTCCTTGTCGAGCCTGTGGACAACGCCGAGCCTGCCGGCGTTCTCCAGAAAATCCTTCGGATCAACGTGCGTGCCGACTATGGCGTTTACAAGGGTGCCGTCGCTGTGCCCCGGCGCAGGATGCACCACCAAGCCGGCCTGTTTATTTATGACCATGATATCCTTGTCCTCATATAATATATCAAGGGGAATGTCGTTATGTGCGGGTTTTGTGTCAATGGGAGGGTCTTCGAAATATTCTATGACATCGTTGTTCTTTACCTGGTGGCTTGAGGCCGCCGCTATCCTGCCGTTCACCTTGACCCTTGCATTATCGATGAGCTTTCGCACCTGGCCGCGCGAGAGTCCGGTATGGTCGCGCATATAGGTATCTATGCGCTGTTTTGAATCTACCTGGGCTATCAATTGTTTTTTATCCATTAAAGCTGCCTTACACCCCTTCTTTTTTTGCCCTAAGGAAAAAAATTCCGGCCAGCCCGGCCAGGATCATTATAACGCTTATAAGGGTGGAAGTTGACAGCCCGAAGAAAAAACCGCGCTCAGGGTCTCCCCTGAACATTTCTATGAACATCCTGATTGCGCCGTAATTTAAAAAGTAAAGGAAGAAAACCTCGCCGCTGCGCCTTTTTTTGTTCTTGAAGAAAACGATCAGGACCAGGAAATTCAGGAAATTCAGGACCGATTCGTACAGCTGCGTAGGCAGGTGCGGCAGGTTGTCGCCAAGGGCCGGAAAAATAACCCCGTATTTTGCGTTGACGGCGCCGTAACAGCACGCGTTGTAATAACAGCCTATCCTGCCTATGGCGTGAGCCAGGGATAAAAAAGGCATTATGATGTCGCCCGTCTTTAATATGCTCATTTTCTTGAATTTGACCCATGCCATGCAGCCTAGCACCGCGCCGGCGAGCCCGCCGTAAAAAACCAGGCCGCCTTCCCAGACCTTGAAGACCTCGGCCGGATGCAGCGCGTAATATTTCCACCATACCGCCACATACAGCGCGCGCGCGCCTATGACCGAACAGGCTATTGCGACAAGCCCCAGGTCCAGTATAAAATCAGGGTCGATGCCCTTTTTTTTTGCAAGCATGGACGATAAATAGATGCCCGTAAGGAAAGCTATGGCCGTCATCACTCCATAGACCCTTATTTCGAGTGAACCTATATTAAACAGCACCTGATGCATCGGTTCCCTCCTTTGGAGCCTCTTTTTTCGGCTCGCTGATAAAAATAATGTAAATTATAAAGAGCGCCACCCCGACGGACACCGAGGCGTCGGCCACGTTGAATACGGGGAACCTGTGCGTCCTGATCCCGAATTCCAAAAAATCCGTCACGCTCCCCCGAATGAACCTGTCTATAAAATTCCCCGCCGCGCCGCCGAGTATAAGGCCGCAGGCAAGGTCAAAGAGTATATGGTGGCTGCTGTATTTAAGCCAGTAAATTGTTATGACTACCATTGCGGTAAGCACGACCAGGAGCAGCATGTATTTCTTCAGCGGATTGGCGTCCTGCCCGAAAATGCCGAAAGCGATCCCGAAATTTTCTATGTAGGTTATGTGGAAAAAATCCTTTATCACGCTTATGGACTGGTATTCCCTCATCCCGGACCTGATAAGGAACTTGACGTTCTGGTCCAGGAATATTACGGCTATTGCGGTTCCGAAGTATGCCCACATGTTATTCTTCCGCCCAGTTCCCTGTTTTTCCCGTCATCATTTCCCCTGTTCGTGCCGTTCAATTGCCCGGCGTATTTTTTACTATGTCGCTGATGTAAAGAAAAGCCTGCGCTATTTTCTCGCCTAGCCACGGCATGCCGCCCAGTTTGTGCAGAAAATGTTTTCCAAACGCTATGAATATGGCGCCCAGGACCGTGGCTCCCAGAAGGAAACCAACGCCGCGGGAAATGCCCATTATGAAATTCCAGTAAATGAGCCTCCATGGCCTGCTCCTCATGTCTATGTATTCCTCTATGTTCCTGGCCTCGAAAAGGGCTGCCAGCTTCTGGGTAAGCTTGAGGTCTTCCCCGCCCATCCCTTTGCTCTTTTTTATCGTTTTCAGTTTTTTCATTTATACCCCTTACCCCAGATTTTCCGCGCATCTCCCGCAGAGTTCCGGATGCTGCGCATCGGCTCCAGCCTCTTCCACTATTCTCCAGCACCTCGGGCACTTCACCCCGGAAGCCTTGACCGCCTCGATTTCCAGCCCGGCGGATGCTTCCAAGTCGGCAAGTCCGTAAGGTTCGTAAGTTATCTTAGACACTATAAAAATGGCCTCCAGCTCGGCTTCGTGTTTTTTAAATATGGCGTCGAGTTTTTTTGACGAATATTTTATCCTGAGCGCCGACTCGTACGGGTGCTTGATCTCACCGGCGGCCCTTTTCTCCTCTATTTTTTTAAGGGCGATGTCGCGGACTTTTACTATTTCATCCCATTCCCCTGCTTCCTGCGGCCCGAGCTTTTTTTCCGGCCCGTCGTCCCAAAGTGTCCACTGTATGTGTTTCTCTCCCCTAAGGCCTTCGGGAAGGAACGACCACGCCTCGTCGGCCGTGTAGGCAAGCACAGGAGCTATAAATTTCGTAAGCTTAAGGAACATCCGGTATACGACCGTCTGGCCCGACCTGCGCGCGGCCGAATCGGTTTTGAAGGTGTAGAGCCTGTCCTTGAACACGTCAAAATAAAACGACGACAGGAAAGACGAACAGAACTGTATGTAATCCTTATAGACCCTGTAGAAAGAAAATGTCTCGTAGCTTTTTTCCAGCGCTTCCTCGAGTTCGGAAAGTTTATGGAGGGCATACCTGTCGAAACCCGTGAGTTTTTCATAGGGCAGGGCGACTTCTTTGGTAAAATCCTCCAGCGCGCCGAGCATGAACCGGAATGTATTGCGCACCCTGCGGTATGAATCCGACACCCGCGACATTATCTCGTCGGACACCGGCTGGTCCGTCGTAAAATCCTCGGAAGCCACCCAGAGCCTGAGCACGTCAGCTCCGCTTTTCTTTATCACATCCAGCGGGTCGACGCCGTTGCCCAGGGATTTGTGCATTGTCTTTCCCTGCCCGTCCACGACCCACCCGTTGGAAATCACGGCCCTGAAAGGGGCCTTGCCTTTGTACCCCACTGCCGTAAGAAGAGATGACTGGAACCATCCGCGGTACTGGTCCGAACCCTCAAGGTAAAGGTCGGCGGGCCAAGAAAGATCCTTCCAATTCTCAAGCACCGCGAAACTCGACGAGCCCGAATCGAACCAAACGTCAAATATGTCGTTTTCCTTGCCAATGTTGGCCGAGCCGCATTTGGGGCACTTGTAATCGCCAAGTATCTCTTTCGCGGAATATTTGAACCATGCGTCGCTGCCTTCTTTTTTTATTATACCGTGTATCTTTTCTATAGTGAATTCGTTCACGATGGATTCGTTGCAGTCCCCGCAGGAAAAGACAAATATCGGCACGCCCCATGAGCGCTGGCGCGAAACGCACCAGTCCGGCCGGCCCTGTATCATCTTTGTTATCCTGTCCTCTCCCCACGCGTTGAGCCATTTCACGTTCTTTACCTCGGAGAGCGCGCGTCCGCGGAAATCGTCCTTTTCCATGGATATGAACCACTGGTTGGTTGCCCTGAAAATTATCGGGGTCTTGCAGCGCCAGCAGTGGGGGTATGAATGAGATATGTTCTCCTCTGCCAGCAGCGCCCCTTTTTCCTTTAGAAGCTCCACAACTTTCGGATTGGCCTTGAAAACGTTCTCGCCTTTCATGGGTGCGAACTCGTCCGTGAACCTTCCCTTGTTATCCACCGGGTTTATAACCGGCAGGTCGTACTTCCTGCTGAACACATAATCCTCATGCCCGTGGCCCGGGGCTATGTGGACGCACCCGGTGCCGGTTTCCAGCGAGACATAAGTCGCGTTTATTACCAGCGATTCACGGTCGATGAATGGATGGGCAACGGTCATGTATTCAATATCCGAACCCTTGAATTTTTTCAGTATATTAAATGATGCAAATCCCGCTTTTTTCGCGAATTGCTCCAGCAGGGCCTCTGCCACGACGTATTTTGTCCCGCCGCAATCGGCAAGCACATAATCAAAATCAGGATGGACCGCCACTCCCACATTTGCGGGAAGTGTCCACGGCGTCGTAGTCCATATCGCTATGTAGGCGTCCGTGCCCAGCTTTATTTTCGACTTTGTCTCGTCCTTTATCTGGAAACGCACATATACCGACGGGGTCGTATGGTCATGGTACTCCACTTCGGCTTCGGCAAGCGCGGTCTCACACTTAAAACACCAGTAAACCGGCTTGAGCCCCTTGTATATCATCCCTTTTTTGAACATCTCCCAGAAAATATCGACCATCTTATCCTCATATTCCTTGGCAAGGGTAAGGTAAGGGTGATCCCATTCGCCCATTATACCAAGGCGCTTGAACTGCTCTTTCTGGAGGTTGACGTATTTCATGGCGTATTCTTCGCACAGCTTGCGTATCTCAAGTTTTGACATGGAAGCGGCTTTTGATCCTAGGTTTTCCGATACCTTGTGCTCTATGGGCATTCCGTGGCAGTCCCACCCCGGCACATAAGGCGCGAAATACCCCTTGAACGACTTGTATCTAACTATTATGTCCTTCAATATTTTATTGAGAGCGTGGCCCATGTGGATATTGCCGTTGGCGTAAGGCGGGCCGTCGTGGAGAATATACGTCCTGCTTCCCCTTCTTTTTTCGAGCATGGTTTCGTAAACTTTATCCTCCTCCCATTTCTTCAGGAACTCCGGCTCGCGCACGGCCAGATTGCCCTTCATGGGAAAATCAGTCTTAGGAAGATGTATCCCGGCGTCTTTGTTTTCCATATAATATACCTTCTCCTTAAAATAGTTAACTTGGTAAAATTATACATTTATAACATTTTTAAAGGGGTTTGGCAATATGCATAATCCCACGCAGGCTGAGACTTGACGGAAAGCCGAAAAAAAACGCTGATTGCCATGCCTGTAATGGCAGGCGGGGCTTTTTTTTAGCCAATCATTATTTATATAATACTTTTATGTGTCAATTAAGCTGCGTGAAGCTTCGTTACCACTTTTACTTTGTCATCCGGCGCCGCCCAATAGCTGCCGATGGGCTAAAAAAAAGCACCGCCTGCCATGCCTTAGCCGCACAATAATTTATTTATCCCTGTTTACGCTTTTTGGGGAGAAGGCCGGGATGCATACCGATATATACTGCGCCCCTTTTGGCGTGGAATACCGCACCCACGAACCCTTCGGCATTATGACTGCCTGCCCGGCCCTTAATTTCACCGTCTTTTTCCTTGTTTTGACCTGCAATTCACCCTCAAGAACGACGGAATATTCGTCGAACTCCGGCGTCTGTCCGGGCTCGCTCCACCCGGCGGGGCTATTCATGCGAGCTATGCTCGTTTCTTTTGTCCCTGAATTTACAAGCCCGATAAATTCCTCGATCTTCTTTGGCGGATCGCCCGCCGCGGTGACGATCGTAGGTTTTTTTATTATTTTCATATGACCCCTCCTGTCGTGATTTTTAAATATTATAACACGACTTTTTTCTCTCACAAAGGCATTTCATGGATTTGATATGCAGAGTGGACAATGCAATGGCGGGTATGGTTTTTTATGTCAATCGTTAATAATACATTTATGCGTCAATTAAGCTGCGTGAAGCTTCATGGCTACTTTTACCATGTCATTCTGCAACGACCAAAACTGCCCGATTGGCATAAAAAAACATGCCTGCCATGCTTTAGATCGCAGCAGTCAGTTTTCGCCGAACTTCAACGGGCATGTGCAGCGGATCTACATTTTCGGGCCGGCACATAGGCCGGCCCCTACAAGGGCGTGCATGTCTTCTTTTCTTGACTATGTCCCTTATTTGTATTATGCTTAAGTCATCAACTTGATGTAAACCAAAAATGGGGATCGAACGTCGAATATATATAAGGTAATCAACTTCTTAAGGAGGCATATTATGAAGATCGTCAAATTTATCCTTTCCGCGGTTTTTATCCTGGCTTTCTCCTCGCTTTACGCCTATATTCCGGACAATACCGAAGAGAACCAGTTCCAGGCCAAGGTGGCCGACCAGCTTAACGAGGTTACCACGCTTGTCAACGACGGCATCAAGGCCATCCGCCAGGAAGTCGTGAGTTCCACATACGCCTCGGGCAAGGAAACCCGGCTCAACGGCGGCCTTCACGAAGGCGAGGCCGGCGAAGAGGAAGTCACGTCAAAAGAGATCCTGTACTACGAACCCAAGGAAGAGATCTACGAGGCCCGTGACGCCATGGACGAAATTTTGATCTGGGTGAACATGTACAGGACGACGGCGCCGGACGACGTGGTGACTTTCAAGGCGATGAAAAAATATATCATGGAAAAGTCCAGGTCGCTTGACAAGCTCATAAACGCGTTAAAATATGAAAAGGACAATAAAGATACTGTAATGAAAGCGAAGATCGACATGAAAAAGGCCGACAAGGATTTTACGAGGTATTATACAAGGCTGAAAGGCAAGGTTCTTCTGATACAGGGCAAACCCCTTCCGGAACCCACCAAGGACAGCGAGTAGAATAAAGACGTTCCCGCGTGGCACCCGTAGCCACAAAATAAAAAAGGCCGCCTGAAAGGCGGCCTTTTTTATTTTATTTTCCAACCAGCTTTTATATCACACTCCGGAAATCCGTATCAGAAACAAAATACCGGCACCACTTTTTTCTCCCCGGGCCTCAACGTATAATCGAAGTCATACGGCTTCTCGCCGGACTCGGTGGATAACACAAGATTAACCTTTATTTTTCCCGGCTTTACCGCCATCCTTATCAGCTGGAACCTGGCCGGTATCGTCCTCCATGAACGCGTGTCCGCCCTGTCCTCCTGGACAAAATACTTCAATATCGGGACCTGCCTGGCCAGGTCTTTCACCACTCCTGATGCGGCTTTTTTAAGCATTATGACCCCGACTCTTACTTCAAGATTTTTTACAGCCATCTTTGAAATATCCTGGGCAGTAAAAGCCATGGCAGTCGAACCCTGAGCCGAGGCCTGGGCCGAGTCTATTTCATACCCCCTGCCCTCAAACACCGGCATATGATACGCCCCTTCGACCTTATAGGCCGGCATGCCGTCATATAATACAAAAAGCAATTCCGAATTTTTATTCAGGTCTTCTTCGCTTTCATGTCTGACTTCGCCGTATTGCTTCCTGAACTCCTCCGCATCATCCTTGAAACCTAGGGCTTGCGCGCACCTTATGACAGCGGCTTTCACCTCTTCAGGGACCTGCGTCCCGTAATATTCCGCATATTTCTCATAGGTCTTCAGCGAAAGTTTGTAATCAATATACGCGTCGTTTACCTCTCCGTTGGCCTCGTAACAGAATCCGGATATGAACCTCGCGAACGCGTCGTCCTTATATATTGCCTTGTCGCCGTAGCTGTCCGAAATAAGGTTTAGCTTGTTGTTGACCTTTTTGGCCTCTATCCTTGCTTCCTTAAAATCACCCTTGTACATATAATTCAGGGCGGCAAGGATGTTCACCATGACCTGCTCAAAATCCTCACCCGTATACTTTATCGAAAGGTCGTTGGACAAAAACGAATATGTCTCGTCCACAGCGCTCCTGGTGTAGAGCTTTTCTATCATATCGTCGGCCTTTTCCATGAAATCGCTGGATAACTTGTAATCACCCAGCATCTGGGTCACTGATCCCTTGTCAAAAAGGTAAATAAGCTCGTTTTTGTCGTTGTATTCCCCGCCGTCCTTCTTTTCCTTGTCGATCAGCTTGTCCGCAAGGTCGTACTGGCCCGTCATAATATAGGTGTCCAGGGTCTTGCGGAAAGGGGCCGCGCATCCGGCAAACAATACGCATAGAACCGCCAATGCAAGTGCAATTGTTTTTTTCATTTTTTTAAGCCTCCCTTATATTTGCCTAATGATACAGCAACCAAAAAATAAAAACAAGCCCGTAAATGAAAAAGGACGGGCTTATCCAGCCCGTCCTTTTTCAAAACACCCGTTATTAGAACCCCACTCCGGGTCTGTCTATTATCTTTTTTATCTGTTTCTGTCCCGGCCACACAATGCTGTTCGACTGCATGTCTATAAGGTTCATGTCGACCTGGTAGAATACGGCTTTTTTTCCGCTGATCTGGTCGACCACCGAGGAAACCTCGCCTTTTAGCATATAATCCGCGGCTGCTTCACCCTTGAAATTCTTCTTTGTATCATCGGATGAATAATCCTGCTGGTCCGACCTTTCATCCCTGACTTCGCTGCGCTCGTCCTTTGACGCCACAAAATCTATGGTTCCGGACTTGATGAGTTCGCGCTCTATTGATTTCCTGAAAACATCCGTGTCTATGTGTTCGTCGGTCTTGTTGCTTATTGTCCCGACTATTATCCTGGGATTCCTTCCCTGGGCCTTAAGGAATTTGTTGAGCCACGGGAATTCCAGGGCTTCTTTTACCATCTGCTCGGCCACAAGCTGGGAGTCGGTGTCGTTCCATCTGCCGGAAAGATCCGTTACGGTGTCTGTGGATACCCTCTGAACCATCGTGCTTGCGCACGATGCGAAAATTATTGCCGCCGAAAGCACCGCAAGCAATGTCAAAAATTTCTTCATACCCATCCTCCTTATATTATATTTGGTTAGAACCTGAATCCTATGCCGCCGCTGATGTTAAGCCAGTTGATATCGCCGTTATACACGATTGTCTGGAAAGGCGCGCCCGCGTTGGCGAGCGATTTTACCCAGTCCAGCCCGAGCCTTAATACCAGGCCGTTGTCAAGCGCGACATCAACGCCACCGCCGATGGTCGCCGCGTCGATGTTCTGCGTGAAATTCCCGTAATACATTATGCCCGCCTTTAAATAGGGGGTAAAAGTCGTTGGCAATATGTAATACGCCACTCCCATGCCCGCGGCCAATCCGGGATAAGTGTTTCCCAACCCGAGATCGACGGCAAGAGCCGGAATTACGTTATATGAATACTCGATGCCAGTGCAGAAAGGCGGCCCGAATGTGAGCATCAGCTCGTTTGGCCTCTGGTCCCTGGGGTAATAAGTCCTTTCAAGATTTGCCTGGTTTGTGCTGATAAGATTGTCGACTTTCGCGGTGAGCTCGCCGAACGCCATGACCGATGAAACGAATGCCACTGACAAAACCACAAATAACGCCAAAAATTTTTTCATTTTTCAAACCCTCCTTATATTTATTCAGCTAAATATACCATATCCCGCGGTAAATGTGAACGATATTTTAATTTTAACGGCCAGGTCCGCCATATTTGACGGCCTATTGCCGCTTTTGGTTTACATCACGGGCGGCTTGCTCCGCACAGTAACGGGTATGCCCGCATATAGGGCCTCATGTTCGACGAGCATGTATTTAAGGTCAAACTGCCTTAATGAAGCCCTGTTTACCCTGAATTTCAGTTTCTTTTGCCTGACCTCGATTATTTTCTCGGCCGCTACATTGCTGTCATGAGGCGTGAAAAGTGCGCCGCATCCGGTCAAGTTCGTAAATTCCCTGTTGCCGTCAATGTCGCTGGCAATTACCGGTTTGCCGGCTACGGCGGCCTGGACAAGCGTGCACGGCAGCCCTTCCCACAGCGATGTCAAAAGGTAAAGATCCGCGGCGGCAAGCAGATTCTCGGGTTCATCGCACCATCCGATGAATTTCACCGAATCGTTGAGTTTCTTCCTGGTAAGGGCCTCCCTGACATTTTCCATCAAGGGCCCGTCCCCGGCGAAAACAAACCCGGTGTCATTTTCTTTTTGCACCACTTTTTTCGCTATTTCGACGAACGCCATGGGGTTTTTCTGCTTTTTCAGGTTGCCTATCATGGCGACAATAAAAGTTTTCCCTTTTAGGCCGTGTTTTTGGAGCAGCTCCAAGCCTGCTTTTTTCCTGGCCGGTGTGGTCTTGAATTTTTGAAGGTCGATACCCGCCCTTATGATGACATATTTTTCATGTTTGCCGACGCCTTTCTTCAGGCCATAAGCGGCAACGTCTGCCCCCACGGCGATAAGTTTTCCGGAAAAATATCCGGCAAGGCGTTCAAGCAATAAATATGCAAAATGCATTACAGGATTCTGGAATTCATGGAAAGGGAACCCGTGTATCGTGTGCACTATGAAAGGCTTGTTTCCAGCGGTTGCGGCCGCAAGCCTGCCAAGCAGCCCTGCCTTTGAGGAATGCGTGTGCACAATATCGATCCTGTTCTTTTCAAAATACATGATTAGGCGTATGTATGCCGCGGCGTCATAAATAAGGTTCACGGGGTGTATGAGTTCTTCCAGGAAGAACAGGTTCAGGTCCTTTATCTTTTTAGCCTCTTCGTCAAGGTAGCCGCCCCTGCCGCAAATGAGGTGGACGTTGAATTTTTTTCTGCTTAGATTTTTGGCCAGGTAAAGGGCGACCTGCTGGGCCCCGCCAAGGTCGAGCCTTGTTATTACGATCGCGATATTTTTCTTTTCCATTTAGCTTCCTTTCGGAGATGATATTTCATGCTATTGATTCGAGTAAAACATACTCCATGTTTCGGGCGAATACATGGGTCCGCCCCTACAAGAGCTTAAATTTTTATTTTACCAGCTCTGCTGCCTCAAAGCCTTCAATTATCGCGTCTTCCATCGACGAGTATTCCCAGTTGCCCCATCTTCCGGCGGTGTAAATCCCGAGAGCGTTCAGTGTCCTCATTATCTTCGGCATTACCTCTTCCCTTTCCCGGTCGTAAATGACGTATGCGTCCTTTAAAACGAGCGGAAGCCTTACGACAATATCTTTTTTGGAGGCTATGACCCCCATGTCGACCAGCCCTTTGATAATTGCGTTGTCGATGGACCTCGGGGGCTTGCCGTGAAATGACACTTCAGTAAAAACAGAGCTGTAACCCGCAGGGGCGTTCCCGGCAACTACTTCCGATGGGAACCCTATGCGGTAAAACGGGTATTTTGCCTCGGGCACATAAACCCAGTGCTTGTCTATCTTACCCCCGGATTTGAAACCGAGGTTGAGCGAATACACGGATGTAGCCTTTAATTTTTCGGCAAGGGGCAGCAGTTCCTTTATACCCGCGGCCCTGATTAGCCCGGGCAGCGGCATTGTGCTTATAAGCTTATCATACCGCTCCGAGCCGCCTTCGTAATACAGCACCCTGTTATTCGCGTCTATCTTTTTTACTGAGGAGTCCAGCCTCACGTTGCCTTTTATCTTTTCGTATATCCCCTTTATGACGCTTTCTATGCCGCCCGAAGCGGGATAATAAAAACTGGCGTTATAGCCCATCTCCGCCTTGCCCCTGGGCAGGATGCCGCGCATGATCTCCTGTATGGTGGGATTCGGGACAAACCTGCCGAGCCATTTTATCGTCAGCTTGTCAAGAGGATGTTTTAAAAGTTTTGAATTGTACGGGAGCATAAAATTTTTAGCGATCCCGTCCCCGAGCGCGGTTATAACCCATTCCTTGAAGTTTTTCTGCGAGGCCTCTCCGGCGAATTTCGCGCGCAGGAACCCTATGACGTTTTCAGCCACAATCTCGCCCGGCAGCCCGTAATTGTTCACCTGGTAGGGATATCCCGTATAAACGCCGTCCGTGTGTATGAAGGCTTTTCTCGCCACTTTCTCAAGCTTCACTTTGACGCAGCCCCTGATGAATTTTTCAACCGCGGGCTTCCTTAAATGAAGGAAGTGCCCGGTATAATCAAAGGCAAACCCCTTCACAATATTTGTCCGGCACAGCCCGCCCGGGGCTTTTTCCTTTTCAAGTATTAGATAATCTTTTTTAAGTTTATGACCCGCTGATAGCCCGGCGAAACCGGCGCCGATGATGACTGTCCTCAAATATCCCTCCGGAAAAATTATTTACGCTTTTTTCTTGTGCACCTTGTGATAGTCGGTCATGTCCACGGTGCCTATGAAAAAAGCGGCGAATATCGCAAGGAACGCGGCCCCAAGGTATAAAAGTATTGCGGCCGAAAATGACAGGAAGGTGCTCAATATGGCAATCGCCGAAAGCACGGCGGTTGCCGCCACAAGAGTGAGCACGGCCTGCGGTTTGGTAAGGCCCATCATTACAAGCCTCTGCGACGAATGGTCGTTCGAGCCGTATATGGGCAGCATTCCCTTCCTTATCCTGATGACCGAGACCAGGAAAGTGTCGAATATCGGCACGCCCAGTATCAGTATGGGGCTTAATACCGCCATTACGTTTATCTTGGAATAACTTTCATTTAACGCCAGCGCGGAGAGCATGAACCCCAGGAAAAGCGAGCCTGCGTCCCCCATGTATATCTTTGCCGGCGGCCTGTTGTAATAAAGGAAACCCGCCGACGCTCCGAATAGCGCGATTGCCGGGATCATGTCGTTGACCCTGCCTGCGAACATGGCCACAAGGAAAAACGCCAGCGACGCGACCGCCGCAACTCCGCCCGCGAGCCCGTCCATTATATCGAGCAGGTTCAGGGCATTCGTTATCCCTACTATCCATAAAACCGTGAGAGCATTATTGACGAACGGATTTGCTATGAACTTGATATGGATGTCCGCTTTTATCATGATGGCGGCAACAAGAAGCTGGATAATGAGCTTTACCACCGGACCAAGGGGCCTGATATCGTCGAAGAGTCCCATTGCCATTATGATGGTAGCGCCGGCGATTATGCCTATGACCCCGTGCGGCGTCTGGTTCATTATCAGCTTAGCAGTGACCACGGGTATTATAAAAGCAAGGTAGATGGCCACGCCGCCCAGGTACGGCATTGCTTTTTCGTGTTTTTTAAGGTGGGTAACGGGCCTGTCAAGCACGCCGAACTTAAAGGCGGCTTTTATCGCAAGCGGCGTAAAAACCAGCCCCAAGATAAGCGATGAGATCGCTATGTAAACGTTTTCCATTTTCGCTCCAGCTTTTACCGGCTAAAACCCCGGATTTTTATATTGCAATGTAATATAAATCCTTTTAAAAAATTTGTCCATATCATTATTTGCCGTGCCCGCCGAATTTGGAGTCGCTTATTTCCTCCCATTTTTTCGCCTCTCCGTCCATCCCGCTTTCGGAAAGTGCCAGAATAAGGTTGAAATAAGCGTCCTTATTTTCCGGATTGAGCCTTATTGCCTCCCTGAATTCGTCGATTGCGCCGTCCCTGTCGCCGCCGTGCATGAGTGAAAGCCCCAGGTTGTAATGCGTGTCCGGGTCGGCGGAGTTGAGTTTTAACGCCTGCCTGTATGCGTCTATCGCCCTGGGATAATCTTTTTGTTCGTCATAAAGGAAACCCAGGTTATAAAATGCCGATGTGTAATCCGGCCTGAGGGTGATGGCCTGTTTATACATTTCAATGGCGGTCCGCCTTTGTCCCGCGTCGGCCAGGCAGTTTGCGTATATCACGTAACCGCCGGGATAATGCGGGTCTATCTTGAGGGCGTTTTTTATCACTTCCGTGGCGTTTTCAAGTTTTCCCATGTCGCGCCATGCCATGGCCTCAGACCCGTAGAATTCCGCGCTTTTCGGGGAAAGTTCCTGCGCCCTGTGGTAGGACAGTATGGCCCGCTTCAGGTCCCCCTTGTAATAATAGGCAAGGCCTATATTGTAATAAATATCCCCCATGCCCGGAGACAAGGCCGCGGCCTTTTTATAATATTCTATGGCGCCGTCATAATTGCCGAGCTTGCGGAAGCATATCCCTATGTCTATATAAAGGGCCATGAGCTTTTCGGACGGGGCGTATTCAACGGCCTGTATGAGGTATTTTACGGCTTCCCTGCAGTTGCCTTTTTCCATAAGGTCGTCGCCGAGCTTGGCCAGGACGTCGTAATTTGCCGCGCATAATGCAGGCATTGCCAGGACAAGCAAAACCGCAAATACCGGATTTCTCAATTTCATTATTTGCCGGTCTTGATTTCTGTTTTTACCGGCTCCGGCGTGGCTTCCGCGTCCGCGGAAGCGCTCGTTGTGTCGTCCTGCGGTTCCGGCGCCGGGACGTCCATGGTTGCGCCGAGTTTTTTCAGGTGTTTTGCCATTTCTTCTTTTCTCTTGTTGACAGGCAGAAGGTGGTCGTATTTTTTCCAGTATTTCACGGCCTTGTCCTTGAACCCGAGCTGCTCCGATATAATGGCCGCGTTGACGTAAGCAGCCATATCCCAGGGTTCTATATTGATGGCCGTCTCGAACGCGTCGAGCGACGATTTGTAATTTTTCATCCTCAGGTAAGCCACGCCGAGATTGTAGTAGGCGTTTTCAAGTGTTATGTCGTCGGACGGGTTGGAATCAATGACTTCCTTGAGCCTGGATACCGCCGTGGCAAAATCCTCCTGCAATATCGCTATCGCCGCAAGGTTCTCCTTGGCCTCGTAATCCGCCGGTTTTAACTGCAGTACGGCCTCGTAATTCTTTTTTGACTCGTCAAGGTTCCGCTCCTCAAAATTGATCACGCCCAGGTTAAAATGAGCGATGTCAAAATCGGGCTTAACGTCCACTATACGTTCATAAAGTACCTTGGCCTTGTCGTATTTCTGCTCGTCAATGAGCACATTGCCGAGGCTCGCCTGAAGCAGCGGATTTTTCGGTTCCAGTTTAAGGGCCTTTGCAAGCACATCTTTTGCACCGGCCGAATTCCCCTTTTCACCGTAAATTACGCTCAGATTATACATTGCCTTTACGTTCCTTGGGTCGAACTTGATGGCGTTCTGGTAGGCGTATATGGAATAATTGAACTCGTCAAGCTGGGCGTATGCGCTGCCGAGCTGCCCCCAGTATACCGGGTTTTTCGGGTCCTTTTTCAGGAGTGCCTTTAAAAGGTCTATGGCGTCGATGTAATTCCCGTTATCGTAAGCGGCTTTCGCGTCCTTTTCAAATTTTGTCTGCTCGTTTACGGTCTTTGGCACCTCTATGGTGTGCTCTTTTTTAAGGGTATGGCATCCCGCCGATAAGACTGCGGCCGCCAGGATAATCAACAAAAATTTTTTCATCATTACCTCTTCCTGTTGTTTTTGACTGCCTCAATGACCGCGGAGCGGATAATGCGCCCGGTCGCGGCCCAGCTGAAATGTTTATTCAGGGTCGCCGCCCCGCCTGCCGCGAGCTTTTTTCCAAGCCCCGGGCTGTCCTTCAGCTTCATGATCTTTTCCGCGAATTCATCTGGCGTGGAGGCCGTCAAAAGACTGACGCCGTCCCTGCCGTAAACTCCCGATGCCGCAAAAGGGGTTGCCACCACCGGCACTTTACATGCCCAGCAGTCCATGAGCTTGTTCTGCCTGCCCGCTCCGTAACGCACGGGTATGACGCTGATGTCCCATCCGGATAGCTCAGCCGCCACGTCCGGCACAAAATCCTTGAACACTATACCCGGGATGTTCCTTGACCCGAGGCGCTCCGATCCTTTTCCGGCAATTATCAATCTTATATTTTTATCATTATCGACGACTTTTTTCCACACATTTTTGATCAAAAATGCGGCGGCTTCAAAATTGGGCCTGTATGCAAAATTTCCCAGGAACCCGGCGGTAAAAACTCCCGCGTTTTTTTTGCGGCTTCTCTTCCCGGACGGCCTTGCCCCGTTGGCCGCGGCAAGTATATTGGCGCAGCCGAGATAATCCCTGTCGTCCTCCGCATTTATGAAAACATTTGAAAAGCGGCCGGCTGTTTCCCTTTCATATTTAAGGACCCTGGGCGCGTCAAGCATGTAATAAATAAGGAATAAAGGATCGCGCTCGTACACGGCGCTTCTTTTCATGAAAAGCGCCAGCGAATCCACGTAATCGATGACGCGCGGAAGGTCCAATCCCTGCGCGTATTGCGCCATCCTGAGCCTGTAGGCGAACACCGCGTCCGGGGAATATTTTTTCACCGCTCCAAGGACCGCGGCGTCCATTTTCCGGCTTTTGTAGGCTGCCACGTTCAGCGGCAGGGGCGAGAACAGCCCCATGAGGGCGTTCAGCATTATATCACGCCGGGAAATACGCACCGTATCCACGGACCTGACATGTTTTTTTACCCGCCCTATTTTTCCCTCTTCCCCGTCCCTCATGAATGTAACAAGGTGAATGTCATGCCCGGCCCTTTCAAATTCCTTTATTATGTTGAATATCCTTATCCTGTCGCCGTCCTCGGGAGGATAAGGGAAAATCGGGGAGAGCATAAGTATTTTCATTGTTTCACCAGAGCCTTTATAGCCGACAGGTTTTTCCTTATCATTTCATTGCCGGGTTCCAGGGCCGAAGCCTTTTCCATTAACTGCTCGGCCTTTTCACGGTCGCCCTTGTTCAACCATGCTATTGCCAGGTTGTTGTAAGCGTCCCCGAGGCCGGGTTTGATGTTTATAGCTTTTTCGCATGCGGCTATGGCCATGTCATACTCCTTTTTATTGTTATAAACTCCCGCCATATTTGAATACGCCTCGGCCATGTCCGGGCCGGTCTTTACGGCCGTTAAATAGCTTTCGATAGCCTCGTCCATTTTACCCATCTTCGAATAAAGCATCCCGAGCTGGGTGAGCGCTATTCCCTTCACGCTGTCCGTTGCTATTGCGACCGCCCGAGTCAGGTAAAACATGGCTTTCTCATCGTTTCCAGCCTTTGAGAACGCGTTGCCTGTTTCCATGAACATGGTCGAGTAATTCGACATGCCCAGAGATGTCGTTTGGTCCATGTAGCCTCCATCCCCGAGCATGCCCCGGTAGGTAAGTGTCTTTAATATGGCTTCGTTCTTCCGCAGTTCCGCATTGCCGTCGAACCCCATTTTCATCACGGCTCCGTGCGGAAAAAGCAGCGCGTTGCCAAGCGGGTAATATTCCAAAAAATCCGGCCTGAAAAAGGAAACGAATATTTCCCGGCTTGAATAATTCGATTCTACAATGTCCCTGATCCTGTCGCCGAAGGACGCGTTTACCGGAGCGTTCATTTTAATGTCCGGCCAATTATCCCGAATGTTCCTGACGCCCCATGGTACGGAAATAAATTCGGTCCTGACAGGGCAAAAATGAACCTTATTTTCCACATACTCCAGATACATCAGGGGCATGACCGAATAATCGCCTTCAAGCATGGCAATGCCCGGGGTTGCAATCGACCTTATGATGTTTTTTCCGAAATCGTACGAGTAATAATTTCCGGCCTGGTCAGCCCTGGAAAAATTGGACGCAAAAAGCCATGCCGGCAGTGCCGCTGCCATAAGCATTACCGTCGCCGGTTTTAACGCGCTTTTTCCGGCCTTGCTCATTATAAAAAACATCCCGGCGCCGGCAAGGGCCGCTAGCACGGCATAAGCCGGCAAGAAAAAAACATCCATTATCCAGAGTTTCTCTTCACCGAGGTTAAAGTACAGGGACAATCCGACCGTTATCGTCAAAAACAGAGCGCCGAGAAACACAAGTAACCGCCTGTTCAGCCTCTTATAAAAACAGTAAACACCGGCCGCGGCAAGCATGAGCCCGGCCATGGTGAATTCGGATAATACGTTCATTCCGGCGCGCGCAAACTGGCGCGAAGCCACGGCAATATCCCTGGCCTGCTCGGTTGCCGAATATTCCGCGCGCCTTAATACCCACAAGAGCCTGTCAAAATCGGACGGGTCGCCCCAGTTCAAATAAGCACCCGAACGCGCCCTTAATATCAGGTAGGCGTACGTTAGCACGCCCGGAACCACAAAACAAGCCGCTGTCAATATCTTTGCCTTTTTATAATGGCCGTCACCGGTGAAAATTGTGGCCGCATACAGGGCCAGCGCGGGAGTGGCCACCGCCATGGACTCCCAGTGGTTGGCCAGGGAAAGCCCGTAAATATACGCGGCCAGGTATAAAAACTTCATTTTTTTTGTGCCTTCCCATTTTATCAGGGAATAAACTATTCCAAGAAGAAGCGCCGCGTTCAGGCTGTATATCCCACCCTTTGCGGAGAGCGATTGGCTCCACATGGTAAGGCCGAAAGCAAGGCAAAACGCAGATGACGCCGCGGCGGCATGGGATTCCAGCGGGCGGTTTTTATCGTAAAGAACGGCAGACATTATGAGAAAAAGCAGGACGCACGCGGCGGCGCCCGCCATCGCGGCCTGAAGGTTCACGGCAAAACCCCTGTTGCCGGGCATTGCAATCGAGAATATCCTGCCGGTAAGGGTCGGCAGCGGATAACCCGGAGGATGCTGGATGCCCAGGGTACAGGAGCATGCTATGGTCTCGGGGGAATCGTCCGAATGAAAGACCGGATTTAGGGTGCGGCAATAGACAAAAAATACGGCGGCGAAAATAAACGCCGCCATGACGTTCCTATTTACGGTTCGCATCATTCATGGCCTTCATGAGCCCCTGCGCCTTTTCATTCCCCGGGGATAGCTTCAATATGGCGTTCAGGCTCTCTTTCGCGTCTTTCATGTCCCTCATCCTGTAATAGGCCACGGCAAGATTGTAATACGCGTCTATATATCCCGGGTCCATGGCTATCGCGCGCCGCGCGTATTCGATGGTCTTCTGGACGTTTCCCAACGCCCCGTAACACGCGGAAAGCTGGCTCAAGATGGACGCTCTCTCGCCCATTGCCGCGATGGATCTTTCGTAAAGCGCCGCCGCATCGTCGAGTTTTCCCGATGTGTAAAGCGAATACCCTTTGGCGGTGACCGCTTTTTCGGAATAGGGAGATATGGCGAACATTTTGTCGGCCGTTGACCTTATGCCGTCCGCGTCCTTTTTCATCGCGTAAAAATTAAAGAGGCCGTACAGGGATTCCCAGTTCCCCGGATTAAGGGAGACCGAGCGTTTATAAGCCTCAAAGGATTTTTCATAGTTCCCGTTCTTTTCGAGCTGCTGCGCGTAATACTGCTGCGTTTCGTCGCTGTTCGGGTCGGCCGCCACCGCCTGTTCGGCAAAATTTACGGAATCATAATTCCTGTTAAAATGCTCGGCTTCCTTTGCTTTCCTCAGATAATCGTCCATGACCAGCGGCTTAAAGGACATGACACCGGCCGCAAAAACAAGGACGCATGCAAGCCCAAGAAAGCATTTCGCGACCGTCCCGGGCGCCGCTACGGTTATGGAAGTATCTTCCTGCAAAAAAGAAGCGGCGGCAACAAGCGCGTAAAAAGCCGCCGTTGTGGGTATTATCTGGAACGGGAAGTTAAAGAAAGCGTGGACCAGAAGGGCCGCGGCCCCTGACAGTATCCCGGCTATGACATACAGGCCTTCCCCGCCTTTTTTAAGCCTCCTTAGTCCAGTGTAAAAAATCAGCCAGAAAAAATAGAGCATAGCGCCGCCGCCAAATATGCCGTATTCGGCAAAGAACTGTATAAAATCATTATGGGCATGTCCGGACTTGAAAAAGTCGCTTTGCCTGAAATAATCAGGGGTAAGCGCCCTTGACTGATAATAGGAATACCTGAAGGGAAAATTACCCGCACCGGAACCTAGCAGGATATTGTCGGAGGCAAGATACAGAGAGTTTTTCCACAGCAAAGCCCTGATGCGTGCCGAATCGTCCTTTAACGTGATTATGTCCGATACCCTCTTTGCGGCCCCACTGTTGGACAGGAAATATCCCCCGGCCGCCACGGCAAATATCACAAAGCATACTATGGCCGCGGTTTTTATCCTGCGCCACTCCAGCGGAAGGTACCTGATAAGAAGGTATCCGAGCAGCAGCATTGAAACTATGAAGCCAATATAAGCCCCCCTTGTCTGGGAGGCGAGCAGAGCCGCGATCAAAACGCCTGCGGCCATGAATGACAGCAGCTTTTCCAGCCTGCTCTTTGTTTTCATGAAGAAAACCAGTCCGAGCGGTATAACCGCGATCATGTGTCCGGCGAGAAAATTAGGGTTGCCCAGGGTTGAAGCCGCCCTGCCGTCAAAATTGCTTTTCCACGGCAAAAAATCCATGCCGAGCGCCTGAACAAGGCCGTAAAGGGCCATTATAAAAGCCGGGATCATAATGGAAATCATGGCTTTCTTTATATTGCCAGGCCTCATCGAAGCGTAATATACAGTAAAATAAAATATCATGAGGTACGCGCCGTTTATGAGCACCCTTTCAAGGAAAGCGAGGTAATTTACCGCCGCAAATATCCCCGCGATGTTGGCCGCCATAAAAACCGCGAAAGCGGCGGTATAAGGGGTCTTAATAAGGGGGAACGATCCTTTGGCGGCGCACAATGCGGCGAATATCAGGGCCAGGGAGCAGGCCGACAACTCAAAAAAGAATTTTTCCGCCACCCAGAAAGGGTCGTTGCCGGCGGTATGGAAAACAAGCGGTGAAAAAGCCAGAAAGAACAAGAGCGCCGTTTCAAATGTTTTTTCAAGATAAACTGTAAAACGGTTCTCCACTTTTTTTCTCCCGGATATGATAGGACTTAAATCCGGTAATTTTATCATTATATAGCGGATTTTTCAAGTAAAAGGGGGGCTTCGCCGCAAGCTGCGGCGGGCATTGCGGTCAATGGGCCTTTTTTCTTGCTTCTTCCCTTATTCTGGCCTTTTCTTCGGCCGTGGAGGCCATGTATCTTTTATAGGCGTCCTTTATCTTTTCCCTTTGCTCGGGCGTAAGCTCCATCCATCTTTTGTACTTTTCCCTTATGGCGTCCTTCATGCGGGGTGACAATTTTTCCCATTCCCTGTAGAATTTTTTCATCCTTTTCCTGTCGCTTGCGGAAAAATCTTCCATCTTTTTACCGCCATTCTCATTTTCCAGGTATATCCTTATGCCCTCGGGAACTTCCGTCACCCTGGCGTATGCGTCCCGGGCTTCGCCTTTTTCCCTGTCGGTCATCTGGTCCCATTTTTGTCCCCTGCCGGTGTCCGAATATTCCCTGTCCTGGGCCGCGCAGGCCGCCGATATCAAAACTACAATTGCCGCGGTTATGAACACAGTTTTTTTCATATTACTTTTCTCCCGGGTTTCTAGTTTTCACTGATCTTCTCGTAAAAATCCAGCCTTTCTATTACATCCAGGTTCTGCAGCATCTCTGCTTTTTCGGCAAATACCTTCTGCTGCTCTTCCGCTTTAACGTGATAAAAATATGTAACACCTGCCCCTGCAAGCAGGACGATAAGGGCGGCCGCCAACAAGGCCCTGGCCGGCACATGCGCCCCGAAAAGGCCGGATATGAAATTCTTCCGCTTCCCGATTTTCTTCAGCCCTTTCATGACCGACGCGCGGTGCATGTCCCAGATGTCCGGCGAAAAATCCACTTTCATGGATTCCGCGGCGGCCCGCAGGGCTTCCAGTTTTTTTATCTCCGCCCTGCATTCAGGGCACGCTCTGATATGCTCTTCAAGTGAGTCTTTTTCCCCTCCCGGCCCGATCTCGCCGTATAAATAATCAACAAGCGTCTCTTCCTTTATTCCGCATTTTTTCACAGCATGCCTCCAAGCTCGCTTTTTATCTTCTCAATGGACCTGTTCAGGTGCGACTTGACCGTCCCGTCCGACATGTTGAGCACCCGGGCGATCTCCCTTATTTTCAGCCCCTCGTTGTTCTTGAGGATGAATACCTGCCTCTGCGTATCCGTCAGGACCGAGAGCGCAGACTTGAGCTTTTCTTTCAGGTCCCTTTTCTCAAAGTCTTCCTCTATATTGATCACGTCCTTAACCTCAAAAGTCCTTTTATCATCCGGGTCCTCGTAATCTGAAAAATTTGCCACTCTTCCCCTGACCTTTTCGCCGCGTTTGTGGTCGTAAAATGTGTTTATGACTATCCTGTAAAGGAATGTCCAGAACGCCGAATCCCCTCTGAATGAAGCTATCGACCTTATCGCTTTTATAAGCGCTTCCTGGGAAACATCCCATGCCGTATCATAATCCAGCGACATGCCGTAGGCCGTGTTATATATCCTTTTCTGGTATTTTTTTATAAGCTCATCCACGGCGGCCTCGTTTCCACGCCTTATATCATTTATGATGTCGTTATCCTGCCTGTGTGTTTCCGTTTTCGGTTTTTCCATTATTATCCTTGGTTGTTTGACGTTGCCCGGGCGCTTTTTGTTTACGCCCCTAAAAAAGTTTCTTCCACATTATGATCTCATCTTCGGTGTTGTCGATCGCCTTTTCGCGACGTGAAACGGCCGCAAACCCGTGCTTTTTATACAGGGACAGCGCCGCTTCGTTTGACGCCGCGACTTCCAGGGTCAGGCTTCCCAGCCCCCTTCGAAAAGCCTCCCCCTCCATATGACGCAGCATGGATGAGGCGGCGCCTTTGCGCCGGAAGGCCGGGGATGTCGTTATATTGATTATATGCACATAGTCGGCGACGATGTTGCCGCAGGCGTAGCCAGTCAACCGGCCATTTTCGCCGTCGGAGCATACGATAAAAATATTAATGCCCGCGGACTGTTTTGAAAATTCACATTTGAAGGCGTTTTTATCCCATGGTTTTTTGTGCGAGGCCGTCTCGATGTCCAATATGTCTTCCAGGTCGCTTCTTTTCGCGTCCTTGACCGGCGGCATGATGAGTAAAAGGCGCCCTTATATCTTGTATGAAAGGCCGTCGTCCATAACGGTAATGTCATAGCCTTTTATTTTTTTCAGTCCGCGAAGTATGGCCTGTGTATATTCCGGTTTTATGTGGTAGATGTAAATCTTCGGCTTTTCAGGCAGTAGTTTTTCAAGCTGTTTTTCCAGGGTCTTCGGCGTAAGATGCCCGCTCGATTCCGCGAGAAAATCAACCTCATCCGGGAATGCCAGTTCAATAAAAGCGGCCTTTAATTTCCTGCCGAGCTTTTTACCCTGCTTCCATATCTCATCCGTGTCTTTCGTATCCCCGCTGTAAAGGATATACCTTTCGTTTTTGCCGATCAGGAAACCTACCGTGGGGATCGAATGGTTCACATCAACGGACATTAGCCTGTAACCGAGCGCGTTGGTCCACTTCAGCGGCTCGATGGGCTCATATTTGAAGACCGGCATGCCGCTGAAATTCTTTATTGCGGTGAAATCCGGCCAGATGACGCCGTTCATGAGGTGCTTCTTCATGGCGTTTACCGTAAATTCGGAGGCGAATATCCTGACCGAATCCGTTTTATTGCTGACTATATTGACGGCGTAAAAAGGCAACCCTCCCACATGGTCCAGGTGCGCGTGGGAAATGAAAGCGCCTTTTATTTTCCTCTGCCGGGCGATATCGGCAGAGAGCCCCACGGTCCCCGCATCGATAAGGACAGCGCCGTCGAGAAGGAAACCTGTAAGATTTTTCCCGGGCAGCTGCCCGCCGTAACATCCAAGCGTTTCAATTTTCATCATCCAAGCCCTCCCTTAAACCCGCAACGTTGAATAGCACCGCCCCTGAAGCGGCAGGCAGTTTCTGGAACTTGATTATATTTATGTATTTCTGAATGTCGCCTTCGGAAATGATGATGTTCCTTTTTTTCTCGACCGAAGATGCGGCTTCCCTGGCGGAATATTTCCTGTCCAGGATCCAGAGTGCGCCGTTGACGTCAAATATATAGACTTCGGAATAGTTCAAGACTATGTTAAACCTGAGATCCGTAAGTTTTTCTCTGAGATCCAGGGCCGCCGCAATCACGGTTCCGGGCCCGGCGGCCTCGTCCGGAATGATCACCGCGATGTCGCTGTTGTCGTGATTTTTTATTATAAACTCCCTGCATTTATTATATATTATTTCACGCGTTTTTTCAAAATTTATTTTAAATTTACCGGCATCCGGCGCGTCGTCCACATCGAACACTATATACATGACGTACGCTTTGAGCCATGTGTTCTTTATTTTTATGTCCGAGTTCCTGCGAACGAAATTTTTCACCGATTTCGGGTGCATGTACCTGGAAAACACGCCCGTTCTTTTTTGCATATCGTAACTGCGGACCGCTTGCCTGAAATAATTGACCGGCAGGAAGGCAAGAAGGTTCATGGCGATAAAAAACGGGGTGTCGGCGTATACATCCATTGATAAAAGCCAGGCTGAGGCAAAAAACATGAGGGCGCTCGACGATAAAAACACCGCGGTTCCCGACAAAAATTTTAGCTGCCTGTATAAGACAAAAAGCAGAAGGCCCAGTATCAACGCGCATGAATAATTCATCATCGGCGAATATTTTACGTACTTGCCCTGCATGATGCAGGCCACGGCCGCGCCAAGGCTCACCATGCACGAACGAGTGCTGATCATGCTTTTTACTATTATTATCCTGTCGTTAAATGTCCCCTGCGGGGCGGCCAAAAATTCCTTCAATGAATATATCTTCGGATCGTCCTTCAATCTCCTGATTATTATCTCCCCGTCCTTTTGCAGCGGCATGTCTATGATGTCCCCGATCTTGAGCCTGCCGTCCTCGAATTTGACCCTTGTCTTGGGGAAACGGTAATAGCGGCGGATGCCTTCTACTGCCGCGCTGACAAAAACATTGCCGTTATATCTGAAGACCGCCGGGATCCTGTAAGGATAATATCCGTAATCCTCGTAGAACCCCGCGCCGGGTATGTCATACCATATCTTTTTTGACGCCGCTTTTGTGAAATTGTACTCATCCAGATATTTCATTTCCGTCGAATCCTTGTAATAGGAGAAAGTGGAAATGTCGACGGAAGGAGAAGGCTTAAGGGCCCTTCCCAGGAACACCACGGGGATCACATCCTGGTCATCGGCCAATTTAAGGGTGAAATTCCTGTAGTCTTCCTTCATTTTCCTTATATCGTCGGGGTCGATATTTTCAAGGTAATCCCCGGTCCTGGTATTGAAAACCTGCGGCAGAAAAAGCACCGCGCAGTTTTCTATCGTTTTGAATTTGTCGAGCAGGGTCAAATAATCTTCAAGGGCAAAATCATCCTCGATGAAGGCTATTTTTTCCATGGATAGGGTGGATGGCGAGAACTTCTGCAGCATTGAGAAGGTATATGATTTTATTTGCTCCGAAAATACCAGGTATCCCGCGGTCAGGGCGGCGGCTATAAGGATAAAAAAGAATAGTGCTGTTTTCCGCACAGACGGCTCAGCTTTCGCCGAAGGCTTTTTTCATTTCCAGGTACTGCTTGTATTTTTCTATGTTGTGCGAGCTTGTCACGCAGATGGTGTCGCCCGTCACGGAAACAACTTTTGCCTTTGCCATTGCGGCGACTATCTCGCCGAGTTTCGAGCTGTTTTCCTCCATGCCTGTCTGCTGGATGAGGGACTTGTAGGAGAGCGTCGAATTTTCGCCGTTCTTGTTGACATGCAAAAGAAGGGTGTTCACCACCCTCATATTGTAATCCTTGGTCGTAAGGTTCTGAAGCTGCTCGTTCATGGCCCGCAGCCTGGAAGACATGTTCTTTAATATTTTCTTGACTATTTTGGCGTTCCTTTGCATCTGCTGCTCAAAAAGCTCCTCATTTAACACAATGCATATCGTCTCTTCGTTGGCGACGGCCGAAGCCGACCTGGGCCCCTTGTCGATTACCGCCATCTCTCCGAAAAAATCCCCGGTGCCCAGGGTTACAAGGGTTTTTTCCCCTTCGTCGGTAGATTTTGTTATGCGGACGGATCCGGAATGGATTATGAACATCTCTTCCCCGTGGTCGCCTTCCTTGAATATGTGTTCTCCCGGGGCGTATTTTCTTCCAAACTGGCTGATGATATCGGTTTCATTCGTCATATTAAGAGAGCCTCCTGGTATGGGAAATCGGACTGTTAAAATCAATAATAGCACAAATAAATAATGGTGTAAATATCATTCTGGAAACGCGGTTTTAAACCGATAAACTTCTTGGTTTTGCTTTTTGAATTTTGAATTCTCCGAAGGAGTCTCACTTCTTGGTTTTGCCTTTTGAATTTTAAATTCTCCGGAGGAGTCTGGCGGAGAGAGAGGGATTCGAACCCTCGGAACCTTTCAGTTCACACGCTTTCCAGGCGTGCGCCTTCAACCACTCGGCCATCTCTCCACGCTGCGATAACCGCATAAAGGCGGTTTTGCCTTTATGCCATGCGTGGAATATAATAATTGCGAATAATCAAATAGTCAATATAAATATAACGGGTCAGTGCGGTAATTCCTCTTTTTTCGATACTTCAAGAAGCTTTGTGTATTTTGTCAGAAGCTCCTCGTATTTATCTATAATATCGAGGTGCTGCTCCATCCTCTTCTTTTCAGCATGTTCCTTTATAAGGTACCTGAAAAATTCAGAGGTGTTCTTGCCTTCTTTCTTTGATAATTCTTCGGCCAGATTCTTCTCATCCTTGCTTACACGGATCAGGATCTTTTTCTCCTTGCGGTTGCGTCCTTTTTCTCTCATATTGCCCCCTTCGAGTCCGTATTTTTAGTCAATAAATGTATCGTTAATAATATACCCTATAATTTAACAAAAGTCAAATATCTGACAAAAAAATTGACAACAAAAATATATTAACGATAAAACAGTTAATGAGTCATTTTGCATGAATTTGCGAGATTTTTTTGACTTCTGTATGGTGCATTGCCCGGCCAGTTTTCGCTTTTCCCAATTTGAATTAGTAGACCTTCTCCTACTTCTTGGTTTTGAATTTTGCCTTTTAAATTTAAATAAAAAACGCGGCAGTAAAACTGCCGCGTTTTTTATTTATCTGGTGGAGCAGATCGGGATCGAACCGACGGCCTCGGCGTTGCGAACGCCGCGCTCTCCCAACTGAGCTACTGCCCCATTTTTAATTGGATTTGATTTTACATAAATAAGCATTTAAAATCAAGACATATTTGTCCGTGGTTTTTTCACTTTTTCACTGGTTTTTTTTACATTTACCATTATAATATATGCATATACCAACTTAAGGAGGCTTTTATGGAGCACGTTAAGGGTAAAAAAATGGGCGATGTTTTTCTTTATACATTGAGCACCTGCATATGGTGCAAAAAGACGAAGGCTCTTCTGAGGGAACTTGGCGTTGATTTTACGTACGAGGACGTGGATCTTCTGGAAGGCGAAGATTCCGAAAAAGTGGAAAATGAAATGGAAAAGTATTCCAGTAATCCGTCGTTCCCCCTTATAATAATAGACGGCAAAATGTTCCACAGCGGCTTTGACGAGGATAAAATGAGGAAGAAGTTCGGCAAATGAAGGAACGCATTGTCATCCCTGCGGAAGAAACCGACAGGCTTTATGAAAAGCTTAAGGGCGAAGCCGAATCGGGCGGATATAATTTAAACCCGGACACAGAATTCGCAAAAGGGCTTGTCGAATCATTATTAATAAACGAAAAACGGTACGGCTACTGGAACTGCCCCTGCCGACTCTCTTCCGGCGACAAACAAAAGGACCTCGACATCATATGCCCGTGCGATTACCGCGACCCTGACCTGACCGAATATGACGCGTGCTTCTGCGCCCTCTATGTTTCAAGGCGCGTGATGAGCGGCGAAATAAAGGCCCACACCATACCCGAGCGCCGGCAGCCCGCCGATATAAGGGAAAAAGAACAAAAAAAAGCGGTTGCGGCATTCACTCAGCTCTCTTTGCCCGTGTGGCGCTGCAAGGTCTGCGGATACCTGTGCGCAAGGGAGTCTCCTCCCGACATATGCCCTGTTTGCAAGGCAAAGAAAGAAAGGTTCGAGAGATTTATCTGAGTATGATGAATGCATGAGACAATAAAGCTTATATACGGGCTGCTCACCGGCGACGCAACCCTTATCTGCTTATTTTCTGCCGTTATCATTTATTCCGCATATATTTTCAACAGGAACAATTCCAAAAATCAAGCTGCCGCGGTTTTTTCCATTGTCTGCATTGGCACAATGATATTCTGGCTTTTAATCGATATTTTCCCCGGTGTCAACACGTTTTTATTTACGCTATTTTTCCTGTCAGGAACCGGCCTTGCCGCTTTCGCCTGGCTGAAAAAAGACAAATTATTTTTCCGGAAAAAAGAAAATATTGATCCCGGCATTTTGATAATATTGTTTGGCGCCCTTTACGCGGCGTTAGTTCTCAAGACGGCATGGTTCGGGGATGATTCGTTCATAACCTTCAGGACGGCCGATAATTTCATACACGGTTTCGGGCTTACCTGGAACGTGGAAGAAAGGGTCCAGGCTTACACAAATACACTGTGGATGTTCGCCGTGTCGGCTCTCTATTTTATCACAAGGAATATTTTCATAAGTGTGATGCTGCTCAGCGCGGCGTTCATGTTCCTCGCTTTTTATTCCCTTAGAAAATCATCGTCCGGAAGAATTTCTTTTGCCATTGTATTCTTTTCCCTGATAATGTCCAAGGCGTTCATTGATTACTCCACGTCCGGCCTTGAAAATCCGCTCACCTTCTGTCTCCTTGCGGTCTTCTACCGCCTTTATTTTGAGCCGGAGCCGCCAAAATACACGGCGTTTTGGTTGTCGCTGACAGCATCAATGATATTTTTAAACAAGCCCGACGCGGCCTTGCTGGTAATTCTTCCACTTGCTTATCATCTCATGCTCGGAAAACAAAAATCGCTGCTCCCCGCCTTTCTCGGGACCATACCCGTCGCGGCCTGGGAAATATTCTCCTTAGTCTATTACGGATTCCCGCTTCCCAATACTTTTTACGCAAAACTGTTCACCGGAGTTCCTTCCATGGACGTTCTTGTGCAGGGATTGAAGTATACGGCCAATTCCCTGTGCATGGACCCGCTTACGCTTGCCCTGGCATTATCAGGCGCCGCCGCCGGTTTTTATGCCGGTGACCCCGGATTCAAAAAAAAGAGGCTTTTTTCCATCGGCATCATGGTCTACATATTGTATGTAATAAAAACGGGCGGGGATTTTATGACCGGCAGGTTCTTTACCCCGGCCGAATTCACCGGGGCCCTTCTTATTTCCGGCCTGAATTTTGACAGGGTTAAGAATTCCTGGATGGCGGCTTTTGCCGCGGCATTATTCCTGGGTTTTTTATCGCCTTATTACTCCGCTTCCAGGGCTTTTACGCCGGAAAAATATTTCTACGGAAAATTTTCCAACGTGACCGATGAGAGACAATTCTACTTTCTTGATGACTACGGTATAAAAAGCGTCCTTTCAGAGGTGGTAAAAAACGGGGATATAACCCTGGCTTTTTCCGGTTTTGCGATGGACGGCCTGCGCCTTAAGGCTTACGCCGGGGATAAGAGGACCGTTTCAAGCGCGGTGGCCGTCGGTATGAAAGGTTTTTTCGCGGGGCCGAGTTCATATATAATAGATAATGCGGCGCTTGCGGACGCCTTCCTTGCCAGGGTCCCTTTCGACGGCACGCGCTGGAGGCCGGGGCATGTCAGCCGGATAAAAGTGGACGGATATATTGAATCATTGACTCAGGGGGTAAATGTCATAAAAGACCCTAAATACGCGGCGCTCTACGACAAAATCAATCTCGTCACAAAAGGGCCGTTGTTTACCGCGGAAAGATGGAAAACAATCCTGGAACTAAATACAGAAAAATTGCCCTGATTGGTTATATCTGTATGTTCAGAACATTCCGCGCCGCCAGGCCTATTAGGAAAGCAACGAGGCTCACGCCGAAGCATATGACAGTCATCTCGATGAATATGCCCCTGAAAGATGAATCCTGCACTACAGACACAAAAAATGAAAACAGCACTATCACGACAACAACGCCGGCTATCGTCAGGCCAAAAGCGGCGTAGCAATTAGCAAGGATAAAATAGGGAGCCACAAGCACGGCCACCACCATTATGTAAAGCAATCCCGTATAAAACGCGGCCTTGACCGGGTCATTGCCGCCCTTTTCGGATTTTTGTGAAAGATATTCGGCTGAGGCCATGGATAACGCCGCCGCTATCCCGGTAATGAACCCGGCGGCTCCTATAACCCTGGTGTTCTGAAGGGCGAAGGTAAACCCGGCAAGCGCCCCGGTGAGCTCGACTATCGCGTCGTTCAACCCCAGCACCATGGAGCTTATGTATCCAAGCTTTTCCTCCTCTACCATGTCTATGAGGGCTTTTTCATGCCGTTCTTCGTCCTTGATTATCGGGATTATCTGCCTGTATCCGCGTTTGACCCCCGAATACGACCTGGAAGCGTTGCCTTCGCCGTTTTCCATGAGTTTGGCGGCGAATGTGATGCCGAATATGCCTCCCATAATCGAATACCATAATACCTTCAGCCTGTCGGGCGCGGCTTCAACGCCGGTTATTTTTTTGAATGTATTGTAATGCGAGAGTTCATCCTTTGCTATGCCTTCCAGCACCTTTTTATTTCGCCCCTTTTGCCCGCGCGACAGGTTAAGGTAAACATGGTGTTCGGTGATCTCGTTGCGCTGGAATTTCATTATGGTTTCGTTCATAAAACCCCCTGATAAATTCAAAAGTTAAAAGTCAAAACCAAAAATTACAATTATAAATTTGACAATTCAAGGCTTAAAATGACGCGTTTTTGTTTCACTTCTTGCCCTTGTTTTACTTCTTGGTTTTGCATTTTAAATTTTGAATTTTTTATCTGGCGGAGAGGGTGGGATTCGAACCCACGGTCCCTTTCAGGACACCTGATTTCGAGTCAGGTACTATCGACCACTCTGACACCTCTCCGCAAAACTATTTCACGCGGTCTTCCCTTTTCTTCCTGAAAAAACCGCTTATTAAAGAACCGCATTCATCCCTTAAAATGCCGCTTATCACTTCCACCCGGTGGTTGTTGCGCGGGTCGTTTATTACCCTGTGAATGCTGCCGCATGCCCCGGTTTTCAGGTCCGGCGCGCCGTAAACTACGGTTTTTATCCTGGAAAGCAAAATGGCGCCGCTGCACATCGGACAGGGCTCAATTGTAGCATAAAGGATTGCGCCGTTCAACCTCTCGTTGCCTGTTTTTTTCGCGGCCTTTCTTATGGCAAGCAGTTCCGCGTGCCCGCACGGATCCTTTTTGCCTATAATAAGGTTATGCGCCCTTGCCTTTATTTTTCCGTCCATGACTATTACCGCGCCAACCGGCACCTCGTCCTTGTCCGCGGCTTTTTTTGCCTCCGCCAGCGCCAGCCTCATGTAATATTCATGGTCCATTTTATCTGTCACTTTATCCCGGAATTTTGGGCTTCCGGGTTCGACCCTTGGACCCACCCGTTCTTTTTGATGTAAGCAAACCATTTAAAACAGCAGTCGACGACTATGGCGGCCACAAGCACGAGCATTACGGCCGACAGCGCCGCGTTTAGGTTTCCGTTAAAGCTCCTCTGCGGGAGGTAACTGCCGAAAATGTTCTCCAGGGAAGCGGTCACTGTGGTCACGAACATAAATACCATGGGAAAAAAAGTCACCAGCCCGTAGGCTTTCCTGGCGTTGTTCTTCATTATTATGGAAGTGCCTATTGCAAGCGCGGCCGTGGCCAGCAGCTGGTTTGCCACGCCGAACATCGGCCATATCGTCGATATGTCCCCGTTAAACACAAGGTAACCCCAGCAAAAAACTATTATTGCGCTGGTTATTATGACCCCTGGCCACCAATTCCTGTTCCCGAACGGCCTGGATACTTTTCCCGCTATGTCCTGCATTATGTACCTGGCCACCCTTGTCCCGGCGTCTATAGTGGTAAGGATAAAAAGCGCCTCGAACATTATTATAAAATGGTACCAGTAGCCCATGAGCCCCTTCATTCCTGGTATGCCGGAAAAAATATAGGCCATGCCGACGGCGAGAGAGACCGCGCCCCCGGGCCTTCCGGCCACGTTTTCCTTTACCATCATGGACAGCTCTGAAAGTTTTTGAGGCACAAGCCCAAGCTTCGCAAAAACCTCGGGTTTGCAGTTTATGGCGAAATAATCCGCCGGGATGAGCGAAGTGGCGGCGATTATCGCCATGACGGAAACTATGCTTTCAACCAGCATGGCTCCGTAGCCTATTGGCAGGATGTCCCTTTCATTTTCTATCATCTTGGGTGTAGTCCCGGAGGATATAAGCGAGTGAAAACCGGATATTGCGCCGCAGGCTATAGTTATGCAGACGTACGGCCACACTTTTCCGGGTATCACCGGACCACCGCCGTTTATATACGGGGTAAAAGCCGGCATCTGTATCTTAGGCATCACGAATAATATGCCGATCCCCAGCAGGGCTATGGTCCCGATCTTCAGGTACGAGCTTATATAATCCCTCGGCACAAGCAGCAGCCAGACCGGCAGCACCGACGCAAAAAAACCGTAAACCGCCAGTATTACCGAGAGCTGTTTTCTGTCGAATGTGAAATACCGGGCGAGCGGGGAATTCTGGACCGTGTAACCGAATATGACGCCGAATAAAAGCAGGGCCACCCCTATTATTGAGGCTTCAATTATTTTGTCCCTGCGTATGACGTTCATATAAACGCCAACCAGTATTGCCGCCGGTATCGTGACGGCTATGGTGAATGTCCCCCATGGGCTTTCCGAGAGCGCGTTTACCACTACGATGGAAAGGCCCGCAAGCGCCGTGATTATTATAAAAAGTACCCCGGCTGCCGTGGCGCCGCCTGTTATCCTGCCCACATAATTTTGCGCTATCCTGTGGAGCGGCTCGCCGTTATGCCTAACAGAGGCGAACAGTATCACGTAGTCATGGACCCCGCCGGCAAGCACGGAGCCTATAAGTATCCACATGAGTCCGGGTAAATACCCGAACTGCGCGGCAAGCACCGGACCGATAAGGGGGCCGGCCCCGGCAATTGCGGCGAAATGATGGCCGAAGAGCACCCATTTATTTGTGGGCATGTAATCATGCCCGTCCTTCAACCTGTGGGAAGGCGTTGCATTGGCCGGGTTCAGGGCCAGTACCTTTGCCGAAAGGAACGCGCCGTAAAACCTGTAGGCAAGCGCAAAAATACAAAGGGAAATGACGAGGATGACAAGGGCGTTGATTTTACTACCTCCTAAAAAAAATAGTGCAATATTATAATCAGGATTATTTTAATAGAAAAAGGGTTAAAAGGCAAGTTTTGAAATTATCGCGTAGAAATACCGGGGGAAAGATGGCGGTATTTTCCGCCGTCAGTCTACTATTACATGCTCTTCGGGTTTATGCCCGTGCGGCTGCCTTATTACATTCATCGGCAGCATAAATGCCAGGGGTATTACAAGGGCGATGACTATCGTCGCCACAAAAAATGTGTCCTGAAATGCCTTTACCACGGCCGTTTTTATAACCGTGGTCATCAGCATCCCCCTTGCGGCCGCCATTGATGTTCCCAGCCCGTAGCCAAGGCTGTGTACATGGCCCATTATATTCCTTATGGATTGAAGAAAAATCGGATTACCGGCCTGAACATCCTGTCCGGTCATTGCTATGTGGTATACCGAACGGTTGGATAATATCGCCGTAAAAAAAGCGATTCCCATTGATGCCCCTATCTGCTGTAATATGTTGTTCATTGACGAGGCTACGCCTATCTTACTCTGCGGCACAGAGTTCATAAAGGCGGTGGTAAGCGGCGCCATAAGCAGCCCCATTCCAAGGCTCCTGATAAGCATGGGGTATACCATGCCCCATACGCTCGTATTTATATCCAGGGTAACGTATAGATACAGGCTGTAGGCCACTATTATCATACCTATGAGCGACGGTATCCTTGGCCCAACCTTGTCCGCCATTATGCCGACTGCCGGAAAAATCAGGATCATAACAAGCGATGATGGAAGCATTAAAACGCCGCTCTGCAGGGCCGAGTATCCAAGCTGCTGTTGCACGAAAACAGGTATCAAAAATATTGACCCGAAAAGTCCCGCCGAACGCGCCACAGTTATCATGGAAGTACTGGCAAAGACCGGTATTTTATAAAGTTTCAGGTCTATTATGGGATAATCTATAAAAGAATCCACGAGCAGGAAGCCGATAAATCCAAGGGCCGATAATGTAAAACAGGTGAGTATGAATGCCGATGTCCAGCCTTCCCTCTGCCCTTTTGACATACCAAGCAGTGCGCATACAAGGAACAGGGAAAGAAAGCCGAATCCCCAAAAATCAAAGGGCTTTTTTGTCATTCTGTGGGGGGCGTCCTTAAGCAGCAGTTCGACAGCCGCCGCAATTCCTATAATTCCTATCGGCAGGTTCACAAAGAAAATCGAGCGCCATCCGAAATAATCGGTAAGATAACCTCCGAGCGTGGGCCCGAGCGCCGGCCCGAACATGATGGCTATCCCGAACATACCCATAGCCTTCCCGCGCTCCTTGGCCGGAAAAACCTCGGTCATCATTGCCATGGCGGTCGGCTGCATTGCGCCGCCTCCAATGGCCTGAATTACCCGCGCTATTATAAGGGAAGGCAGGTTCCAGGAAAGGCCGCAAAGCACCGAGCCCAGGGTAAAGAGTACAAGGGCCCACACATAAATGTTCTTATATCCTATCCTCTCGCGCAGCCATGCCGTAAGCGGCATGAATGTCGCGAACGCGAGCATGTAGCCCGTTGATATCCATTCGATATCATCAAGGTTGACCCCGAAGTCCGCCATGATTTTGGGTATGGACACATTTACAATGGAAGAGTCTATGGTCGCCATGACCATGCCGATCATTATGACGCTCATGACCACCCATTTGTAACCCTCTGGATGCTGCTGCTCGGTTTGCTGAGCCGGATTTTCCTGCGGCATTTAAGCTTCCCTTCTGATTATATAATGATGAATATATGATTGTTTAAATTACTATCGTCGTCTTCTTGTTATTTATTATCTTACCTTTACTTTAATCACAACAGACTGCCCGATTCTTAATTCTTTGCCCGGGTGTGGGTCGAGGGCTATTTTCAGCGGTATACGCTGCGCCACCTTCACAAAATTACCCGATGCGTTGTCGGAAGGTATCAGCGCAAAAACAGAAGCCGCGGCCTGCCGAACGTCAACTATCTTGCCGGTAAGTTTGCCGCCCTCGTCTATCGATATAAAAACTTTCTGTCCTATTTTAATGTCGGCAACTTCTTTTTCCTCCACGTTTGCGGTAACCCAGGCGCTCTCGGTGCATGCCACTATTATGGCGGTCTGGTTTGTCTCAAGCATATTGCCCTCAACGGCTGTTTTCTGGATAACCGTGCCGTCAACCGGGCTTTTTATGTAAGTGCGGTCAAGGTTAAGCTGGGCTATCTTGCGGTCCGCTTCCGCTATCTGCGCCGCCTGCCTGGTCCTGTCAAGCTGCTGCCTGCTGATTCCCTGCTGTGATGCAAGCGCCTCGGTCCTTTTCAGGTCAAGGGAGGTAAAATTTGCCTGTGCCTCTGCCTTTTCAAGCTGGTTCTCTGCCATGCTGTGGTCGAGTTCCACGAGCATGTCCCCCTTTTTGACCCTGTCGCCTTCCTTGACATAAATTTTCATTATCTGGTTGGACATGCCCTGGTTTGACACCTTAACCACATCCGCGTCAATTGTCGCGTCGTCCGTAGATACATAAGGCATAAAAAATATAAGCCAGCCCACAAGGGCGGCGACAAACAGCCCCCCGATTATTTTTCCGGCCGTCTGCGCTCCTTTACTCTGGTACCATGCTTCCTTGCTTTCCGGGGCGGCTGACCCGGCATGCGGCGCATGACCCTGGTGTCCGTGGGTTTCATGATGCGCGTTTTGTTCCTTTTTCTCGGCCATAATCTTCACCTCAAATTGGAAATTTTTGTTGTAATCGCTATACTTTAGCTTCCTAATAATTAGGTAGACTAAATATATATGTTTAAAACGAAAAAGTCAAGAATTATTTTTTATAATGCAACTTGAATGCTGTTATTAACCCCTTCTTTTTTCTATTAGCGCGGAAATTTCCCCGAACGGTGCCGTAAACACGCTTTCTTTCTCAGCCGCAAGATAACGCAAAAATTCGCGGTGAGCGCCGGTCTCAACGCTTATATAGTCTCCGCCCACGCCGTGGAAAAGTATTATCGCCCAGCCCCCGGTTTCCCGCGCCTTTTCAACAATATCTATCATGCCTTTTGCGCCGCACGTTACCCCGAAGCACGGCGCGTCGTAAAGGTCCACCTTTTCCGGATCGGCTATTTCCTCGGTGACCCCGCGGGCGGCTGAAAATAGTTCCTTTATAACCGGGACATAACTTTTTTTCAGGCCTTCGCCGTACATGCTCTCTCCGCATGGGTATGCGAACACCCTTTTTCCGCTTTGGATGCCGAACTTTTCTATTATATCAAGGTTCTGTTTTAGCTCTTCCTTAAGCCTTGATTCCGAATAATCCTGGAGGGAAAATCCTTCCCTGACAAAATCACGCGCCCTGTCGCACGGATGATGAATCGTATGTGCCCCTATCTCGTGGCCCTTTGCCGCGGCCGCCCGCCAGGCCTCGATGTGCGACGGGTCCGTGAGCCCGTCCCCTGACGGAAAAAACGTGGCGCGTATGCCGGAGGCATTAAGCTGGGGTATGGCGTTTTCAAGCTGGGTTATAAGTCCGTCCTCGTATGTAAGCGTGACCGCCGCCTGAATATTTCCGGGCCATGAAAATTTTCCCATTTTTCTTCTTCCTTCCTATTTTTCTATTTTATCGGCATGTAAAAGTTCCGGAAAAAGACGCGTCCATAATAATACCACGGCAAGCGTGCCAATGCCGCCTATAATAACCGCAGGAACGGTGCCGAACCACGACGCCGTTATCCCTGATTCAAATTCGCCAAGCTGATTTGACGTGCCGACAAACATTGAGCCAACCGCGCTGACCCTGCCGCGCATGTTGTCAGGTGTCTTAATCTGCACAAGCGAAGACCTTATAACGACGCTTATCACATCAGCCGCGCCAAGAGCCACAAGCGAGGCAACCGACAGCCAAAAATTCCTTGACAGCGCGAAAAGGATCGTGCCAAAGCCGAATATTGCGACGGCGGTAAACATCTTTTTACCAACGCCGGTTTTCAACGGCCGCAGTGACAGGAACAATGACATTAATAACGCACCTGCCGCGGGTGATGAGCGCAACAAACCAAGCCCCCAGGGGCCTGTTTTAAGTATATCCCTTGCAAATACCGGAAGAAGCGCCGTGGCGCCGCCGAGCAGGACGGCAAAAAGGTCAAGTGATATTGCCCCCAGTATCACAGGCTTTTCCCTGATATAGGATATTCCCGCAAATACCGACTTTAATGTCGCGGGTTCATGCTCTTTTGCACTGTGCGGATGTTTTATTAAAAATATCATTAAAGCCGCGGCCGCGAGCAGCGCTCCGGCCGAGACATATACGGCCACGGCACCGAAAGCGTAAAGCACGCCTCCCAGGGCCGGCCCTATGATAAATGATGTCTGCATCGAAGAGGCCGCGACCGCCGCCGCGCGCGGAAGCTGTTTTTCATGGACAAGCCCAGGCATAAGAGCGTTCATAGTCGGATTTTCAAACGCGTGCGAAGCGCCCATTGCGGCCACAACAGCCAGTATGGACACTTTTGTAAGCCAGTTCCCATGACTGCCCGCGGCAAGAAAAAATACCCCCGCAGCCTGCATAACCTGGCAGGCGCAGATAATAAGCCTTCTATTATACCTGTCCGCCACATGCCCCACGGGCAGAGTCAAAAGGAACATGGGCAAAAATTGGGCGAGCCCGACAAGCCCCAGGTAAAGGACGTTTCCCGTGATGGCGTATATCTGCCAGCCCACGGCCACTGCCGTCATTTGGTATGCCATGCCGGAAAACATTCGTCCCAGCCAGAATAATTTGAAATTTGTGTTTTTCATGAGAGCCGAGGGCGTTATATTTGTTTCCACTGAAATCTCCGGTTATGGTATTTGAGTATTTGAATGATTATAATGACGGTGTGGGTGTTTGTCAACATAAGTCCATGAACCCTTCGTGGTTTCCCTCACGAGAGTACTATAATTATGATTACGGCACTTATTCCATTTTTATATTTTTTTACGGCTTGGACCAGGTGACGCTGATGTTGTCGCCGAAAACGTCGTAATAACTGGTCCCGATGTTTGTCACCGCGGTCCAGTTTATGGACTGGTTTGTAAGCGTATGCCCGGTTGTGCCGCTTGGCAGGTTGTAAACGCTGTAAACCTGCGCGCTTGGCGGGCCGGTCTGCGGGATCGCGGTTATCTCTAATCCTATGGTGTCAACCAGCGCCTTGGGGTCCACGGATGCGGAACCGTTGCTCAGCTTGTATTCCCAGGTTATTTTGTTAATGGTGCCGTTGGTATTGAGCACCACTGACGGCACGAGCATGGCAAGGTAATTTGTGATATTTGTCTGGTCAGGCACGTTAAAGGTAAGCGTTTTTGAATTATACTGCACCACATATGCCCCGGCCGGCGGTATCGGCGGTGTGTTTAAATACTGGGAATAAAATCCGCACATGGAACCGTCAGTGCTTATGAATCTACATAGCGGATCGTTTTGCACACCCTCAAGCCCCGAGCCTGCCGGACCGTTAATAGTAATTGAGGCCGGGAAAACCCTGTTGGGGTCTGTTATTTTTATGCCGAGCCTGTAGCTGATTATATTGACGGGGCTTGGCATCGTGGCCGTAAGATTGGCGCCGAAATTCCCGCCCGTGACGCCATAGTCGACGTAATACCTGAAAAAGTACCCGGTTGTTATGTCAACAATCCCGTCGCCGTCGATGTCCGGGTTTTTTATAATTGATGCATACGGGCCGTTGCCGAAAGCGTACGCTATGATATCGTCGGACGTCATGGGTATTTCGCTGCCTATGGGGTTGTGCCCTGGATCCACAATTCCGGAAGTGGACGAAAGCGTCTGCAGGTCTATGGTTTTTACGCCGTCGGACGTCATGTTGAGCGGAATGGATTCTATGCCGTTTCCAAGCGTCAGGTAACCGAGAAAATTATCGGACGCGCCTATGAATATCATTCCCGTGGGCTTGCCCGCCTGCGCGTTTACGCTGAAGCCGCCGTTTACCACGTCCGATATCCAGTATCCGTTGGTTCCTTCAAAGATCGCAACTTTTGCGACCTGCAGAGGGTCAAGGGCGTAAAGCCGTTCCTCTCCCAGCAGAGACGCCAGTATGTCCATCACGGAAAAACCGCGAGCGTTCGTGCCGCCGGTAAAATTGCCCTTTATGGTCATCTGCTGGCTTCCACCGGGTGAATTCGGCGACGTCTTTTTGCAGGATATTGCAACCACTGAAACTATTAATAGGGCTGAAACGAGCAGGCAGATAATTAAAATGGATTTTTTTGTGTTATATTTCATTTTTCCCACCCCCATACTGTGTACGTGTTTTATATCAACCGGCATCCCTCATATCAGAAACAACCTGTTTTCATCATTAATTTTACTCCAAACGAAGTTTAAATCAAGACGAATATTTTTATTCTGTAGTTTTTGCCGGAGTACTTTATAGCCAGAAAATATTTCGGGACAGAATAATTTGAAATTCGTATTTAACGGCCTGACAACGCAAAAAACATTAAATACTATAACCCAACATTACTGTATAAACTGTAT
>CAYUDX010000011.1:0-101480 GCA_964443355.1 uncultured Spirochaetia bacterium
GTGGAGCTTGTGCTGGACATGAACAAGGCCCATTTCTTCGATTCCCAGACCGAAGACGCCATAATTTAGGGTATTTGGTTTAAATGGTAAAAAAAAACTGATCTTTAGGCTGTTTTCGGCTTGTTTTTTTGCCGCCATTATGTTCGTCCCGTTTTTTTGCCGGGCCGACGTTACGCCCACGGCTTCGGCGACCGCTACGGCCATAATCGCTTCTTCGCCCGGACATACGTCGCCGACGGTCGATACAAAAATAAACACGGCTCTGCCGCTTTACATTTCCGCCGACACACTGGATTATTCCAATTCAACCTCGATCGTCACGGGCAAGGGCCATGTCATCGTCAGGGACGACACAACCACTATTTTTTGCGATAATATACTCTATAATTCGGATACAGGAGACATGCTGGCGCAGGGCAAGGTGCTTGCGGTCCAGAACGGCTCTTCCATTTATACCGAAAAACTTTATTTCAACACAAAAACACAGGATGCTTCCGCAAATGACGTCGATATAATGGCGTCCCCCTGGATAGTGAAGGGGGATATGATGAAAAAAGAGGGAAAAAAAAGCCAGATAGAGAACCCGGTTTTCACAACTTGCGACGCGGAAAAACCGCATTTCAGGCTGCAGGCATCGATAATATACATCTACGAGGACGAAAAGATCGAGAGCTGGAACACGGTGCTTTACCTCGGGGACGTCCCGGTATTTTACTTCCCGTATTTCTCGCAACCGTTGAAGGAACAGAAAAGCCCGTTTGACGTACAGGTTGGCCACAATGATTACGCGGGATATTACGTGAATACCACCTATGACGTGGTATTCAACCAGTTCAACAATTGGGATGTCGGTTACGACTATATGCAGCTTGCGGGCTCCCAGTACACCCTGAACGCGGCATACGGATTTAACAAATACTCCACCGGCACCTTCGCGGGTTCGCTTATGGACGACATCATACAAAAAACGCGCAGGTGGAGCGTGAATTTTGCCCACAACCAGCAGTTCAACGACACCACACGGCTGGGACTGAGCGCGCAAACCGTCTCGGATGCGGGACTGACCACCGATTACATTAATTCGCAGGGCGTTGACATGTTCCGCCACGATTACCAGGCCTCATTCTCCACGTCCTTTGGCAACCAGTCGTTCGCCTTTACCGCGCTGGATACGGAAGAACTGACGAACACGGCCTATGCGTCTACGACCGACACGTCTGTCCCGACGCCAACGCCGAAGTATTCATATTACACCGCGGCAAGGACCCTGCCGAGCCTGACTTACAATATGTCATCAACGCAGATACTTCCCAGGATATATTATTCGCATTCCGTCAGCTTGAACAGGGCCTACGACGTGGGGCTGGGGGATTATTACACCGACACGGGAACGTTTTCGCCCATGCTGGCCATATCCGCCCCTTATATGTATATCCTGAGCCTTTCCGCGAATGCGGGCCTTTCCGCCCAATGGCTGAATTCAAACGACAAACAGAGCGGTTTTTTCGGCGGCGACCTCACGAATTCCCTGACTACGAACGAGTCCGCGTCGCTGGACATTATTCCGGGAGGATTTTTGCGAGCCCAGCTCACCCACAGCTACGCCAAGATGCTCAACCGCCTGAACGGGGCCCCGCACGCGGGGATCACCACCAATATGTTGTCGGCCGTTGTAACCGGCGGTTTTGGGCCAATTAATTTAAACGTATCATCCACATACAACCTTCTTTCCGATACGGCAAAATCGGGGTTTGACGTGGACAAGATGTCCATGATCAATTTCAACCTTTACTCTTCCGCAAGGGACCTGTATTTTACCTCGTCGGGCATTTACAGCCCGTATGTGAACACGATAAAAAGCCTGAACCTGAATTTTGACGTCAAGGATATGGGGCCGAAAGCTCTCTGGGATGTCGGTATGTACACCAATTACGTGAACAACGTGATAGATTACACCGGCTTTAACGCGGTGACGCGCACGCCTGACGTGCTGACGTTCGGCACGTCCATGACGTTTAATTTCACGCCGGAGTTCCTCTTTACTGTGGCCAGGGAATACGACCTTATATCCAAAAAATTGAATTCGCACGTATATACGATGACATGGCACCTGCACTGCTGGGATGCCAGCGCTTCCTGGACAAAACGTCTGGACAACCAGGAAGAGATATATTTCACGATAAATATCAGCGCTATTCCCGAGGCAAAATTCAACAAACCGACCTCGGCCTCGCCCGACCTGAGCCCGCTCAGCGGCCTCACCGGGGTAGGTAACTGACCATGACAGGCGGCAGCCTCGACCAGCCGGTCCAATACATAAAAGGAGTGGGGCCGGAGCGCGCACAGCTACTGGAAAAACTCGGCATCATGACGGTAAAGGACCTGCTTTATTACCTGCCGAGGGACTGGGTGGACCGCTCAAACCTTACGCCGATAATCAAGTTAAATCCCGGGACGCTGGAAACGGTGCAGGGTGTGGTCATAGCCGCCGAAACAAGGCAGGTAAGGCCGCGCCTTAAAATAACAAAAGTGACCATAAAGGACGCGACTGGATTCATATCCGGCGTCTGGTACAACCAGCCTTATATTGAAAAGATATTCAAGCGCGGTTATGAGGTGATCTTTCACGGCAAAGTGGACACCTACAGGAACTACCTTCAGATAGGCTCCCCCGAATACGAAATAATGGACGACGAGCCGGGTGAAAACACTTCGGTCAACGTCAACAGGATAGTGCCGATATATCCGCTCACGGACAGGCTTTACCAGAAACAGATCAGGCGGATCATCAAATTCGCCCTTGATAATTATCTTCCGGAGCTGAAGGACGACATGCCTGAAGAAGTAATAAAGCAATACTCGCTGGCAGGGCTTAAGGCATCCATATCGTCGCTTCATTTTCCCGAGGATTTTGATTCGCTGGAAAAAAGCAAAAGGCGGCTGATATTCGACGAGTTCTTCTACTTGCAGCTTGCCTTCCTTCTGCAGAGATACGGCATAAAAAAGGAAAAGGGGATAATATTCAGCGCGTCGGGCGCAGCTTACGGCAGCTTCATGAAAAATCTCCCGTTCTCGCTGACCAATGCCCAAAAAAAGGTATTGAATGAGATATCATCTGACCTTACCTCGGGCACGCCCATGAACAGGCTCATTCAGGGCGACGTGGGGTCCGGAAAAACCATCGTCGCCCTGGCTGCATGTGTTATGGCAAAAGACAGCGGATGCCAGGCCGCCATAATGGCGCCAACCGAGATACTGGCGCAGCAGCATTTCAAGAACATACAGAACCTGCTCAAAGGCATGGATATTTCCTGCGCCCTGCTATCGGGAACCATGGCAAGGGCAAAGAAAGCGAAGGCGCTCGAAGGGATTAAAGACGGCTCCACGGATATCGCGATAGGCACGCACGCTCTCATACAGGACGATGTGGAATTCAGTGACCTGGGGCTATGCGTCATAGACGAACAGCACAGGTTCGGCGTATTGCAAAGGCTTGCCCTGGTTAAAAAGGGCAAAAGGCCGGCGCACAGCCTTATAATGACGGCGACGCCCATACCCAGGACCATCTCAATGACGGTTTACGGCGACACCGACGTTTCCACAATTGACGAGTTGCCGCCGGGCAGGAAACCGATAAAGACCCATGTGTTCGAATCCGGCGACACGAACAGGATTTATTCTTTTCTTGAAGAAAGGCTAAGGCAGGGCGAGCAGGTTTACGCGGTTTATCCCCTTGTAGCCGAATCGGAAAAGTTGGACCTGAAATCCGCCATTGAAATGGAAAAACATCTTGCGGCCAGGTTCAAGGAATTCAGGACTTCAATAATACACGGCCGGATGAAAAAGGACGAACGGGACGCGGCAATGGAATCTTTCAGGAAAAAAGAGACCGATATCCTTGTGGCCACCACGGTAATCGAGGTGGGGATAGACGTGCCGGATGCCTCGGTAATAATGATAGAGCACGCGGACCGCTTCGGCCTCTCCCAGCTTCACCAGCTTCGCGGCAGGGTTGGCAGGGGCGAGAAACAGTCGTATTGCATACTTGTGGGCGACCCGCATACGGAAGATTCCATAAAACGCCTTGAAATTATGGAACAAACCCAGGACGGTTTTAAGATATCCGAGGCAGACCTTGAGATCAGGGGGCCTGGAGAGTTCCTCGGGACCAGGCAGCACGGCCTGAGCGAATTCAAAATAGCGAATATTTTCAGGGACAGGGCGGAATTGTCGGCGGCCAGGAAAGCCGCGGAAAATATTGTTTCCGGGATTTGTGATGCAGATCACATCGAAAAGGAAAGGCTGGTCCGTATAATAAAGCAGCGCTACGGGGCCAATTTTGACTTGATAAACATAGGATAACTGGGATATAATCTTAATTGTGAAGCGGAATTTTTTTCTACTCGGCCGCCAAACAAACGGAGGATAAATGAGGATAAAATATTACGGAGTTAGAGGCTCGATTCCCGTTCCTTCCCGCGATACGGTAAAATACGGCGGCAATACCACATGCGTGCTCATTGAAGAGGCCAATACCCGCATTGTTATAGACGCCGGTACCGGCCTGCGGAATCTCGGCCGCGATCTTTTGAAAGAAGGGCCTACCGGGCACAAGCTCCACATGCTGTTTTCCCATTACCACTGGGACCACCTTCAGGGGTTCCCGTTCTTTGCGCCGGGCTTTATCAAAGGCAACGAGATAAACATTTACGGCGAGACAAAATACAATAAAACAATACAGGACGTTCTCAAGCGCCAGCAGGAATTTATAAATTTCCCCGTGGAACTCTCGGGCATGATGGCAAAGCTTAATTTCAACGAGATAAAGGAAAAGGAAGAGATAAATATCGGCCCCTTTAAGATAAATTCCGTAAAGATCAACCATCCCGGCGGGATGCTCGTATACCGTGTTGAATCAAAAAAAGGATCCTTTGTTTACGCCACGGACATCGAGCACTGGTCCGTGCCGGACAACAAGCTCATAGAAATGGCAAAGGACGCCGACATCCTGATGTACGACGCCCATTTTACACCGGAGGAATATCCGAAATATGTGGGATGGGGACATTCCACTTACGAGGAGGGGATAAAGGTCGCCCAGCTCGCCGGGGTAAAAGAACTGCATCTGTGCCATCACGCGCCGGAGCACACGGACGGCGACGTCGACGAGATACAGCGCAAGGCCCAGCAGAGGTTCGAGAAAACATACGCGCTTCAGGAAGGCTGGGAGATACAGATCTGACCCATGCGTTTTGAAAAGCCCCCATAAAATTGCGGAGGTAGTGAAATATTATGGCCGAGCAGGTTGAATATGAAAAATTAAAAGGCATAAGCCTTTTCAAGGAACTGACCGACGCGGAGCTTGACGTAATATCGAAAAGAATATTCGAAAAAGTATACAAAAAAGGATCGACGCTCTTCGTGGAGGGAATGCCCGGAGAGGTGCTTTACATAGTCACCGAAGGCTCCGTGGAGATTTACAAGAAGACGAAGGACAAGGACGTGCTGATCACCACGGTTATGCCGGGCGATATAGTGGGCGAGATGTCCCTTATCGACGCAGGGCCGCGCAGCGCCTCCGGCAGGACCGGCGCGGATTCGAAACTGGTGGTGGTCACGAAAAAATCGTTCAATGAAATGCTGGATTCAGACCCGGGTATCGCGGCAAAAATACTAATGGCCCTTTTAAAGACAATCAATAAAAGGCTCAGGATAACGGATAAAAAATTTGAAGATTAATAAAGTCATAAAACAGCTGTTGCTCTTCGTCCCGCCGCTTTTGATAATGGCGGCCGTCTTTCCGGGCTGTGCCATTAATAAATCCTATCTTGATACGGCCAATGTAAGCAGGCCCGATGTCGAAAAAAATCCCTACCAGGAGGCCGTTTCATACCTTTATTACGGCCTTGGATACACCTTTGAGCTGGCCGGCGAGGACGATTATTCCATGGAATATTACAAGATAGCGGCCAAATACTCCTACGCGCCCGGGCCGATATACAAACAGCTTGCGTATATTTTCGGGTTAAAAGGCGATTCGCCGGGTATGAAGGAAATGGTGGAAAAGGGGCTTGATGAAGACCCTTACAACACAGACATCCTCATAATGGCGGGCAGGTTAAAATTGGATAACGGCGACCTTAGCGAGGCAAAATCCATTTTTGAACGCGTTATGCACATTGACGCGACGCTTGCAGACCCTTATTTTTACCTGGGCGTGATAGCTTTCAAAGAGAACGACATGGATACGGCCGAGTCGCTCTTTAAAAAGAATGTGGCTCTTTCTCCCGAGACCGCCGGAGCTTATTACAACATAGGGCTTCTTTACGCCGGGAAGGAAAATTACGACGAGGCCCTGAAATATTTCCAGTCAGCCGTTGACAAGGACCCGCTTTATCTTAAGGCATACACCGCCCTGGCCGGGGTATACGAGATCATAGGCGACAATAAAAGCGCGCTGAGGATATATAACGATTATCTCGGGCTCAAACCCGGCGATCCGGACGCGTTAAAAGCCGTGGCGGAGATATATTACAGGGAAAAGGATTTTGACGGGGCGATCAAGACATATACCGACATATTGAAGAACGACAGGGACAATTTCGACCTGAATTATTCACTCGGGGTCATCTACCTGAAGGCCGCAAAATACAACGAGGCCATTGCACAGCTTAAGATCGCCGGGGAGCTAAAACCCGAAGAGAACATGGTAAAATATTACACCGCGCTGTGCCACGAGGAACTTAAAGAATACGAAAGGGCCCTCGACATATTCAACGACATTCTCAAGACGGACCCCAAGTTCATGAACGCATACTACCACATAGGTTATATCTATTCGGAGACCGGAAAGATGGACAAGGCAATCGATTTTTTCAAGGACAAACTGAAGGAGCACGGCGACGTGGAGGATTTTTACACGGTGCTTGCCGCCGCTTATTTTGACTCCGCCAAATACGACGACGCGGTAAAGGTTTACAGGGACGGCCTTGCAAAATTTCCGGATTCGGAAAAGCTCCATTTTAACCTGGCGATAGTTTACGACAAACAAAAGGATTTTGACGGCTCCATAGCGGAATTCAAGGCGGTGCTCAAGGCAAATCCCAAGAATGCGGACGCCTATAATTATATCGGTTACACCTACGCCGATCTGGGGAAGAACCTCGACGAGGCGCTCGATCTTGTGACAAAAGCCCTGGGTATAGAGAAGGACAACGGTTTCTACGAGGACAGCCTGGGCTGGGTCTATTTTAAAAAAGGGCAATATGACAGGGCGCTCGACGAATTGACAAAGGCCGCGTCGCTTCTTGAAAAAGACAAGGGCAAAGGGGACGCGACCGTTTATGAACATATGGGCGACACATACGTAAAGCTCAACAAGCCGGATAAGGCCGAAGAGTATTATAAAAAATCGATGGAGAGCGGCCCGGATTCAAAAGAGGACCTCCAGAAAAAAATTGACGGCATTTTCAGGGCAAAATAAGAAATGATATTTTTATCCCCGGCAAAAATCAACCTAATTTTAAAAATAACAGGCAGGGACCCGAAAGACGGGTATCATTATATCGACTCCATTTTCGACCCGGTTTCGCTTTACGATATCATCGATATTGAACAAACCCCCGGCAACGCCGTAGAAGTGGTAGATTATTTCAAAAAATTAAACATTCCCGCGGAGAAAAATATAATCTATAAGGCCGCTTCCCTTGTCAGGAAACAGTGCGGGATAAGAGGGGGGATAAAAATAACATTTTACAAATACATACCCAGCGGCGCCGGATTGGGCGGGGGGAGCAGCAACGCTGCCACGGTAATTAGGGGAATGAACTGCATTTTTAAACCGGGACTCTCGGTCGGAGAAATGGCACGGCTCGGGTTTAAATTGGGGTCGGACGTGCCGTTTTTCATACATTCAAGGGCCGCATACGTTTATGGGAAAGGCAACAAAATAAAGGCGTTTTCTGACATTGGCGGGTACTGGTATGTGATATGCGTTCCAAGAGGAATAAGGGTGGCCACCAGGGAGGCCTATGAGTGGTACGATGATGAAAAAAATTTGACAAAAGCGCTTCCATATATTAAACTTATAGATGTTCAAATGAAGGATTGCTCAAAGTTGCTTCAAAATGACTTCGAGTCGCCTGTCTTTAAGAGATACGGCGAATTAAGGGATTTAAAAAAGGATTTTTTGAGGCACGGCAGTGAAAATGCCGGCCTTAGCGGAAGCGGAAGCGCTGTATACGGCTTGTTCAAGGATAGAAGGGGAGCTCTGGAGTGTTACAGGAAGATCAGGCGTGCATGGCGCGGTTGTTTTATCAGCCTGGCACATTCGATTTGAAAAATCAGTCAGGAGGCGTCGGTAGATGGAAATCACGGAAGTAAAGGTTTTTCCAAGGGGCTCAGGAGAAGCAGAGGACCAGAAATTGAAGGCTTACGTCAGCATCACGTTCGACGGGTCGTTCGTGGTAAGGGGTCTTAAGGTAATCGACGGAAAGAACGGACTTTTTGTGGTAATGCCCAGCAGGAAACTCTCGGACGGCACATTCAAGGACATTGCTCATCCGCTCAACAACGAGATGAGGAAGAACATTGAAGTAAAGGTCCTTGAAAAGTTCCATGAAGCGATCCAGACAAGCGAGACAAGGGCGCAGTAATTTTTCCACAAAGTCCAAGGCGGGCACTTTCGCCTTGGCACGCTGCAAGTGAAAATCGAGATTTTTTTTGTATTCATCCCAGGGTTTCATCAAGCAAATCCCAAAATCATCATGTAAAATCCCAATTGTAATATTTAAAAAAATAGTATTTATATTGTTATTTCCGTAGATGGATTATTGGGGTTGAGGAAGTGTTTTCTGCGAACCTGAACACTTGAGCATTTGACCGCAGGTTCGCTTTTACTTGTTTGTCAGCTGTTCAACCTGCTCACCTGCTCCGATTTTCGGAAAAGCCGAAAATCATGGCTGCCCGGGGTGGATTCGAACCACCATAGGAAGCTCCAAAGGCTCCAGTCTTACCATTGGACGACCGGGCAACATTTAACAGGATCACACCGCGCGTTCATTATATCAAAAGAAGAATAAAAATCAAACTATCTTATTCCTCGCTGGACACGCATATCACATAGTATTATAATGGGCAAAACGATGATTAGATGGCAAAAAATGAACAAAAAGTTTCCTTTGTTAATATTATTTGTAGCAACGCGGGCGACTATAGGGAGCTGCCTTCTATTGGGCAAAGTATATAAAATTTATTGTCCTTTTAACATGTCGGGACCGATTAAATAAATTATTGAGATTATTAAAATATAAAATGTAAGTTCGGAACCTGGTTTGGTCAAAAAAAGGCGAACTCCGGAGGCGCGGATGCAAGGATCGGAGCTGTTTTTGAGTATAACATTCCTTATTATCCTGCTTTTAATAATATACATCATCTGCAGGGTCCTAAAAATCGGGATTAAATTCCGGTATATTTATCCAGGCTTATACTTGTTCGTCACCCTGGCCGGGTGTATTATAATGGCCGCATCAGGGCATAAAGGGAATATTTTTGGGCTTGTGTATGTTTCGGGAGCGCCTGGTTCGTTGTTGAGTTTTGTTATCATCTTCGCATTTACCCATGATATGAAAGCCGCCTGGTGGGCGTTATTACTTTCTCCGTTATTAGGGATACTGCAATATTTTGTCATAGGAAAAATTTTTGATTTTATATCGGGGCAAATCGATAAGAACAGGAAGCCATAGAACTCTAAATTCCGCTATATGACGATCAACCTCTCCTTGACAAATTAGCACATTTGAGCTATAATTGGGTAATAAGAAAACGCTCAAGGAGAAAAACAATGGCGCTTGGCAGTAAAACACTAAAAGTACTCGATAAATTGACTGCTTTAACAAACGAACAGCGGATGACACCCACTCTTCGCGAGCTGGCCAAGGATTGCGGGTTCTCGTCAACCTGGCCGGTAAGGTACCACCTTGAAAAGCTCATCGAGGCCGGATATATCAAAATGAAGAAAAACACTGCCCGGGGCATAGAACTGCTAAAACAATCCGCCGGAATACCTGTTCTCGGCCGGATCAGCGCCGGCAAACCCATTGACGCCATTGAAAACGTAGAGGAACATATAGACAGTATCACCGACATGTTCGGCCTGAAAAACATGTTTGCCCTGCGTGTGGCGGGTGATTCCATGATTGACGCAGGCATATTCGATGGCGATACGGTAATTATAAACAAACAAAGAACGGCTGCCAACGGTGAGATCATCGCCGCCTTGCTTGAAAACGAAGCCACTGTAAAACGTTTCTTCCTGACTTCTGACGGGGTAAAACTCGTCGCTGAAAACCCCAAATACGGCCCCATAATTTCAAAAGAAATTCAGATTCTCGGCAAGGTGGTCGGGGTAATCAGGAAACTAAAATGAGCGTCACGGTAATCGAGGAGAAGATAAAAACCGGCGTCATATTCTCAAAGAACAGGATATATCCCAAATGGTTCATGTGGCGTGAGAGAAAAATAGATGTCACTGAAATAACCTATATGTGGAACACGGCAGAGGGCGACGCAATGATAATACATTTCTCCGCAACCGGCGCCGGAGGGTATTACGAACTCTCTTTTAACCAGAAAACACTTGAATGGAAACTTGAAAAGACAGAAGAAAAGTAAACATCATGGAACAAACCGTTGAAAAGCCTGAAAAGAAAATAATGCTCGTCGACCAGAACGCTTATTTTGCATCTGTGGAACAGCAGTGCAACCCTGAACTGCGGGGCAAACCAATCGGCGTATGCGGCGAAGGCAGGACCATTATAGTAACCGCATCATATGAAGCGCGCTGGTTCGGGGTAAAAACAGGCATGACGCTGCCCGAGGCGAGAAGGCTTTGCCCGAATCTTATACCGGTCATAGGCAACCTGGACAAATACATTGACACCTCGCTCAAAATCCATAAGATTTTCCTTGAATTCACAAACAAGGTGGAGGTATTCAGCATAGACGAATGTTTCCTGGATGTAACTGAAACCGAATATCTTTTCGGCGGAGCCGTTGAAATAGCAAAAAAGATAAAAAAGACAATGGCGGAAGAAACAGGGATAAAATGCTCCATTGGAATTGCACCGAATAAAGTAGTTGCAAAGATTGCCGCAAAATCCAAAAAGCCGGACGGCCTCGTTGTAGTGGGCGGGGACGAAGTAAAAGACTTTATGGCCGCTATACCCGTTGAGAAACTTCAGGGGGTTGGGATTGGCCGGAAGATATCACAGAAACTCAAATACATGGGCATAAACACAGCCAAACAGCTCGGAGAGGCCGATTTAGGGCTCTTAAAGAGCCGTTTTGGCATCCTGGGCGGCTTTTACAAGAACATCGGCTTGGGATTAAGCGAATCGACCGTAAAGGACTATTCCGGACAGATACCCATAAAATCAGTGGGCCACAGCCACACACTGCCGCAGGATACATATGACATAGCCGTTATAAGGTCATATATGCTCCTGCTCTGTGAAAAAACAGCTGCCCGGCTGCGTGAATACAAAATGAAAGGCAGGACAGTCTCCATGGCCGTAAGGTTCGGGGATTTTGACATGTACGCAAGCAGGGACACCCTGAAGCATTATTTCAATTCAGGAGTGGAAATTTTCAACCTTGCCATGAGTATATTTGAAAAGGTATTGCCCCTGCAAAAACCGGTGCGCCTGCTCGGGGTAAGCATTTCCAACCTGGCGGTAGATGACAGGCAGAAGTACCTCTTCAATGATTTTGAAAAAAAGTCAAAGCTCCTGGAGGTTATGGATAATATAAACAAAAAATACGGCGACTTCACGCTGCGCCCAACCTCTTTGATTACCGCAGAAAAATACGGCATACTGGGAAGGTGCGGTATAATAAGTACACGATTAATAAAATGATTTTACAGAGATGCAGAAAAATCCCGGGGGAGATAAAATGGGGACAATACGCATAGGAACATCCGGTTTTTCCATGCCTGACTGGCGCGGAGGCGTAATATATCCGAAAGGATTGCCTCAAAGGGAAGAGCTTGTCTATTACCAGAACGAGCTCGGCTTTGACACCCTTGAGGTCAATTCCACATATTACGCGCTCATAAGCGAAAAATCAGCCATGGCAATGGAAAAAAAGACAGGAAAAAACTTTGAATTTGTTGTAAAAGGATACAGGGGATTTACCCACGATCCTTTTGACGACAGGCTGAGGGATAAGAAACCTTCAATTGACCATGCCCTTGAAGATATAGACAAATTTAAATTTTCAATAAGGCCGTTCATGGAGGCAGGAAAGCTCGGCGCAGTTCTTTTGCAGTATCCGGTATTCTTTTATCCGTCAAAAGAATCAATGGAGTATATGCGGCAGAGCCGGGAAAAGCTGAAAGACATCCCCGTAATAATTGAATTTAGAAACAGCGACTGGGCAAAGCCGGAAACTTTTGAATTTCTTAAAAGCGCAGACCTTGGATATTGCGCCGTGGACGAACCGCAACTGCCGCGGCTAATGCCTTTTATCAACGAAGTAACCTCGGATATCGGATACCTGCGCCTGCATGGAAGAAACAAAAACTGGTTTAACGCTCCTGTATCTGAAAGATATGATTATTTATACAGTGAAGAGGAACTCAATTCATTTATTCCGAAGATGAAAAGTATGGCAGAAAAATCAAAGAGGATGTACATATTATTCAACAACTGCCACACAGGCTCGGCAGTCAGAAACGCACAACGCACAAAACAGCTGTTGCTGTTGTGATTATTGATTGAAAAAATATTATTTTTAAGATTTTCACGTATTTAATGGTCTCATGTTTGGATTATTTTTTATGTTGAACAGATATAATACGGTTATTGCTGATTTATTGGCGAGATGCTTGATTGAAAACTTATAATCGATCCTTATTATTGTGAAATCATCTTCTGCTTTTTATCCATATATATTATACCAAAGGTTTTACATAAATGATACTTTTATCCGGGACTTTTAAAATCCATTTATTTTATTCTGTGGCCTAAGCCCTGTCGTATATTATATAATTCAAATATTAATAAATTTAAGATCGTTTTTAATGAAAAGTTCTGGATATTGGGACAAAAGGGGGCGGTATTTTGGGATATGAACTTATATTGTTCGACACGTCTCTTATTCAAAAACAAGCCGTCGATGAAATAGTAAAATATAATGATATAACCGTAAATTACGGTCTTGTTCTTACGGAAAAACAGGCAATTGCCTTGACGGAAACACGCTCACATACCCTGACGGAAACTGGACGCATTGAATTCGGGGGCGGTATTATCGGCAAAATAATAACGAGCTTCTGTGATTCTCCGTATATCTCAATGCACAATTACGAAGAAACGCTGCACGAACTTATAGAAATGTTTTATTGCTACAAAAACGAGACGCTTGACCTTATTAGCGACGACGAATTGATCAAATATATGAAAAAATCATTTAACGGCGTTTGCCAGGGTTCCCTGGACCTGCTTTCGGGCCGTGTATTATACAACCTTGCCAGAAATCTGCGGTATGGTTATGAACCATTCGGCTATGACGATATGAATGACGATGTATACTGCGGCGAGGAGGATGATGAAGATGGAGAGTATTGAAAGGCGCGGGAAAATCGACCGGTCAAAATTAAGCGAGGAGCATTATTTTCAGTCTTTGCTTGAGAAGGCATTTGCACTGGAAATGCTTTCCGAAGCCGATTTGAAAAAAGCACAGCTTGATTGCCTCGCGATTCTGGCAAAACAGACGGAGTTGTATAATGCCGGCAACAGCTCTATACGGATTGAAGAGGCAAAAAACATTCTCGCATCCATAATGTTCGCCATAGGAATAAGCTTAAAAACGCATTCCGTACCCGATGATGCCGTAACCGCAGTAAGGGATGCAAAAATGGAAAGTTTGTTTCAACAAGGATTAAAACGAATAGATGCTTTGACAAGGTCCGCAAAAACATTGCACTCTCTTGTTCTGCGCAACCTGATTGAAACCGATAATATTTTTTACGGTTCGACGATTGACGACGCCATTACCGGTTTTTTCAAACAATATAATCCGGTTTTTGGGGCGCACGAAATTCATATTACCGCCGATTATCCCGTATTTAACCCCGTGAAGAAAAAGGCAGGAATCGAATTCATACTAAATTACCTGGAATACATATATTATGAAAATTCATTTTGCATGTATTTCACGGCCGAAGCCATACACCACCTGCTTTGCGGTTATGCCGAAGACTACCGGGATTCGGTTCTAAACATATATGAACCATCATTGACCTCGGCTATCGGGTGCATCCTGTCCGGCGCAAACGCGCGGCTCTTGAACTTGACCCCGTCAAACGTGAAGTCCATTTACGGCCTGTTTTCGGGAAAAACCGGAAATGAAATCAGGGGCATAATATCGGATGCTTTCGACAGGGCAAAGGTCATATTTTCTTTTCCGCCAGCCCTGGAGCAATATGTGAATCGCAGCCGGCCTCTTATTATGGAATCAATAGGAAATGGCTTGAAAAATCGGACACTCGAACATGTTTTCATCGTGCCAAAATACCCCGAGCGCGATACGGAAGTGCATTTTTCTGCCGGAACAAAAATGGACGACGAATTATATCGAAAGATCATATTTAAAATAAAACAGTCCGGCACAGTGCGGGGCAAGATGAAAATCATGAGAAAACAAGTGGATTCTTTTGCCGACCTGGAAGATATCCTTCTTGACGCCGGCCTTCCCGGCGGGAAAATTATGTCAATGTTGCGCAAATTCAACGATGCCGAAATCGCGGTACTTTTAAAAAAACATCCAATTTTACCGGAAGCTGAAATGTCTGAATTAAGGACAGGCGAACAAATCCTCGCCAAGAGTTTGCATAAATATGTGGCTTCACTTTCAAAAAAGAAACAACATTGGCTAAGAAGCACAGCTCAAAGATTAAAAATCGACTGATATGAATGTGTGGAACGATTTATTCCGGATTAGTTCCGGTAATCCCGCCGCATGGAAGTGAAAAAAGTCGGAAAAATATCAATTTTTGGCATGGATTTTTCCTGAAATCGGATTTATATTTTTTGTGCAGCCTTAAACCGACGATCCCATTATTCAGCCAGGAGGGGTCTATGTTCAAATTTGTGAAAACTTTTATCAGCTACATGGGCAGGTATTTCAACCCGGATTATCACATCGAAGCGGAATCGGTAAACACAACCAAAGGCATCGACTGGTTCAACACGATCCCGTTCCTGCTTCTGCATCTCGGGTGCTTCGGCATCATCTGGGTGGGCTGGAGCCCTTTTGCCGTATGGTTTTGCGTCATTTTCTATCTTGTCAGGATGTTCGGCATATCCGCCTTTTATCACCGCTATTTTTCGCACCATGCTTTTAAAGGGAACAGGTTCTTTTCCTTCTTTTTTGCCTTGCTGGGGACCTCCGCCATACAAAAGGGGCCGCTGTGGTGGGCCGCGATACACCGCCACCATCATATGTACGCCGACACTGAAAAGGACCTCCACTCGCCGGTGATAAGCGGTTTCTGGTGGAGCCACATAGGATGGATAATGGCCACAGAAAACAGAAGAACGCGCATCGAATATATAAAGGACTGGCTCAAATTCCCGGAACTTGTGATACTCGACAAATACTCGGGGTTCATACCCTTGATAATGGGACTTCTCGTATATTGGACCGGGGACATCCTTTACCATCACGCACCGCAGCTTCATACGAACGGATGGCAGCTGCTTGTCTGGGGGTTCGCGTTATCGACTATCATCACCAGCCATGCGACATTTACGATCAATTCGCTCGACCACATGTACGGGAGCCGCAGATATAACCTGACCAACACAAGCCGCAACAACTGGCTCATGGCGATTTTTACCCTGGGCGAGGGATGGCACAACAACCATCATCATTATCCTCTCACGGCCCGGGCCGGGTTTTACTGGTGGGAATATGACATTGTTTATTATATCCTTACAATGCTTTCCTGGTTGCGCATTGTCACCGACCTGAAGCAACTGCCTGTGGAAATACGCGAAGACAACCATGTCCAAAATCAAAATAACAGCCGGGGGACCGGCAAAGGGAATGTGACGCCATTAATTTGACTTACGCGCGAAAAATTGGTATATATTCATCTGTCGTCCGACATCACTTGAATGGAAAAGAATTTGTTTGAAGAGGTGATCAATATGGCTAACACACCGGTTTTACACCCCCTTGACGCCCGGAAGTTGATAAGATCGCCGCATCACATTAAAAGCCTGGTGAGGGGATGCGTCAATACCAAAACAGGGCTTAAGGTCGTGAATGCGGCGCAGTTCTTTGACGACGACCATCCCGAGTATTCGCATATTTTTGACGAGCTGGTATCCTCGTGCGACCGCTGTGATGTGCGGATAATCATCAGCGCAAACGACGGCGGCGAACTGCTCTCCGACGATTTTATAGGGGATTTAAACCATCACGGCTCCATGATGTGAAGCATGCGTAAGGTTTTATAAATAGAAGATAAATGGGTTCGCGGGGAACAAATGTCAGTTTTTATCCTTAAAAAGATCCTTGAGTTTCTCGTCCTCTTTGTTTTCCAGTTCTTTCCTGTGTTTGCCGGCGTCATTATATCCGTTTGGATCGCCAAGCATCATATAAGGGATATTCCATCCGAAATAACCGCCTATTAGCGTGCAAAAAAGGGTGGCGGCTCCGGTCCAAACCAGCAAACCCGCCGTATTCGTTATATGGCCGCCATTAATGGCATTATATGATTCAAACCCCGCAAGCAGTCCCGCTGCAAAGCCGATTATGCCCCCGTCGATCATGCCGGTTATATTTCCGACCGTATGCTCCGCTTCCTTGTCCGGAACGTACATATAATGCGGGCCCGGGCCGGCATAATTTTCAGCCACAGGCGCGGTGGCGCATCCGTTGAGCGTCAGTATTATAAGGGCCGCGCAAAATGCGATAATTGTTTTTTTAATAAAACCCCTCTTTTATCATTAAAAAATGAATTCCTACGTATTATTATATATTAATGGGCAGGGTAATATCAATACCGAACTCCGCATATTTCATTACAATTGTATTTTAAATAACGGGATGTTATAGTTAAACAAAAGCCCGGGAGGTTGTTGACTTGAAAAAAACCGTAATTGTCATCATGCTTTTGGCCGCTGCGGCCGCCGCTTGTTATTGCGACAACATCACCTTTTGTTACCACAAGTTCGGTTACACCATGGAGGACATATATTCAACACTGCCCGAGGTCTTTGAATGGCAGGTCAAATATATAAAAGCTAATAAAGTTCCGATAATCCATATAAACGGTTTTGCCGGCCCGGGCGACAACGTCCTTTTGACAGCGGATGACGGATGGAAAAGCACGCTGAACATACTGCCGGTCCTTGACAGGGAACAGGTGCCCCTGACAATGTACCTGATAGCTTCCGTCATACATCCCGGAGTGAAGGAATATATAAACCCCGGCGACCTGCGGGTATTGCTTGCGGATAAATGGGTGGAATACGGGTGCCATACGAATACCCACCCTGTGATGACAAAGCTTAACGACGCACAGCTGAAATACGAGGTCAATGATTCAAAGGCGTCGCTGGAGGAGATGACGGGAACCACGCTTGCCACCTTCGCCTACCCGTACGGCATACTCAATAAGAAAGTGGAGAATTATATCAGACAATATTTCAGCGCCGCTTTCGGGGTAAATGACGGGATAAACACCCCTAAAACCAATCTTTACAACCTGAACAGGTTCGTCCTTTACAGGAACACGACATTCGGGGAATTCATCGGAATGTGCGCTTCGCTCAAGGAGTTCAGGTCCGACGAGCCTTATACGGTAAGGGATATAGGCGAGAGCGACGAGTACGGAAAAAGGATATTATTCCCCAGGGTAAAATATTACAAATTCAAGGCAAAAGGGGATTCCGGAGGCAACGTCCTTTTCGTCCCGAATTCCTATCTCGGCGCGGGCTGGAACTACAAGTCCGTGAGGAAACTGCTTGACTCCGGCACGCAATGCGGCGTTATCGTCAGCAGGAACAATAATATACCGTTTTACCGGCCCGAGAACAACACAATGAAAGTCCTCCAGGGCTGGGGAATGAAAACATACATGGAGGATATGGTCAAGGCTTTCGACATGATACTGCTGAAAGAGGACAAAACCGTCATCGTCACATGGGGCGACGGTTTCGACCTCGTTATGGCTGTCCTTTCTTCCACTGACAAGTATAATTCGAGGATAAGGGGAATCGTGGCCATAAATCCTTCTTTCCCGGAGGCGGGTTCCGGAGACGACGTTTATAAAAAGAACATAGACAACTACAACAAACAACTCGCTGCCGGGGAACATGCCGCCGAAACACTGGAATATTTTCTCAAGATCAAGACACTTTCCGACATGGTGGTGCTTGAACCCGACGCAATCTCGAAATTTACCGGCAAAATGGGGTATAAAGGAAACATGACGAACAAGGACCTGCTCGAGAGCGTGCTAAACGACGAGGACCATCCCGACCTGGGCATAGATTACGGACATAGCGAATACACCCTTGATGATTTCAAGGAGGCGTTCATGCAGCCGGTGCCGTTGTTCTCCATGGTCGTGCCGATAGCCTACCTCAGGGACCTGAACGACATATGGCTCAATGATTTCGTTTCCGAAGAGCTGGGGGTTGTGGACGCAAAAAGCGTCACATTGCCCGTCTCTTATATATACAGCGGCAGTTACGCCAATGCCGTAAAAAAATCCAGGGAGGTTTTTCCAGGGCTCAAGGAAGGGCCGGAGCTTCCGCTCCAGGACATATCCACCATAGAGATAATGCTCTCCAACAATGTCTCCGATTTTATTTCCACTGAAGCCGCGAAAATGCTCAAGTAGAGCAAATACAAGAGCATGGCGGGTATGATTTTTTTTCGGTCAATCGGGTGGCTTTTGGTCGTTGCAGGATGACGCAGTAAAAGTGGTTATGAGGCTTCACGCAGCTTAATTTACACATAAATGCATTATCAACGATTGGCCGAAAAAAAACATACCCGCCATTATATTGCCCCATACAATACCCGGGTTTGTTCTGCACCGTATTTCGCGCACAACCATACCCGCCATTGTGCCCTGCCATTGAAGCAACAAATGCAGCCCTTTTATATTTACACCCGCGGATTTTTGTTCTATAATTGGTCGTTCGTCCGGTTTTAAAAAGCCGTTAAAAAAAAGGTGGAAACATGAGCGCAAAGATACTCGACGGGAAGGTAATGGCCGCGGAAATAAAGGCTTCATTAAGGGAAAAGATAACCGGGCATGGGATAAAACCGGGCCTTGCGGTCATTCTTGTGGGCGAGGACCAGGCATCAAAAGTCTATGTAGGCGGCAAGGAAAAGGACGCGCTTGAGGTTGGATATCATTCCGAACTTTACAGACTGCCCGCGGACTCGTCCCAGGATGATGTTTTAAAGCTGGTGAAAGAGCTGAATGCAAGAAAAGAGATCAACGGTATACTTGTCCAGCTTCCACTCCCTGAACATCTGGATGAGGAGCTTATAACGAACGCCATAGACCCGCTAAAGGATGTGGACGGGTTCACATATAACAGCGCGGGAAGGCTTTTTACCGGAAGCCCCGGCCTTGTGGCGTGCACCCCGAAAGGCTGCATTGAAATGATACGCTCCACCGGCGTGGACATAAAGGGGTTAAACGCCGTTGTGATAGGCAGGAGCAACATTGTCGGCAAGCCCATGGCCATGCTTCTGCTGGCCCGGCATGCCACGGTCACAATATGCCACTCTAAGACAAGGGACCTTGCCGCGATCACATCGAAAGCAGATATTGTCGTGGCGGCCATCGGCAGGGCGAAATTCGTGACCGCGGACATGATAAAAGAGGGCGCCATTGTAATAGATGTCGGGATGAACCGCGACGTTAACGGAAAACTGTGTGGCGACGTCGATTTCGACGCCGTCAGGGAAAAGGCCTCATATATCACGCCGGTCCCGGGCGGAGTGGGGCTCATGACAAGGGCAATGCTGATGAGCAACACCCACGAGGCATACATGCTCCAGAATCCGGGCAAATGAGTAAGATTGGTATTTTGTTTTACTTTAAAATTTAGAAATTGTACTTTTTAGTTTTGAATTTTAAATTTTATAAGGGGTGTCTTAATGAAACGCAAAGTTGTCTATCCGGGTACTTTTGATCCCATAACGAACGGGCATCTTGACATTGTAAAGCGCGCGGCGCTAATGTTCGATGAGGTGACCGTCGCTGTAGCAGAGAGTTTCCAAAAAAACACCATGTTTTCCCTTGAAGAGCGTGTTGACATGGTTGGCAACGCGGTAAAGTCCATAAAAGGGGTAAAAGTAGGCTCTTATTCAGGGCTTCTGGTAAATTATTTGAAAGAAACAAAGAAAAGGATAGTTGTAAGGGGATTAAGGGCCATTTCCGATTTCGAATATGAGTTCCAGCTGGCCCTTTTGAATAAAAAAATGATGGGCGACGATATTGAATTGATATACCTTATGCCGGAGGAAAAATACCTGTATATTTCATCGTCCGCGATCAAGGAAATCGCAATTCACGGCGGAAAAGTAAGTCAGTTCGTCCATCCGTATGTGGCCAAAAAGATCAATAAAAAGTATATAAAAATAAAAGGATAATACGTTAAAGACCTTGACTTTTAGGAAATTTCCTGTAAAATATAATAAAAATGAGATAGGAGGGTAAATTTTAATGACAAAAATCGAAATGGTTGACAAAATCGGCGAAAATGTTGCTTTACCCAAGAAGGACATCGAAAAGGTCCTTGATCAGTTCGTGAAAATCTCGCAGGACGCTTTAAAAGAAAGCAAGAAAGTATCACTCACCGGGCTTGGTTCTTTCTCCATCAAAGAAAGAAAAGGCAGGCTCGCGCGTAATCCCAAGACAGGCGATAAAGTCGAAGTTCCGGCGAAAAAAGTGGTAAAGTTTAAACCGGGAAAAGACCTTATCCAGATCCTCGCAGATTCCATGACCGGAGCCAATAATAACGCATAATCAGCCTGAAACATAACGGGATTTTTCAATTATTTATTAATTTGTTTTTATTATGCCCTTAACCTGATTTTGACTGGCAAAATATATATTTCATATAACAGGCATGCATTGAGCATTTAATATTATGAAAGGTGGTATATAAAGTGGCTGATAAAGCGCCCAAAAAGAAAACAGTTAAAAAAATCGCGGAGCCCGCTGAAAAATCTAAAAAGACACCCATAAAAAAACGTGTTGTCGACGAACGTCCCGTGGAGGAAAAGAAAAAACCTTCCAAACCCGCGTTAAAGGAAGAAGCGTCTTTAAAAAAACAGCCCCAGGCCATTCCGGTCATAAAAGAAAAAGCCGGAAGAAAGCCTTCATCAAAAAAAGTCAGGGACACAGACGCCAAGCTGGCAGAAGATGAAACTCTGGAAACTGAAATAGAGGCCTCAAAATTCTTCAAACCCGAACCCGCCGAAGCAACGGTTACCGGCAAAATAGAGGAAGTAAAACCCAAAGAAAGACACGAGACTTCGCTTCAGGACAAATACGGAGATAACAGGGTTGTTTTAATGACAAGGGACCCGCACTGGTGTTATATTTACTGGGACCTCTCGGTTGACCTCATGGCAAGCAAGGCCAAAACAATAAACGAAAAATATGACATGATATTAAGGGTTTATGACATTACCGGGATCGATTTTAACGGAAACAACGCGCATAAGTTCATTGACATTCAGGTGAACGGCGAGGCCGGTAACTGGTATATAAATGTATGGGACGCAGGCAAAACATATATAGTGGATGTGGGTTATAAGACCGCATCCGGAAAATTCGTGCTTTTGGCAAGGTCAAACGGCGTGCGGACCCCTGACGATAAGATATCAAACGTAACGGACGAGGAATGGATGGTGGTCGACGAGGATTTTGACGAGCTCTTCAGGCTTTCCGGCGGGGGAAAATCCGGCAGAATGGGCGCATCGGAAGGTTTCAGGAGCCCCATAGAATCCGGCCTATCTTCCGAGACCGTATCGAGTTTTTCAAGCCCGGTCGGCGGACAGCCCCAAAAGAGCGGATTTTTCCTTGTGGCTGACACCGAGCTGATCTTATACGGAGCAAGCGAAAAGGACGCGACCGTCAAGGTCAAGGGCGAAAAGATAAACCTGAAAGCAGACGGGTCATTTTCCATGAGATTCCATCTGCCTGACGGAATGATGGACCTTCCCATCGAGGCCGTCTCTTCGGACGGCACGGAAAAACGTTACATAAAGATCAGCGTCGAAAGAAAGACAGAATAGCGGCATATGAAGCAACCCGACGGCTACCTGGCCCTTGTTCTGCACGCACACCTGCCTTTTGTACGCCATCCGGAATACAACGATCCGATGGAGGAATACTGGCTTTATGAGGCCATCACCGAGACATACATCCCGCTTTTAAATGTTTATAACAAGCTCATAGAGGACGGCGTCGATTTCAGGATAACAATGTCAATGACACCGCCTTTGATATCCATGCTAAAGGATCCGATGCTGCAGGAGAGATACCTGCGCCACATCAACAGGCTCATCGAACTCGCCGAAAAGGAAGTCGAACGCACCAAATTCGAGCCTGCATACAACCGCACCGCCGTAATGTACCGTGAAAAATTCTACAACTGCAGGCATGTATTCGAGGACAAATACCACAGGGACATAGTGGACGGTTTCAAACAGGTGCAGGATCAGGGAAAACTCGAGATAATAACTTGCGGCGCAACCCACGGGTTCCTTCCGCTTTCGCCCGACCGCAACGCGGTCAATGCGCAGGTAAAGATAGCCGCGGACCATTACACGCAGACATTCGGCAGGAGGCCCCGCGGAATCTGGCTGGCAGAGTGCGGATATAACCCGGGCGACGATGAAATATTAAAAAAATACGGCATAAGGTATTTCCTTGTGGACACCCACGGTATATTGTACGGGACGCCTCGTCCGAAATACGGTGTTTTTGCCCCTGTATACTGCAAATCTGGCGTTGCCGCGTTCGGGCGCGACCTGGACTCGTCAAAACAGGTATGGAGCGCAAAAGAAGGATACCCGGGAGATTATAATTACAGGGAGTTTTACCGCGACATCGGCTACGACCTTGATTACGAATACATCAAACCTTACATACACGAGAGCGGCATCAGGATGAATACCGGGATAAAGTATCACAAAATAACCGGCAGTAAGGCGGACCTTTCCAACAAAGCTCCGTATGACCCGCAGGCGGCCATAGAAAAGGCGGCCGACCACGCCGGAAATTTCATGTTCAACAGGGAAAAACAGGTCGAGCACCTCAAGGGCCTGATGAAAAGGGAGCCGATAATAGTGGCGCCATATGACGCGGAACTTTTCGGACACTGGTGGTACGAGGGCCCCGCATTCATAGATTTCCTCATGAGAAAGGTTTTCTACGACCAGCAGACATTTAAGATGATAACGCCGTCCGAATACCTGGAACGCTTCCCGAAAAACCAGGTGGTGACGCCCACATATTCAAGCTGGGGCTATAAGGGCTACGCTGAATTCTGGCTTAACAACACCAATGATTGGATATACCGCCACCTTCACAAGACCTACGACAGGATGAAGGAGCTCTGTTCCACGTTCATGTATAAGCCGCGTTCGGTGGACGAGGAACGCGCGTTAAAACAGGCGGCCCGCGAGATACTCCTGGCCCAATCGTCGGACTGGGCCTTCATAATGCGCACCGACACCACCGTGCAATACGCGGTAAAACGCACCCTACAGCACATATTCCGTTTCACCAGGATATACGACATGCTGAAGTCGGGAAATATCGACGCCGGTTATATTGCGGAAATGGAATGGAAGGACAACATATTCCCTGATGTCGACTGGACCGCTTACGCCTGATAATTCCGCGGTTAAGCAATTGAACCCGGATGTTGCGGCCATTTTTCATAAACTTAAAATCCCTTTCTGTGTTATAATTATCTCATGAAAAAAATAATGTTCGTTGCCCTGTTCGTGATGTTATCGGCGCTGCCCGTATTTTGCCTCGACGAAAACGGCTTTACAGCGTCGGGCTGGGTGAATGATTTTGCCGGTATAATCGACGCCAACAGCGCACAGGCGCTTACGTCTATGATCGGAGAAGTCAGCCAGAAAACAGGGGCCGAAATAGCGGTCGTCACGATAAAATCCCTGGAAGGCGACAGCCTTGAGGATTTTTCAACAAGGCTTTTCAAGCACTGGGGAATAGGGAAAAAAGGGACAGACAACGGCGTCCTTATCCTGGTATCCTACGCGGACAGAAAGATAAGGATAGAGGTCGGTTACGGGCTGGAAGCCCTTATAAACGACGCGTTTGCCGGAGAAACAATAAGGGATGCCATTGCACCCGAGTTCAGGAACGGGAACTACGGCGCCGGGATATTGGCCGGGACAGAGGCCATAAGCGCCAGGATCGCCGGTTATTACAACGTTACCCTTACTGGAAATTACAATCAGGATAACGCCGGGTATGTAGGGGCCTACCGAAAAATCGGCCCGTTCAAGACCGTTCTTATGGCAATATTTGCCGTATTCATGATAATAATGTTCATTCGCCATCCCATGCTTTTTATGCTCCTGTTTTTCTCGGGAAGGGGTTTCCGCGGGGGCGGGGGATATGGCGGCGGATTCGGCGGGGGCTTTGGCGGATTCGGCGGAGGCATGTCCGGCGGCGGCGGGGCAAGCGGAGGGTGGTAGTGTGGAAAATTTAAAAGTTAAAATTCAAAACCAAGAAGTTAAGGCGAAAAAAGCTTAATCGACATATAAATGTAAACGGGACGGCAGGCCGAAAAAATCCTGCCTGTCATGTTCTGCACGGGTGTGATGTATATGGCCGGCCGAAAATGAATGAAATTCGCAGGAGGCTTTATGGACGCAAAATTAAAAAAATTTTCCGACGATCTCTCAAAGATATTCGGTTCCAACCTGAAAAGCTTTATTCTTTACGGGTCGGCCGCCACCGGGGAGGCTTTCGCGCATTCAGACATCAATACGCTCCTGGTCCTTGAAAACATAGATGTCCCGGTGTTGAGGCCGGCCGCAAAGGCCATAAAAAAGTGGGTCGACGGCGGACAACCCGTGCCCCTGATATTCTCGAAGGAATCCCTGATATCTTCCAGGGATGTTTTTCCGATAGAGTTCATGGATATAAAGGAAAATCACAAGGTCATAACCGGAGAAGCGGTTTTTGATTCGATAACGGTCGATCCGCGTAATTTGAGGCTTGAGATAGAGAGGGAACTAAAATCCAAGCTTATAAGGATGAGGCAGATGTACCTGGCATCCGGCGGAGACAAATCCAGGTTAAAAATGATGCTTATAAGGTCCATATCCGGTTTTACCGCGCTGCTGAAGGGCATAATAAGGCTCTATGGGAAAAAGGCCCCGGCCCTTAAAAGGGAAATAATAGCAGCCGCGCCGCAGGAGCTGGCCCTTAAGGCCGAGGTTTTCAATTCCATAATGGAAGTCAAGGAAGGAAAGAAAAAAGTGACGAAAGACGAGGCCGACGCCCTTTACAACGAATACATGTCCGAAGTGGAGCGTATAGCCGCCGTCATTGACGGCTTTAAAGTCTAAAATTTTAAGGAGGATACTTGTGAAACAGGGAACAAAAATTCTGCTTTTTATTGTCGCGTTGATAGTCGTCGTGGGAGGCATGTTCGCGGCCTCTTACAACAGTCTTGTAAGTTACGATGAAGGCATAAAGAGCGCGTGGGCGCAGGTGGAAAACGTCCTTCAGAGAAGGAACGACCTGATACCGAACCTGGTAAATACCGTAAAAGGCTACGCAAAGCACGAAAAGGAAATATTCGAGGATGTGGCAAACGCCAGGTCTGCGCTTTTAAACGCGAAGTCCATCGACGACAAGGCCAAGGCCGCCGGCACCCTTGATTCCGCCGTAGGAAGGCTGCTTGCCATCGCCGAGAATTACCCGCAGCTTAAGGCAAACGAAAGCTTTAACGCCCTCATGGACGAACTCGCCGGGACCGAGAACAGGATAGCCGTCGAAAGGAAGCGTTACAACGACATAGTACAGCTTTATAACACATCGGTGCGCAGGTTCCCGACGAATATCATTGCGGGTTTCTGCGGTTTCAGGGAAAAAGAGATATATTTTAAGGCTGAAGAAAAGGCAAAACAGGTCCCGGAAGTGAAGTTTTAACAGTGAAGATAAGTTACGCTTTTTTCAGGGACGGCAATAACCACGGCGCCGTCGTTGCGGACGAAGGCGGGATAAGGGCTCTTTATCTGCCGGGTAAAAAAGGCCGGGTTCTTATCAGGGTCTTGAGGGATTTTCCGGCGGCAAAGGCCGGCGGGGGAAGCCTGGGCAAAGCCGTAAAAATGTTGAACGGATATTTTGCCGGAAAGAAAAGCGATCTTAAAGGGCTTCGATTGAGCCCGGGCATATTAAGGGGATTTAAGGCGGAAGTGTTAAAAAAGGTGCGCCGGATACCCTACGGGAAGACAAGGTCATATAAATGGGCGGGTTCGGGCAAGGCAAGGGCCGCTGGCATGGCGCTCGGGAAAAATCCGGTGCCGGTAATAATACCATGCCACAGGATAATAAACAGCAACGGGGCGCTGGGAGGTTTTACCCCGGGGCTCGCGTGGAAGCGCAGGCTTTTGATCCTGGAAAAAGTGAAGATTTAACAGGTAAACCAATAAAAAGAAGATGGCAATTACAAGGAGGAAATATGGCGAAAAAGTCTGCAAAAAGAAGCACCCCGGGCGAGATCAGGTACCGGGCGGTCTGCACCAATTGCGGGACGTTCATACCCGTTAATTCCGGGCTTACCAAAGATGGAAAAAATTACTGCGACCCGTGCTGCACGGCCATACAACAGGCGCCGATAGTTCCGCCGCCCGTCCCGGTCCAGCCCCAGGTGCCGTTTACGGCCCCATCAGGGGCGTTAAAGGTGTTATGCTACATACTTTCGCTTTCCCCTATGATAGGCTTTCTGCTGGGTGTCATATATTTCCCGCAAAATGACCCGGCCCTGAAGAAATTCGGCAGGAACGCTTTTATTATGATGGGTGTCGGCATTTTCCTGGCAATAATATTCTTTATAATAGTGCTTGCCGCGGGAGCGGCGCTCGGCGGAGGGGTAAGCGGAGCCAATTTTGGAGAGGGATATTACTAATAAATTTAAAAGTTAAAATGCAAAACCAATAAGTGAAAACAGGGCAATCAAAAGTCCTGTAGAGAGGCGGATTGCCGCCTCTCTACAGGGATGTCTTGTCCTGTTGCGGCGCGGCATATGTCCGCCAGGCATTAAAACGGGTAATTTAACGAACGACGTTTGCTGTTTTAATCGGGAGTTTTTAATGGAACTTAAGACGGAAGGAATAGTCCTTAAGAGGCACAGGCAGGGAGAAAAGGATGACATAACATTTATATTCACCCGGGAACTTGGCAAAGTGCTGGTATCTTCCAGGGGGACCCGCAAACTGGAAAGCAGGCTGAAGCCCGCGCTCGAGCTTTTTTCGCTCAACAATTATTTTCTTGTTAAATCAAGGAAGGACTCAAGGTATTTTACCCTGGTGCAGGCCGAGCCGGTAAAGATGTTCCAGAACATGAGGCTGTCGCTGCGAAAGATAGGGTTTTGCTACCTTGTAGTGGAACTGCTGAATAAATTTACGGAGATAGAGGACCCGCACGTGGAATTGTTCGATACGGCGAGGTCTATAATGGAAATAGTCGAATCCGGCGACTATTCCAATGTGGAGAATATCGAGAGCTTTTTTAAGCTGAAGGTCCTGAAATTCGCCGGATATGACCTTGTCGACGACGCTCAGTACCTCAAGGACAAACATGCGGGAAAAGAGGTCAGGGAGCTCCTGCACAGGATCGAATCGGTCCCGGATGTCAAAAGACTCGACATCGATTATGACGTGATAAGGGACGTTAACATGCTCATCGATTCCTATATGATATATATCCTTGGCGAGGACCTTTCCAGCAATAAATTCATTTCAGGCATAAAAAATGAACCGAAATAAATTCGCAGCGGCCTCTCTGGCGCTGCTTTCCATGATAACGGTTTCTTGCGCGTCGATGCGAACATCTGGCCATAACGAACGCGACGTCATTGTACGCTCGGCAAGGGATATGATAGACAAGCAATACAAATACGGGGCAAACGACCCGCAATACGGATTTGACTGCTCCGGATTGGTTCAGTACGCCTATAAACAGGCCGGGATAGATATTCCAAGGAACACGACCGCACAGTACGCTAAAACGCTCAAGATAGACCTGAACAGGGCGAAAGAGGGTGACCTGGTGTTCTTCTCGACACTGGGGCCGGGAGCCACGCACGTCGGGATATACCTGGGCAATGGAAGGTTCATACATTCGCCTTCGGAAGGCAAGAAGATACGGGAAGAGGATATTAACAACAGTTACTGGAATAAAGTTTATTACGGCGCCGGGACTTTTTTCCGGTGAACATGAGGCAGCCATGTCCGAAAAAAATGTGTTAATTAAATTTTCGATAACCGCGTTAGTTTTGTCCGCGTTACTGTCCGGAGAGGCTCTTTCAGCTGAACTTATCAACAAACAAACCATGATGGAATTAACGCCCACGGTCACGCCTTCAAAGGCCCATAAGGCAAAGAAACGGACAAAAAGGGATATAATAGTTGATACGGCCACCTCGCTTATCGGGCTGGATTACTGGCCCGGGGGCCAGGATTCGGAGTACGGATATGATTGCTCCGGGCTCACCCAGTACAGCTATAATGCGGCGGGCATGGACATTCCCCGCAGGGCCATTGAGCAGTATAACGGCTGCGTCAAGCTCGATGAGGCGCAGTTGAAAAGGGGCGACCTGGTTTTTTTCAACACACTGGGTTACGGCGTGAACCACGTCGGGATATACCTGGGCAACGGCCGGTTCATACACGCGCCGGGCATAGGCCACCAGATAAGGATAGACGATTTTTCCAGGCAATACTGGAGGGTCAGGTTCTGGGGTGGAGGCACTTATTTTAAATGACATATATTTTCTGCACGGGAAAAACTTTGCGGGAGGGATAAGATGGACTACGAAGAGAGGATTAAACGCAACAGTTCTTTGTTCAAAATAGTCATATTCATTTTATTTGCGGTATCGATAGTTTATACTCTCACCAGGCCGAAACCCGTCACAAAGGAAATGCTGGAATACGAAAGGCCGGTTGTTTTCAGGACAATAGGCGGGCCGCTGGCCGACAGCGCGTGGGATATGCTGGAGGCTGCCGACGGCGGATTCGTCCTGGCCGGTGACACGAGGTCGTTCGGCTCCGGCGGAAGCGATTTTTACATGGCAAAGACCAACGCAAAAGGGGACCTGCAGTGGACGCGGACATTCGGCGGGGAGCAAAACGAACACTGCCTGTCGATCGAGAATGCGTACGGAGGAGGATATATTCTTGCGGGTTCCACGGAATCCTTCGGCGCCGGTGAAAGCGACATATATATAGTGAAAACGGACGCGGACGGCGACTGTGTCTGGTCGAGGACCATCGGAACGCCGGATTTTGATTTTGCTTATTGTATAAGGAAAACCATCGACGGCAATTATATTCTTGCGGGCTATAAGAGCGTCGACAAGAATTCCGATGCCGAGCTCGTAAAAATTGACAGAAACGGCAAAGAGATATGGACAAAGACATACGGCGGCGACGGATGGGACATTTTTTATTCAGTGGCGCCTTTAAGGGACGGCGGTTATCTGGCCTGCGGATATACCACCTCATTTGGAGATGGCAAATCAAGCGTGTATCTTGTAAAAACGGACGCTGAAGGCAACAGCCTCTGGGCAAAGGCTTATGGAGGCAAAAGGGAAAACCGCGGAGTTTACGCCATACAGTCAAACGACGGGGGTTATCTTGTATCGGCCAAGACCACTTCATATATTTCCAAGGGCATGGGTTGGGACATTATGATAATGAAGACCGACGCGCAGGGCAACCAGCTCTGGCAAAAATTCATAGCAGCCGCGGATATAGACTGCGGAAGGGCCATCCTTGAAGAAAAAGACGGGACCATAGTCGCCGGAGGAACCAAACGATGCTACGGATTATGCGACTCAAACATAGTCTTTGAAAAGGCGGACGCCGACGGGAACACGACGGTATTCAGGATATTTGAGGGGCCGAAAGACGACACGTTCAATACGATCATAAGGACTTCAGACGGCAATTACGCCATATGCGGGGCGACATTATCATACGGCAACGGAATGAGCGATATGCTTATTACAAAGATCGGTAAGAACGGCGAGCAAATCTGGTAAAAAGCCTTATGATAATTATTAAAGGATTTTTTTATGACGTTTTATTGACAAGAAAGCGTTTTCGTGATATATTGCCTCCATTAATAAAATCAATTTGGGAGGGATCATGAAACGTTCATATCTGCTTATCATCCTTTTAATTGTTTTGCTATCGCCGGCATTATACGCCGATGCTGCCCAACAGATCGACCCGTCTTCGTTCTACCTCTGGAACGGGTTTGAAACATCCACGCAGGGATGGACAAACCTGGACCAGGATAACAACGCGTTTTCAGCCCCTCAGATATCATCCGATTACGCCAGCGAAGGCAAAAACTGCCTTGAATTCAAATGCGCCTTCAACAACGACGGTCAGCTCGGAGTAATACAGTTATTCGATCTTGGTGATTTTACATCCGTAAAAAAGATAAAATTCGACATATATAATTCAACCCTCTCCTCAATGAAAGTAAACTTGATGGTTAAGACAGGAAACAACTGGCTCATGCAGACCACTGAAAGCATTGAGATCAAACCCGGATGGAACAAGGGTTTATTATTCGACCTTCTTGGCAATTTCAAGGCCAGCCCGACCGGAGGCTTTGATTCCAAACTATCCGGGGCGGCGGACATGCGCAGGTTCGGGCTTGAGTTCTCCCCGGAAAACAAGGACGGCAGATTCTCGCCTGTTTCCGGTTTTATCGCAATGGATAATGTCATGATAAGCGGCGATCAGGGCATAGCCGGTTTTCTTCCCGTGGAAGAGCCAAAGAACATGAACGATGTCTTGATAGATGATTTCAGGAAAGGCACGCTGAAGTGGTCGGCTGCGGCCGGATGGTCGTGCGCCTCCGGGGTCGAACAGACCACGGATGCCGCCGGAACCGGGGTCATGAAGGCAAAATATAAGATGAACAAGCCCGGGGAGAACGCCGCCTTTATAACCGAGGGATCCTTCGACCTTTCCGACGTATACAGGATAAAAATGGACATATACAACCCCAATAATTTCTCCATGAACGCGGGTTTTGCGTTTGCAACCGGTGATAAATGGACATGGCAGGAAGGGCAGACGATACTTCTGAACAAGGGATGGAACTACGGGGTGACGTTCAACCTTAAGAAAAAAGAATGGAAGAACGAGGCCAGCGCTTACAGGCCGAACGTTTTGCCGGCCGACATAAACCAGGTTAAGAGGCTTTCAATACTGCTTTTTCCCCCGGATTTGGGGGACGGTTACGCACTTATCTCAAACGTCAGGTTTGACACTACAAATCCCGACAAGCTGGATTCATTGATACCGGTCGATCTCGGAAACATGGCGTATCATGTCTGGAACAGCTTTGAAAAAGGGATAAACTGGCTGCCCGCTTCCGACCAGACAGCCGCAGTCGGGGTTTTTCCGGTAAAAAATTTCGGTGATGAGGCCAATAACGGAATGGAAGTAAGGTTCTCGACGCAGAACAACGTCGACCACGCGGCATATATTTACACTTCCAGGTTCGATTTTTCAGACTCGACAGGCATAAAGTTCGACGTCTATAACCCGATGGATTACGGCGTAAAGGTATCCATAGCGTTCAAGACGGGCGACGATCAGGTCTGGATAGAATCCAAGGAAGTTGGCATCGCACCGGGATGGAACAAAGGGATATTCTTCGATTTCATAACCCCGTCGTTCAAGTCTGCGGATTCCAACTGGAATTTCAACGACTATTTCTCCAACCGCAACGACATAAGGGAAATGGATATCCAGGTTTATCCGGACGCAAAGGTGAAAGGTTCCCTGTATTTTACGGACCTTAAGCTGGCCAGGAGGAACTATATCGGGGACAATATCGTGGGAAATTCGCTTGGCGCTACATTCCAGAACAACACCACGATTACAGCCGAATCCATAATTTTTAAATCCTGGGATAAAGGGAGCGGTGAGGGAAGTTTTGAAAATCCGGCGGCTATTAATTACTGGAGTTATAACGGCTCGGATATGAATGGCTGGGGGCCAAGCGTGGTTTCTATAAGCAACAAGTTCGCCAGTCAGGGGAATCATTCGTTAAAGATCGATTTCAAGGATGCCAACATAAAATTCGGCGTCGAATACAACGACAGCGCCGGCAATACGTTTTCGGTGGCCAACAAGGACTACATGGCGCTGGACGTATACAATCCCGGGAAAATGATGAAAATATCCGTGGCTTTCAAGACCGCCGATGCGAATAATTCATGGTATGAATCCAACGAGCAGGTCATTTATCCGGGTTGGAACAAAAATATAAGGTTCGACCTTGACGACCCCGTCTGGAAAGATGCGGCGAACAACCAGTTCAACACGGACCTTTTGCAGAACAAGGAGCTTGTGAAGACCATTTATGTCGTCTTTTACAACGGCATTGAAGGCTCGGTATATCTGGACAACATCAGGTGGGGATACAAGGATAAAGCCGGGTTTTATAAGGACGGCGGGGGGATCATTGACACGGGAATAAACGGAACCGAGACCAACGTGGAGCAGGATATTAATATTTTATATACGCCCAACGATGCGGTCGAGGCCAAAATGACGGTCAGGGCCGCGTATTACAACGGGCAGAATTACGACCTTAATGTTGCCTCGGGCCATATAACATTAAGGGGGCTCGGCAATGAGCTTACTGCTTTTGCCGGCGAAAAGGTAAAGCCTTTTGACGACGTGGTGGGGCTCGTAGACCCTTCGTCGGTGGGTTCGAATCTCATGGGACTGTCCTTAAGCGGCACCATTTATCCAGTGAACACATCATACCTTCTGACGGCAATGAGCCTTGATTCCACGCAGCCGTGGAAGCTGGGCACCACATACATAGCCGGGGCCAGGCTCAAGACGTACTTTTTGGACAAGGATTTTATCGGCGCCATATATATTAATACAAGGCGCGGTTATGACGACAATGCAAACCCTTTGACGGATAATTTTGAGGAATCGGCAAATATCATGGGCGGCGACGCTTCGCTTTATTTTCCGTGGGCAAACGTCCTGGACCTTAATTTGAGGGAAGAGCTGTTGTGGAGCCAGTATGCCACGACCGGCCCGATATATTTGCTTGCCACGGAGCCGTCATATGAATATATATCCCAGAATCTTACCGACATATCAAAAGCCGGGCTTATATATTCGGACGCGTCGCTCCATTACGGATTCCTCACCCTCTTTGTTTATTACAGGGAGATAGGGGCAAATTTCGGCGGGGCCGATTTCATCAATCCCGACGACGGAATTGGATACAGGCAATACGACGCCAAGGCCACATATATAATGGACGATGTATGGCCGTTTGCCTATATCGGGAGCCTTTCACCGGCGCTTTCCACCTTCGTACATGACACCCAGCTCATGGCGGAATTCATGCAGAACCGCGCGCTGGACGGCACATACAAAGAGGACAGCATGACAATCGACCTTAAGAACGACGAATCGCTTGCCATTAATAATTATCATTTCTGGTGGAAATACGACAGCAAAGGCGACCCCACACAGTTGCCTTCTAATTCGTTCACCGGCGAAACAAAAATACAGGCCGGGGACATGGTCACATTCAAGTTCCTGGCAAGGTATGAAGCCCTGCAGGGATATCTGGATTATATAGTCCTTCCGTATGATTATTCGCGAACCACGGGATTTCTGGAAGCTTCCGTGAAGTTCAACAAATATGTGAAGTTCACCGTCAATTATAAGGCGGAGGATACGGACAATGTTTTCCACTCCAACTGGTATGCGGAACTTGAATTGAACGCGCTGGGAGCTTTCAATACGGTGTTAAGCTACGGCGTCGAGCCTTTCACTGGATATTGGCTGGATAACGCCAGCGACGATACGATGAACAGGTTTGCTATTTCATTCAAAGGATATTTCTAAATATGAATAATATGACGGAGGCAATATGAAAAAAGCAATCCTTGCGTTGATGCTGGCATTTACGCCGTTATTGTCTTTTGCCGTTTCGATCGAAGGCCCGGCGCTGGTTTCGGATGATAAGACGGGATTGAGGCTTGTGGCAATTGACGCTCCCGTTGAAAACACCGCAATTTTTGGCGCGATAAAAGGCAGCGGCATAAATATCGTCAGAATAAAAATAGGGGACGCCGTGCTTGATAAGTCGCCCGGGGTATTTGATGACAAGCAGATAGGGTACCTGGATGCGGCCGTCGGGGCGGCGGAAAAAAGTTCCGTTAAACTCATTGTCAGCCTGGCGGGCGGCGGGATAAGGAAGCAATACAGCGCGTGGACGGGCGCGTCAAATGACGCCGTGTTTTACAAGGACGCGATTTGCAAGAGCTATTTCAGGGATTATGTGAAAAGGGTGCTGGCAAGATACGCCAAGGCAAACGTTATCATGGCGTGGGACATGTGCGCCGACATGCAGGACGATTCAGTGGAGTCGGCGGGCGTGATTTATGACTGGACGCTGGAAATGTCCCAATTCATCAAATCTTTGGATAAGAAACGTTTTGTTACAATTGAGGCAAAAAATCCGGGCGCGGCCTCCTATGAATTGTTCAATATACCAACGATCGACATGTATTTTTTTGAGGCGGAGGCGCCATTAAAAGAAGGCGACACCTCCGGATTTGACGGTATTGTATCCGCGGTATCGGCGGCATATTCCAATGTAAATAAACCCATTATTCTGGACCTGAAATATTCCGGTTCTCCGGCCGGTATTGGAAGGGCCGTTCCGGAAGCGGCGAAAATATTTTTTGGGTCCAGGGGATCCGTCATAATATACGACATCGCAGGCGGCACGATTGACGCGGCAGCGGCGGGCCCGGATGTTATTTCGGCCCTAAAGGAGTCGGCGGATTACGCTTCTTCAATGAAAGAGAGGATAATAGCGGCCTCAATAAAAAATATCAAGCCGAAGGCGGGCGTCGATTCCGTGGAAATTTCAATGGATACTGACGGCGATTACGACATTAAGGTGATGTACGGTGAAAAAATGCCGCTTACGGATTTTACCGGACTAAAAGGCGCAAAAAAGGGTTTTAACATGCTGAAAGTCGCCGGCTTGAAACCGGAAACGAAATATATGTTCTCCGTAGCAGTTTCGGGAAAGACGGCAGGAGGAATATCAAAGGCGGCGGAATTTACCACACTGAAAACACCGCAGCTTGCGGCCGTAAAATTCACAATGTCAAAGAATTTTATAAGGGCCGTCGGGACCGACTTTTACGACGGCAGGAATGTTTACAAATATGTCGGCACGAATAATTACATAATGCGCAAATATTACATGGATAAGACGGATAAGGACAAGTACAGGCATATAATAGACGAGATATTTGAAGCTGCGGAAAAAGCCGGATTCAAGGTTATAAGGGTGGGTTCAAACGGAGAGGCGTATGATGAAGCTTCGTCGAACAAGGATGACGTCACCCACGATTTCAGGATAGGGCCGGAAAAATTCAACGAGATGGCGTACAGGTCCATAGATTACGTCCTTGATTCCGCAAGAAGACATAATATCAGGGTAATCCTGCATTTTACCGATAACTGGGAATATTACGGAGGGGTGACCGTTTATGCCAAATGGGCCGGCGTCGCCAAGAACGACTTCTGGACAAATGAAACCTGCAAGAAATATTACAAACAAACAGTCGATGCTTTCGTAAAAAGGAAAAACACCGTTAACGGCGTTTTATACAGGGACGATCCAGCGATATTCTGCTACGACCTCATGAACGAACCCAGGAACGAAGCGGATACATCCTCAAAGGTCATGAACGCCTGGGTCGCGGAAATGTCGGATTATATAAAGTCGCAGGACCCCAACCACATGGTCACCACAGGCATGGAAGGCTTCTTTTTGCAGGCCGACGGGACGCATTATTCCGGCACCGATTTTGTATTATCGCACCGGCCGGCATCGATAGATTTTTGCACTTTTCATATTTACCCGGCGGGCCAGTACACGCATTTTTCCCCTGGGACCACAAAATGGACCATTGAGAATTTTATAAAGCAGGCGCATGAGACGGTAAAAAAACCGGTGGTAATGGAGGAATTCGGCATTCCCAACGGAGTTCCCGAATACCCGAAAGCGCAGTGGCTAGACGAAATGACGGGCGAGTTTTTTGCCGCAGGCGGAAACGGGGTCAACTACTGGATGCTTCTCGACCCGTCGTATACGCACGGCGACGGCAACGAGGTTTATTACAACCAGACGCAATACATGAATATATTCGCCAAATACGCCAACGAAGTGAACAAAGACGGATATTAGGAATGCAAGATAAATGAAATAAACATTGTGGAGGTTCATATGAAAAGGATATTTACGCTGTTGATGATAATAGTTACGGTTATTGCCATTGTTTCGTGCGGCAAACTGAAGCAATACCCGGCAGGCCCGATTGAATCCGCCGCAGGCGGGCCTGACAATTCGACCTATCCGTTCGAATCGCAGGCTGATGTCAACATGTTTTCCCTTAGCGGCACCGGTTTTACAGCCCTTTCATATTCAACGGATGTGGCTTACGAAGGGACCGGATGCGTTAAACTTGATTGTAATTTTAACGCGCCTAATACGGCGCAGGGCAGGCTCGCAATCGGCAACGTCGTACTATCGACGCTTGTTGGCAAAACAATCACAGCCGCCATCTGGGTGCCGCTGGGTATGGATTCATACGGCGGCTTTTTCTATTTTCAGCTCGGCGCATCCGGAAATTACGCGTGGTATCAATCCCCGTGGATAAATATCAACCCGTCAAATGGAGCCGTTCCGGGAATATGGAACGTAATATCAGCCGATGTAAACAGCATGACACCGGCCAGCGGAAGCGGAACTGCTGGAACCATTGCCGATACAACGCAGACAATTACATGGGGCGTGGTAGTTGGACAGGGCTCAACGGCGCCGAATTACAAAGGTCCGATGTATATTGATTCCATTAATATTAAATAAATTGGAGATTCTTTCCGCCGCAGACGAAAATTTTGGGGAAAATTCCTATCTTTTGCGCGAATACGGCAATATTTATATAATAGATCCGGGCTTTAATTCCGCCGAACTTAAAAGGATGATTTCCGGCTTTGACGGAAGGGTAAAGGCCATATTTTTGACCCACGGCCATTACGACCATATAGCTTCCATTGCTGATTTTCCGGATATTATCATATATGCACATTCGGAAGAAAAAAAATTGCTCGCGGATCCCGACCTGAACCTATCGTCATTTACAGGAGAAAAAATACGCGCCACAAATGTGACGTTTTATTCCGGCGATAGAAACGAGTTGGAGGGATTCGGGATATATCATACTCCCGGACATACGCAGGGAAGCGTTGTCATAACACGCGAAAATTGTATTTTTTCCGGCGATACTCTGTTCGAGGATTCGGTCGGAAGGTCCGACCTGCCTACGGGAGACGGAGTAAAACTGAAGGAAACACTTAAGATATTTAAGTCATTTCATCCTGATTCGATGGTTTATCCGGGTCATGGCATGCCATTTTCATTAAAAGAAGCATTTCAATATAATTTTTTCTTAAGAAATATAAAATAAGATCCTGTTTCCCGATAAAAACAAATCCGATTTAACCATAACCATATAACACAAAAAATTAGACACTTATTTTGTAACATAAACAAAAACATACATTTATTTATAATCCGATAAACACCCATATTTATAAGGCGAATAATTGTTTTTTGATGTGGTATATACAAGATGATATACTATAGCACTTGACATATATATATAGTTGGAATATAATTTCTTGTATAGAACCATTAAGGAGCGTAAAAATGGAGTGTGCAATTTTGAACAGGAATGATTTTCTGGAGGTAATCAGTACATGGAATTCCATTTATGTATCCAACTATATGCATTATGATATACAGCGCAGGGACGATTCTTCCAATGATTGGAAAAAAGGGCTCCTGAAGGTTGTTTCCGTTCTTGACGTGATCGATGACGTAAAAGGCACTCCGGTAGAGCTTCTGCTCAATAAAGCCATAAAAAATGCGAAACAAATGGATGATTCACGCATCCAATCCGTACACGAACTTCTTCATACGGTCGAAAAATATATGAATGAGGAAGCAAGCGTCTGACGGCCGGCCGGGGTTTTACGCATGATTCAGGATACTCTCCCATATAAAATCCCTTGATTTTAGCCCCATAAATGTTAAAATCCAATAAATATAAATATTTTACAATCTATTTAATGTGAAAAAGTCACATGGGAGGATTTATGCCGGTAGTTATCGTCGGCTCAATGGCTTTTGATACCATACATACGCCGGCCGCGAGCCGTGAAAGGGTCCTTGGAGGCGCGTGCGTGTATGCGTCCATAGCGTCGTCTTATTTCGACAGGACACATATAGTTGGGGTTGTGGGCGATGATTTTACCGAAGATAATTTGAAGCTGTTAAAGGACCATAAAATAGACATCAAAGGGGTAAAAAAGACAGCCGGAAAGTCGTTTTTTTGGGAAGGCAGGTACAATGCCGACATGAAAACAAGGGATACGATAAAGACGGAGCTGAACGTTTTTGAGACCTTTAATCCGGAGTTGCCGGAATCTTTCAAATATGTCCCATATCTTTTTCTTGCCAACATAGACCCCGAACTGCAGCTCAAGGTGCTCAATTCAATGCAAAAGCTGAAATTTTCAATGGTCGACACCATGAACCTCTGGATATCCATCAAAAAAGAGAAGTTGACGGAGGTGTTCTCCAAGGTCGACTGCGTGGTAATGAACGACGAGGAAATAAGGCTTTTTACCGGAAAAGACAACATACTGCAGGGGGCCAAGGACATACAGGCCATAGGCCCAAGGTACGTGATAATAAAAAAGGGCGAACACGGGGCGGCGCTCGCGGCTGCCAACACATACTTCTCTCTGCCGTCATACCCGGTGGATAATGTGGTGGACCCCACTGGTGCAGGAGACTCTTTCGGCGGGGCTTTTATCGGTTACCTCTCAAAGGTCAACAAGACGGACGTATCCGCGCTTAAAAAAGCCATAGCTTACGGCAACACGGTGGCTTCGTTCACGGTTGAGGATTTCTCGGTTGACAGGCTGAAGACCCTGTCGCGCAGGGACATCGACAGGAGAATGAAAAAGATAAAAAAAATGGTAAGGTTCTAGACGGGGAGATAATATATGGAACTTGAAAAGCTTGAAGGCGATCTTTTGAGGACATTGCGGGACCTTGAAGGCGAGAAACTGAAAAATATTCCGCCATATGTTTTCGGCGTTGTGAAAAAGGAATGCGCGGCTTTAAGAAAAGCCGGAAGGGATATAATAGATTTTTCCATGGGGAATCCCGACGGCCCCACGCCGAGGCACATAGTCGACAAGCTTATCGAGGCGGCGCAGAACCCCAGGAACCACAGATATTCCGCTTCAAGGGGGATATATAAGCTCAACCTCGCCGCAACGGATTATTATAAAAGGCGTTTCGGGGTCGAGCTTGACCCGGCAACGGAATGCATAACAACAATCGGATCAAAAGAGGGGATATCGCACCTGATGTACGCCGTGATCAACAGGGGCGACAACGTCCTGGTGCCGACGCCGTGCTATCCGATACATTCGGTTGCCGTGACGCTGGCGGGAGGCAACGTAATATCGGTGCCCATAGTGAAAGGCGGGGATTTTTTTGAGGACATGGTAAAGGTTGTCGAAAACACATGGCCAAAACCGAAGATACTTATTCTCAATTACCCGCATAATCCGACGGCCGAGGTCGTGGCGCCGGGATTTTTTGAAAAGATCGTTGCGTTCGCGAAAAAGAACAATATAATAGTGCTTCACGACAACGCATACGCGGAATTATATTTCGACGGATACCTGCCGCCGAGCTTTTTGCAGGCTCCGGGGGCCAAGGACATCGGGGCCGAGTTTTATACGCTTTCAAAGACATACAACATGCCCGGCTGGAGGGTGGGTTTTCTTGTCGGCAACAAATATATCGTAAAGGCACTTGAAAAAATAAAAAGTTACCTTGATTACGGCATGTTCCAGCCGATCCAGATAGCCGCGATACACGCCCTTAATTCAAGGGACGACTGCGTCGGGGACATACGTGAAATATACAGGACAAGACGGGACCAGCTCGTCGACGGGCTCAACAAGATCGGATGGCCCGTGGACAGGCCCCTGGCCACGATGTTCGTCTGGGCGAAGATACCGGAAAAATTCAGCCACATGTCCTCGGCGGATTTTTCCATGAAACTTCTCAAGGAAGCGGACGTCGCGGTTTCCACCGGATCGGGTTTCGGGGTTGGCGGGGAAGGTTTTGTGCGTTTCTCGCTCATAGAGAACGAGCAAAGGACAAAACAGGCGCTCAGGAACATAAAGGAAATGATCGCAAAATAACAAATTTTAACGGAGGATGAGATGATAGCCGACAGACTAAAGAAAGTTTCGCCGTCTTTGACGCTTGCCATAGACGCGAAAGCCAAACAGATGATAAAAGACGGCGTGGATCTTGTCGGATTCGGGGCTGGCGAACCGGATTTTAACACCCCCGACAACATAAAAGAAGCCGGAATAAACGCTATAAAAGCCAACAAGACAAGATACACGCCGGCATCAGGAATGGTGGAGCTAAAGACAGCGGTTTCCGAGAAATTCAGGAGGGACAACGGCCTTGAATACAGGCCATCCGACATCATCATTTCATGCGGCGCGAAACATTCACTTTACAATGTTTTTACTGCTATCATAAATCCGGGCGATGAGGTCATAATCTTTTCGCCTTACTGGGTTTCATACGAGGAACAGGTCAAGATAGCGGACGGCATACCGGTATTCGTGGAACTTGACGAAGCGAGGAATTTTGAGATAGATTTCGACCTTTTAAGGTCAAAGATAAACAAAAAGACAAAAGCAATGCTCATTAATTCGCCGTCAAATCCAACCGGGGCGGTTTTATCCGAATCATCGCTGAAAAAACTTGCGGAGATAGCCCTGCAAAACAATATAATCATTGTTTCGGATGAAATATACGAGAAACTCATTTATAACGGAAAGAAACACATATCCATCGCCTCCTTTTCAAAAGAGGTGAAGGCGCGCACAATAACGGTCAACGGGGTTTCAAAGGCCTACGCAATGACAGGCTGGAGGATAGGCTACCTGGCCGCGGATGACAGGGAAATAATTTCCGCTATAGACAACCTTCAATCGCATTCGACGTCAAACCCGGCCACAATGACCCAGTTGGCTGCGATAGAGGCTTTAAAGACCCCTGAGAGCGTAATTGGGGGCATGGTAACGGAGTTTGACAGGAGAAGGAAGCACATTCTGGAAAGGGTCCGGGCCATAGCCGGGCTTACCGCGGTGGAACCCGAGGGCGCTTTTTATGTCTTCCCGAATTTCAGCGCATTAAAGGGAAAAACGATAAAAGGAAAGGCGATAAACGGCTCGCTGGACCTGGCCGACATGCTGCTAAACGAGGCGAAAGTAGCCGTGGTACCGGGCATAGCGTTCGGTTCCGACTCGCATTTCAGGATGTCATACGCAACGTCAATGCAGAACATAGACAAAGGACTCGACAGGATAGCGGAAGCTTTGAAATGATGCTTTTTACCGGAAAATAAAATTTTCAAGGAGTTGACATGACAGAACCGATCTGGCTCAAGGAAGTAAAATGCCCGGCGTGCGACTCCACGTTCAAGACGCCCAGGGTAAAGCCTTCGGCTTTAAAAGTGAAATCAAGCGACCCTGATTTTCACAAGGTTTATGAGAATATAAATCCGCTGCTTTACGCGGTCACCACGTGCTCGCAGTGCAATTACAGCGCGCGCAACGACGAGTTCGACGAAAAAACGCTGGAATATCATCCCGAGATACTGAAGATCGCAAGGGCTATAAAGGAGACGGGCAAGAACGTCAAATTCCCTGAAGGCAGGGAGATCGACGTTGAAACGGCTGTAAAAAAACACCTTCTCGCGGTTTTTTTTGCGAAACATTTCAAGCCCGAGGACCCTCTTACGATAGCCGGGCTTTATATGCATGTGGCCTGGATATACAGGGAACAGGGGGACGCGGCAAAGGACATCGAGCACCAGAAACTCGCCCTTGAATATTACATCAAGACATTTGAAAAAGGCAGCCACATACCCGAAAAGATCGGCGAACCCGGCATAATCTATCTTATAGGCGAACTCAACAGGGTACTCGGAAATTATAACGAAGCCGTGAACTGGTTCTCAAGGGTGGTAAAGCACGATCAAATAGGGAATTTTCCCAACATTGAGAACCTCGCGCGCGACGCGTGGGAAAAGATCACCGAGGAAAAGCACAAAAGCAAGCAGTGATGATATTTTTTTAAGGTTTTGGACAGACTAAACTTCAGGGAGGTTGGAATGAAAATAGCAATTGTAACGGACACATACAGGCCCAGGGTAAACGGAGTGGTCGCTTCGATAGACACTTTCGCGCATGAATACAGAAAGCTCGGGCATGAGGTGAAAATAATAGCCCCGGAATTTCCCGCGGACCAGAAGGATTTCAAGGACGCGGATAACGAGAAATACGTGATAAGGATAAAATCCCATTACCTGTTCTTCGACCCCGAGGACAGGCTGCCCGCGCCGTGGGAAGCCGCGGCCAAAAAAGTCATCAAAGAGGAGATAATCAACCATAAATTCGACATCATCCACACACAGACGCCGTTTACGCTCGGTATTGAAGCAGTAAAATGGGCAAAACAGATGGACTGTCCGATCGTGCACACATACCATACGATGTTTGAGTCCTACGTGACCCATTACATTAAATTCCTGCCAAAGTCGTTCGCGTTATGGTTCTCCAAGGCTTTTTCCAAATGGTACTGCGATAAAATGAACCTGAACATAACGCCGTCGTCACAGATGCACGACCTGCTCGTGTCCTACAAGGTAAAGCCCCCGGTCGAGGTAAACCCCACCGGGATAAAGATAGAAAAATTCAAGACTTTCAACGGCAACGACTTCAGGAAAAAGAACAACATACCGCTGGACACGGTCCTGTTCCTTTTTATGGGAAGGATAGGCCATGAGAAGAACATACCGTTCCTTTTTGACGTATTGAAAAAAGTAAAGGCCCTCATGCCCGGCAGGCAGGTCAAGCTCATGGTTGCGGGCAAAGGCCCGGCCGAGGATGCGGTAAAAGCCGCGGCAAAGGAAAAGGGCGTTGAGAACGACATACTCTGGTTCGGCTACTTTGAACCCCAGGACTGGGTCAATTGCTACGCGGCGGCAAATCTTTTTACATTCGCTTCCGTGACCGAGACGCAGGGTCTTGTCGTGACCGAGGCCATGGCGGTCGGGACCCCGGTGGTGGCCGTCGGGGAAATGGGCGTTGCAGAGGTGATGAAAGGCGACAAAGGCGGGATACTCGTGGACCTGAACGTGGACCATTTTGTCGATGCGGTGATGAAAATGCTCACCGACAGTCCGTTCTATGAAATGAAAAAGAACGAGGCCTTTGAATACGCAAAAGAATGGTCGGCGGAATCCATGGCCAAAAAGCTGCTTACCAAGTTTGAGAAAGTTATAGCGGATAAAAAGGCCGGAGTGAAAAATAATGCGGAATAAAATTTTTGCGGCGGCAATCGCCCTGATAGTCGCGGCAACCGCGGGATGCGCCTCTTACAATGCCAAGAAAGTGAGATACATGGAGATCAGCGGCCGCGGATGCTACGTCTGCGAGAGAATGAACGGCGTAGTTGACGAAATATCCAGGGAATACGGCAACGAGGTGGATATTTCGACGTATGCCGAAACATCGGACACGGGAGCGGACCTTATAAAAAAATACAATATCACCAAATTTCCGTCCAACATAATGACGGATAACAAGGACAACGTTATTTTCAGGTATGACGGACTGCTTGACGTGACCGCCTTAAAGGAAATTTTAAGGACAAAAGGCATCGGGATCAAACCGAAGGATGTCACTGTTACGGCATCGCCCCTGGCCGCTCCGTCGGCTGTGACCTTTACACCGGGGGCCGTCACAAAATGAAGCGATCCATAGGGGTAATAATTGCGGCAATTGCAACAGCTTTTGTTATCGGTTGTACGCCCCAAAAAGAGGCGGCAAAGGTGACCATAACCGAATATTACCATCCGTCGTGTGAAACATGCATTTCCATGATGCCGGTTGTCGATGCCGTGCAGGCCGAATTCAAGGGCAGTGTGCTGATTGTCAGGGTGAGCCTTGACACAAAAGAAGGCGCAAAAAAAGCCTCGGCATTATCCATTGCCACCATACCGATGTTCGTTTTTTCCGACTTTCAGGGCGTTGATTATTACCGCCATGACGGCAAAATGACGAAAGAAGAAATCGAAAATATTATCAGGATAAAATTGTAATAAATATTTTATATCCGTGTTTCACTTCCGGGTTTTTAATTTTAACTTTTAAATTGAGGTTCTCAATGGACACCCAGGATTTCCTCGACAACATAAACAGCTGGCTGGAATTTTACAGGGATGTGCGCGATCCCGACCTTATATATCCGCCTGCGGTCAGGCCGGATGATATAAAATGGGAAGAGAGCATGCTAAGGATAGCCTCTTCATTTAAGATATGTGATTCTCTTTTTGGCACCCCCGCTCAAAAAAAGGTTGAACAGGCGATAAGGCTTGCTCAATCGGGCGACAAGTCGCGGGTAAAAGATATTTATGACATTTTTTTTGAGGTTGAAAGATTTTTGGGCGAAAACACAAATAAGTAAATGAAATCATATTTTCACATCATGAAAACCAAACCCGCTTGTTAAAAATTTTGTAAGGTTTTTCCTTGAAAAAATATGGGCTTATGATATATTTATGTCATAAAGGGAGCAATTGTTAGAGGTGATAAGTGCGCAAATTTATACGTGCGGGAACAGCGGTAAAATTAATATTTAACTCTTTGTTTATTGCTGTTTTTGTGTTTTTTGCATCCTCGCAACTTTACGCGGACACACCCACCGACACTCCGACAGACATGCAAACCGCCACTGAGACCCCCACCTTCACCCCGGTTACCGCTGCATATTTTGATATTGCCGCGCCGTCCCAGGCCGGGGCTTCCGCTCCTTTTTTGATAACAGTGACCGCAAGGACCGCCCTTGGCGCGGTGGCGAATAATTATACCGGAGTTGTGACCTTCGGCACCGGAGCGTTCCTTTTTGTCATGCCTGACGATTATGGTTTCACGGCTTCCGACAACGGTTCTCACGCGTTCCTGGTCCAGATAATGTCGGCCGGCGACGAGGTGGTGAACGTAAGCGACATAGACAACCCGTCGGTCTCAAGCTCGGCCATAGTAACCATCCTTCCGGCCGCCGCGTCGTATTATACTTTGAACGCGCCGTCATCGGTAAAGGCTGGAGTCCTTTTTTCATTGACTCTTACCGCCAAGGATTCCTATAACAATGTAGTGACCAATTACAACGGCACGGCTTCATTCAATTCTTCGGATACATCGGCGGTCCTGCCTCCGGATACGACTTTTATCAATGACGACGCGGGGAAAAAAGTCCTTGCCGTCACGCTTAAGACAAAAGGCACACAGACAATATCGGCCAAGGACCTCAATGGCTCGTCGATAAACGGTTCATCGAACGCGATTAACGTCACGTGCGGGACAATATCGTCCTTTAACGTTAGTGCGCCGGCCGTGGCAAACCCGAATACAAGCTTTAATTTCGCAATAAGCGCGATGGACAGTTTTTCCAATGTCGCCGACAACTACACTGGCACAGTGCATTTCACTTCAAGCGATGTTGCCGCGGTCCTGCCGGCCAATTACACCTTCCAGGCGGGGGATTACGGCAACAGGGTGTTCTCCGCAACGCTCGTAAATTCAGGGACTCAGACAATAACCGTCGGCGACGCGACGGCCGCCACCATAACCGGGATTTCATCCGGCATAAACGTCAACCAGGTTTTTAACCCTTATGCCCAGCCGCTTATGCTTACCTCTTACATTCCCGACGCGGCCATATATCAGTTTGTTTATTTAAAGGTAATGACCGCCGCCAATATCCAGATACCCGACAATGCGTATCTTGAATATGACGTCTTCATGCCTTCATATAACGCGGATTTTTATACCGGGACGGACATGGACGGGACCGTTTTCGGAGATATGAGGGACTATGGTCAGGCTACCCAGAGCTACATAATCGACCAGAACGGAATAAGGTGCCATCCGTCGATGGACCTTTCGCAATATGCGTCAGGCCAGTGGTATCACAGGAAATTCAACATAGCCGCTCTGGGCGGATCGACTTACAATGAGCTTGACCTGGCGCAGGATACCGGAAATTCCGGCGCGAACGGCGCGCCTTCAAACCAGGCGGGCACTTTTAATTCTTTTTTTAACAACATTGTATTTACCAATTCGGGCGGAACGGTGCTCACAAATTTCTTTTCAAGCAACAACACCATACCTTACAGCGGCACCGTGAGCCTTAACGGAAGCGTGGCCGGAAACAGGGGACAGGGTGGGATAAACGCGGGTCCGACGCCTCCGGCCCCCGTAAATAATTATCTTTACATAATAAAGGACATGTCGCTTTCTTCGGCTCCGGCAGGGTCTGTCATAGCAGATGGAGCTCATTCGCTGACGGTCACGGCCTTTTTATTCGGTCCTACCAACGCGGCAGTTCCGTGGACACTGGCCGATTTCAGTTCGGACAGGGCGGCTGATTCCATATATCCCGTGGTCGTAAGCGCGAACGCCAGGGCGGTCACCGGGACTGACGGCCTTGCAGGCGCTCGTATAACTTCGACGCAGTCGGGTCAGGCCAATATAACGGTGAAATGCGCTCACCTCACAAAAATAATACCGGTAAATTTCATCGCCGGACCCGCCTCAAAAGTGAACATATCACCGGCCCAGGTAAATACCGAAACCGGGGTTCAGGGGACAATGAGCGTGAGCCTTGAGGACTCGTTCGGGAATTTTTCCTCGACCTCAAAAAATATCACGTTAAGTTCGACTTCGTCATCGATGAAATTTTCTTCCGACAATGGAAACACATGGCAGTCCGGCCTTGTAGTCGGAGGCACCGTGATAAACAACGTATTAATTGTGGACACTTCAGCCGGGACTTCAACCATTTCCGCCGTATCCGCGGGGCTCACTTCCGCGTCATGCACGGCCTATATAAACAACGCTCCCGCCTCGGCCATATCTATAACCCCGTCAAATCCGTCATCCAGAGCCGGTGTGCCGGTCACAATGACGGCGTGGGCCGTCGATTCGTCGGGTAACAACTCTTACTATACAAATACGGTCGCGTTTTTCTCGGCTTCGCCCACCATGATGTTCTCACAGGACGGGGTGAATTACTTTCAAAGCCTGATGATGAACATGAGCGACGGAAGGGCGGATTTTTACTGTTATGACACAAAAGTGGGGTCAAATGTAACCGTTACCGCGCAGTCCTCGGGGCTTGCCGCAGGGACCGCGTATTTTACGACCATAGCCGGGAACGCGGTTATGCTGAACGGATATGCCAGTAATTATTCGGTACTGGCGGGGCAGTCGGTCACGATCACGGCTGTAGTTACAGACAGTTACGGAAATCCCGTCATGAATACTTTTGTGATTTTTACCGCGCAGGTGGAAGGCGGGTTGGGCGATTCGCTTTTGACGCCGGCAGGGAACTCCACCAACGCCTCGGGACAGGCGGCTGTCATATTCAGGACAAAGTCCACGTCGCCGGATATTAATTACGTGATAATGAATTCAAATCTTCTTCTGGGAAAAACAATAGCCATAAGCGGATCGGGCGCTGCGGCTTCCTACGCCTTTTCTCCGAGCCCGCTGGCCGCCGGCGCGGATCAGCCGACATCGTTGTTCGTAAACGCCAGGGATTCCGGGGGATTTAACGCGCCAGCGCCGGGCCACGGCGGTGTTTATGTTTCAGTTACTTATCCGGCGGGTTCGACAAATGTCTTCTTTTCGTCCGACTCCGGCAACAACTGGTACAACAACGTTACGGCGACACTGGACGCGTCCGGTTCGGCACAGTTGTTCGTAAAATCCCACATACCCGGGGCATATTCCGTTGTAGGCGCGGACATCAATTCCACAGGATCGCTCCTGCCTGCATCCACGACATTGACGGTTTCCACGGCTTATTATATATCCGTTTCCCCGGCTACGGCAGCTTCGGCCAATGCCGGCTCTACGATGCCGATAACAGCCCAGATCGTGGACCAGAACGGGACTCCCGCGGCAATCGCCAATGTCCAGGTGAATTTTTCCACGAGCAACGGGTCTATCTCTCCGGTCACGGTATATACGGACGCCACAGGAAAGGCGGCCTCGACCCTTTCGCTCGCCATTGCCGCGTATGCCGCACAATCCGTAACGGTAAAATCCGTAAACCCGAATTCAACCGCGGTTTCGGGGATAATAACATCGCAGCCGGTGCTTTCGTTCAGCATTGCAATACCGGCTTCGGCTTATATAAACACGCCGCTCCAGGCCGTGGTGAGGGTCAAGGACGCTTACGGCCAGACAATATCAAATTACACCGGGAAAATTCATTTCTCATCGCCTTCGCCCGCAACGCTTCCGTCAGACTATACGTTTGTCCCGGCTGACGGCGGAGTAAAATATTTTACATTTTCGTTATCGACGGCGGCTCCAATGTCGCAGTCAATAACGGCCGCCGACACGGCCAGCCCGTCGATAAACGGGACAAGCAACATAATCCTGATGTATCTTAATCCCACTCCTTCGCCGAGCATTTCCCCGACCAAGACAATGACATTCACCAAAACGCCGACTCCCACATTCACCAATACGCCTACCGTTACCCCGACGTCGACAAAAACAGCCACCCCGACAATCACAAGGACATGGTCGGCATCGCCCACGGGCACCCCTTCGTACACTCCTACCATAACGCCGACATTTACGGGTACTCTTACATTTACCATAACCCCGACGGTCACGGAGTCTTTCACCATAACCCCGACCTCGACCATATCAAAGACGTTCACTGTTTCGCCGACTTACACGGTCACGCCGACGATAACGGAAACATGGACCGATTCGCCGACCTTTACGGTGACGCCAACCTCGACGGAAACTGAGACAGGCAGCCCGACATACACGGCGACCGATACTTTTACTTACTCGCCCACATCCACAATAACTCAGACCGTCACCGAAACGCTTACAGTGACCGACACATACACATTTACGGCGACCGGGACTTGCACCACGACTTACACCGTGACACCATCGTTGACCGTCACACAGACGGCCAGCGCCACGCCTACCCTGACAATGACGCTGACGCCTTCGGCGACCCCCACTCCATATTTCAACAGGGCGGTTGAAGGAGACTGCTATGTTTTCCCGCAGCCGGCATCGACGGCGCTTACCATAGTATATTCCTCCGATTCCCAGGCTGATATGACCGTTAAAATATACAACTCGGCGGGAATGCTTGCGGCATCGCTTGAGGCGAAAGCAGCGGTCAATGACTATAATTATATCCAGGTAAATCTGTCGAGGTTCGCTCCGGGTGTGTATTTCTATGTTTTGACCGGTAAAAAGAGCTCCGGTGGAACCATGGATTTCGGCATAAAGAAATTTATGGTGGCAAAATGAACGCAACCGGCAAAAAGGCGTTATACCCCGGCGTCAGAGGCATCTTTTTTATCTTAATGCTTTTATATGCGTTTTTCTTGCCGGTGCCGGAGAGTCTTGCGGATATCAACGGGAGCGCCGGCATAATTTTTCCCGAGCTTGATTCCGGGGCCGGCGCCAGGGCGGCCGGCATGGGAGGCGCCTTTACGGCCGTGGCGGACGACGCGAGCGCGGCTTACTGGAATCCCGCGGGTTTGAGCCTTATAAAAAAGCCTGAAGTCATGATAACTTTCGACAAGTGGTACCTGGATTCATTTTATCAGCATTTTATCGGGGCTTTTCCCGTTGGGACGGGGACGATAGGTGCAGACATATTTTACATGAATTACGGAGCGTTCGATATCAGGGATAATACCGGAATGCTTCTCGGCGGCACATTGAATCCTTACAACGCCGCTGGCACGCTCTCTTACGGTATTGGATTTGGAGGCAACTTGAGCCTTGGGCTTGGTCTTACATACGCCATACAGTCCATAGGTTCGTCCTCGGACAACGGGTTCGGATTTAACCTCGGTGCGCTGTTCAAATCGGATATCTTTTCGGCAGGCATATCGCTGAAAAACATGGGAGCAGGGGGTGGGTTTTCACTTCCGGCAGACCTCAGGGTGGGAGCGGCCGTGAATGTTTTCAGGAACAGGTCGAATTCGGTGCTTGTTTCCGCCGACGCCGCATTAATAGTCAACGACGCGCCCCAGGCCAGTCTCGGTGTGGAATATTCCCTGCTTAAGATATTTTCATTGCGCGCGGGTTATACTTTTAAGTTCGACGATGCCAATGGCGGCATATTGGGCGGGCTCTCAGCCGGGGCGGGATTCTCAGCCGGGGATATCTTCTTTGATTATGCCGTGGTCCCTTTCGGGCAGCTTGGCCTGACGCAAAAAGCCGGGATGAATTTCGAGTTTGACCCGGTTAAATTCAACGCTGAAAAAGAAGCCGCAAAGGCCCCTTCGGCAAAAGTGGAACTGAAAGACATAATGGCGGAGGCCGGAACCCTTGAAAATAGCGGAAAACTTGAACAGGCAAAGGAAAAGTACCTGGAGATCATAGACTTTGATATCAATTACGCCGACGCATGGAAACGCCTCGGCGCCGTATATGTTAAGCAGGGCAAAAAGGTTGATGCCATAAATGCTTTTGAACGTTATCTTCTGATACGGCCCAACGATACGGCGGTCCGGAAATGGCTGGACAAAAACCAATAGAAACCACGGATTAAATTTTATTGACTAACCCGCTTATTTTTTGTATATTTATTAGCAATCGTCGGCGATGAAGCCTACATTATTTAACCGTTTTTACGCGTTAAATCCCTTGGAAATCCCGGGATTATATAATCATGTTTTAGGGAATGGAAAAATCAGGAAAGCATCACTTAATAAAGGCAAATATTACAAACTTGAAGGAGCGAAAAAATGGCTGGCACAATTTATAACAATAACTTTCCACCCAGAGCGCAGGGGCTTTACGACCCATCATTTGAAAAGGATTCATGTGGAGTCGGTTTTATAGTAAACGTTAAAGGTGAAAAGTCCCATAAAATAGTCAAGGACGGCATGCACATTCTTGAAAGGCTTGCGCACAGAGGCGCGACTGCCGCCGACCCGAAAACCAGCGACGGCGCCGGGCTCATCATCCAATTGCCGCATGAATTCCTTGTAAAAGCAGCCGGAGAATCCGGCATAACACTGCCGGACGAGGGGCAATACGGCGCCGGGCTTATTTTTCTTCCCAAGGAAGAATCCGATTACAAGTTCATAAAGGAAGCATTCGACAGGGCCATAAGCGAAAAGGGACAGGCGCTTCTGGGCTGGCGGAAAGTACCGGTCGACAACAGCGCCATAGGATACATAGCGAAAGGCAAGGAACCGAATTTTGAGATGATATTCATAAAGAAGGGGGCGAATACCCCGGACCAGGCGGCGTTCGAGCGTAAACTTTACGTAATAAGGAAAAAAGTCGAGAATTCGGTGCGTCTCGCCGACCTAAAACAGAAATCATATTTTTATGTAACGAACATATCGTCCAGGACACTGAATTACAAGGGGTTAATGATGCCCGAGGAGATCGATAATTTTTTTCTCGACCTGAAGGATCCCGCTGTAAAATCGGCTTTATGCTTCGTGCACAGCCGCTATTCCACAAACACATTCCCCACATGGGACCTGGCCCAGCCGTTCAGGTATCTTGCCCATAACGGGGAAATAAACACGCTCCGGGGAAATATAAACTGGATGCGCGCCAAAGAGGGGCTTTTTAAGAACGACCTTTTCGGGGATGATATGGCAGATTTAAAACCGGTAATACGCGACGAAGCTCAGTCGGATTCGGCCACGACCGACAATGCGTTTGAAATATTGACTCTCGGCGGGCGTTCGCTGCCTCACGCGATCCTGATGCTTGTCCCGGGTGCCTGGGAAGATAACAATCAGCTGCCGCAGGAAACAAAGGATTTCTACAACTATCACGCCTGCTTCATGGAACCATGGGACGGGCCCGCCGCGCTTTGTTTCACCGACGGCGAGTCCATAGGCGCGGTCCTTGACAGGAACGGCTTAAGGCCCGCAAAATATCTCATTCGCAGGGACGGATGCGTGGTAATGTCGTCCGAAGTCGGGGTCCTGGACGACAAACCGGAGGATATTGAACACTCCGGGAGGCTTGAGCCGGGCAAGATATTCTATATTGACACAAAAGAGGGCAGGATAGTAAATGACGAAGAGATAAAACACAAAATGGCAACCAGGAAACCTTACGGGACATGGCTGAAGGAACAGATACTTACACTTGATATGATACCCGAGAAAAAAATTGAAAAGAAATATTCGCCCGAGGCTGCGCTGACCATGATGAAGTCCTTCGGTTACACCAGGGAGGACCTAAAGGAAATAATAACGCCTCTTGCAGCCACGGCATACGATCCCACAGGTTCCATGGGCAACGACATGCCCCATGCGGTGCTTTCAAAGAACAGCCAGCCGTTATTCACCTATTTTAAACAGCTTTTCGCGCAGGTTACGAACCCGCCGATAGACTCGACGCGCGAAAAATGCGTGATGAGCCTTAACATGTACCTGGGGAAATCGCTTAACATGTTCGCGGAAACTCCCGAGCATGCCCACAAGCTGATGCTAAAGACGCCATTGCTTTCCGACGAGGACCTGCTGCGCATAAAAAATATAAATCTGGGCGGTTTTAGGTCAAAAGTCATCTCAATACTTTTTGACGCCGGTGAAAAAGGGTCGCTAAAGAAAAACCTGGACAGGATATGCGAGGAAGCCGTCGCGGCCGTCAAAGAAGGGTATTCGATAGTTGTTTTAAGCGACAGGGGCGTTAACAGGGAAAAAGCCGCGATACCGTCGCTCATGGCCGTCGGGGCGGTGCATCATGAGCTGGTGAGGAGGTCGCTAAGGACCCAGATATCAATAGTAATCGAGACGGCGGAGCCGCGGGAAGTGCACCATTTTTGCGCGCTCTCGGGTTACGGTGCGGATGCCTACAATCCATACGGCGCTTTTGAGGCCATAAACCACCTTATAAACACCGGCGAGATAGCAAAGACGTTCGAGGAGTGTCTTAAAAATTTCAAGAAAGGCGTCCATGACGGAATGCTCAAGGTAATAGCCAAGATGGGAATATCCACGATACAGAGCTATTGCGGGGCGCAGATATTCGAGGCCATAGGCATACACAGCGAAGTCATAGATAAATGTTTTGCCGGGACGGTTTCCAGGATAGGCGGAGCCGGATTTGATGAGTTAGAATTGGAAACAATAATGCGCCATAAGGATGCTTATCCAGACAACGGTTCGGCATCGCCCATACTGAAAACAGGCGGCGTCTATCAGTGGAAAAAAGACGGCGAGTTCCACCTGTGGAACCCGGACACAATAGCCGCGGTGCAGGACGCGTCAAAAAATAACGACCTGAAAAGATACAGGGATTTTGCGGGGCTCATAAACGACCAGTCGGCCCAGCCGACAACACTGAGGTCCCTGTTTAAATTCAGAAACGCCGCGCCGATACCGGTCGACGAGGTCGAGCCGGTAAGCGAAATAGTGAAAAGGTTCGTCACCGGCGCCATGAGTTTCGGTTCCATATCCAGGGGTGCCCATGAGGCCATGGCAATCGCCATGAACCGCCTTGGCGGCAAATCCAACACGGGTGAGGGAGGAGAGGACCCGATACGCTTTAAACCTTTCCCGGACGGGGATTCCGCCAGAAGCGCAGTCAAACAGGTTGCCTCAGGCAGGTTCGGGGTCACCACAAATTACCTTACCAACGGTGATGAACTTCAGATAAAGATGGCGCAGGGTGCAAAACCCGGCGAAGGCGGACAGCTGCCCGGCCACAAGGTCAGCGAAACAATAGCGAAGACGCGTTATACGACGCCCGGTGTTACTCTCATATCGCCGCCGCCGCATCACGATATTTATTCAATTGAAGACCTGAAGCAGTTGATTTTTGACCTTAAAAACACCAATCCGAGGGCCAGGATATCGGTAAAACTCGTATCCGAGGTGGGGGTCGGAACTATTGCGGCCGGCGTCGCCAAAGGGTTCGCGGACATGATTCTCATATCTGGTTTTGACGGCGGCACGGGCGCCTCGCCGAAAGGATCCATAATCAATGCCGGGCTCCCGTGGGAACTCGGCGTCTCGGAGACGCACCAGACCCTTGTCCTGAACGACCTGCGCAGCCGCGTAAGGCTGCAGACGGACGGCCAGATGAGGACGGGTCGCGACGTGGTTATCGCAGCGATGCTTGGAGCGGAGGAATACGGTTTTGCCACTGGCGCACTGATAGTCCTTGGGTGCGTGATGCTCAGGCACTGCCATCTGAACAATTGCGCGCTCGGGGTCGCAACACAGGACGATTTATTACAGAAACGTTTCCGCGGCAATGCGGACTATCTGGTGAATTATTTCAGGTTCGTGGCGCAGGACGTCCGGGAAATAATGGCTCAGCTCGGCGTGCGCACGATGAACGAGCTTATCGGAAGGTGTGACATGCTCGAGGTCAATTCCGAGATCCTGCCCTGGAAGGCCAAAAGGCTCGACCTTTCAAAGATACTTTACAGGCCGCAGGTGGCCCCGGAAGTGGGGACATATTTTAACAGGCCGCAGAAACATGAGATAACAGGCGTCCTGGACAGGAAACTTATCGAGAAGTCGATGCCGGCGCTTGAAAGGAAAGAAGCAGTAAGGATAGAGACGGACATAAACAACACCAACCGCACCGCAGGCGCCATGCTTTCCGGAGAAATATGTTACCGTCACGGCGAGATGGCCCTGAACGAGGATACGATCCGCATAAAGTTCAACGGTTATGCCGGTCAGTCGTTCGGCGCGTGGCTCACCGACGGGGTTACCCTGGAGCTTGAGGGAATGGCAAACGACTACGTGGGCAAGGGCATTTCCGGCGGCAAGATAATAGTATATCCATCCAAGAAATCCAGATACAAGCCCGAAGACAACATGATAATCGGCAACACAACATTTTACGGCGCCATCAGGGGCGAGGCTTATATACGCGGAAGGGCAGGAGAAAGGTTCTGCATCAGGAATTCCGGGCTTTACGGGGTGGTGGAAGGCACGGGCGATCACGGATGCGAATACATGACCGGAGGCAAAGTGGTCATCCTCGGCACGACCGGGCGCAATTTTGCCGCGGGAATGTCTGGCGGAGAGGCGTATGTCTACAATGAGGACGGCAAGTTCGTAGAACGCTGCAATAGGGACATGGTGGATCTGGACCCAATAGGCGAGGATGACGCGAAAATAATAAAGCAGCTGCTGGCAAACCACATAAAGTACACGGGTTCGGAAAAAGCAGTAAAAGTTCTAGATAACATAGGTGAAGAGATAAAGAAGTTCATAAAGGTTTATCCAAAAGAATACAAAGCCATAATCGAGGCGCGCAAATCGCAGGAAAAAAACCTCGGGCTGGCGGAGGAGAAATAATCATGGGAGACCCCAGGGGATTTATCAAGGTTAAAAGGGAAGGTTTTGGATACAGGCCGGTTTCCGAAAGGGTGAAAGATTATAACGAAGTGGCCGTAATGCACAGCGAAGCGCAGCAAAAAGAGCAGGCGTCGCGCTGCATGGACTGCGGAACGGCTTTTTGCAACTGGGGTTGCCCGCTGGGAAATTATATCCCGGAATGGAACGACAGCGCATTCAAGGGCCGCTGGCAGGACGCTTTCAGGCTTTTAAATGAAACCGCGACAATGCCCGAAGTCACGGGACGTGTTTGCCCGTCGCCGTGCGAATATTCGTGCGTCCTGGGGATCGGCGACTCTCCGGTGACCATAAGGGACAATGAGCTCGCCATAATAGAAAAAGCATGGAAGGAAGGATATATCAAGGCCAACCCTCCGGCAAGACGTACGGGCAAAAAAGTGGCCGTCGTTGGCGCGGGCCCGGCAGGACTTGCGGCCGCGGCTGTCTTGAACAGGACCGGACATGCGGTCACCGTTTTTGAGAAGAACGACCGCATCGGAGGCTTTATGCGATACGGCATACCTGATTTCAAGCTTCCAAAGGGCGTCCTGGACCGCAGGATAAGGCTGTGGCAGGATGAGGGGATTGTATTCAAGACCGGCGTTAATGTCGGCATTGATTATGACGTTGAAAAACTCAGGAAGGAATATGACGCGGTCGTGGTAACAACAGGCTGCAGGGTGGCCCGCGACATGAAAATAAAAGGGCGCGAGCAAAAGGGAATATACCAGGCGGTCGATTATCTCGAGCAATCAAACAGAAAAGTGGCAGGGGATAAGATCGAAGGGGAGTTAATCGACGCCAGGGGCAAGAACGTGCTGGTCATAGGCGGAGGGGATACGGGTTCGGATTGCGTCGGCACAGCCAACAGGCAGGGTGCAAAAAGCGTTGTCCAGATCGAGATACTGCCCCAGCCATCGAAAGAAAGGCCGTTCGACCAGCCATGGCCCAATTATCCATTTGTTTTCAAGACATCTTCCAGCCACGAAGAGGGTGTGGAAAGAAAATGGTGTGTTACAACAAAAGAATTCATGGGCTCCGGCGGATCGGTCAATAAGGTAAAAGCGGCAAGGGTTGAATGGTGCGCAAAACCCGGCGAAAGGGCCTCAATGACCGAATGCCAGGGTTCCGAATTTTTGATAGACGCGGACCTCGTTTTTCTTTCAATGGGATTTACGAACCCCGTAAAGGAAGGATTGCTTGAAAAGCTCGGGGTTAAACTCAACGAGCGGGGAAACGTTTCAAGGGACAAGAACACTTTCGCCACGGACGTACCGGGTGTTTTCGCCGCCGGGGATGTCTCGCGCGGACCTTCACTAATAGTATGGGCGTTTACCGAAGGCAGGAAGGCTGCCGAAGGGGTAAACGCGTACTTGCTGAAATAAAAAACAGAGGGCCTGCGATCAAGCGTAAAAACAGCAACCCCGCGGCTTTTTAAGGACCGCGGGGCGCACGTCTCACAAACCTTTTCGGGGAGGAAGTGAGCTTATCCTATGGCTGTTTTTCCTTTTTCGCCGGTCCTTATCCTCAAGCACTCTTCCATGGGCAGGACAAATATCTTTCCGTCTCCGGTCTCTCCGGAGCGAGCCCCCTGCATTATGGCGTTTATTGTTGGCTCCACGTAATTATCGTTCACTCCGATCTCGAGCCTTATCTTTCGCAGAAGATTGCCTGATTCCCTGACACCCCTGTAAACCTCGGTGATGCCTTTCTGCCTTCCGTGGCCGAGAACTTCGTTGACCGTAAGCAGGTTAACGTCCACTTTATAAAGTTCCTGTTTCACTTCCTCGAGCTTTTGCGGCTGAATTATGGCTATTATCAGTTTCATGTTTTCCCCCTTACTCTATGAGAGTGTAGGCGCTCTCGTGGTGCTGGGAAAGATCGAGGCCTATCACTTCGTCTTTTTCTTTGGCCCTTAAGCCGAATACCAAGTCCACAAGCTTAAAGAGAACAAAACTTCCGACCAGCGTGTAGGCCAATGTGCAACCCACTGCTATGGCCTGTATCAACAGCTGTTTCGGATTACCGTAAAAAAGGCCGTTGGCCCCGGTTGAATTCACCGCGGTCGTGGCAAAAAGCCCGGTGGCTATGGCGCCAACTATCCCTCCGATTCCATGTACTCCGAACGCGTCAAGCGAATCGTCATAACCGAGCTTCGATTTTACGAATGCAACCATGAAATAACACACCAGCGACACCAGGATGCCGATGCCGAGCGCTCCGAACACGTCGACGAAACCGGCTGCGGGAGTTATGGCAACAAGCCCCGCTACCGCGCCTGTAATAACCCCGAGCATGGTGGGTTTGCCGACCGTCATCCAGTCAAGGACGGCCCATGTCAGGGCCGCCATTGCGGCGGCGGTATTCGTGGCAACGAACGCGCTGACCGCAAGACCGTTGGCCGCAAGCGCGCTACCGGCGTTAAAGCCGAACCAGCCGAACCACAGCAGGGCCGCGCCAAGAACCGCAAAGGGAAGATTGTGCGGCGGGATCGGGCTCGAGAGCCCTTTTCTTTTTCCGAGCACAAGAGCTGAAACGAGCGCCGCTATTCCGGCATTGATGTGGACGACGGTGCCTCCGGCAAAATCAAGGGCTCCCATATTTTTAAGAAATCCGCCGACGCCCCAGACCCAGTGCGCGATAGGGTCGTATATGAACGTGGACCATAGCACCAAAAATATCAGATATGACGAAAATTTCATTCTTTCCGCGAACGCGCCGATTATAAGCGCTGGTGTAATTATCGCAAACATGGCCTGGAATATCATGAAGGCCTGGTGCGGTATTGTTCCGGCATAATCCGCATACGGTTCGAAACCGACGCCTTTCAGGCCGAACCACCCGAAGCCTCCCCAGAAACCGTTTCCAGGATGGAAGGCGAGTGAATAACCGAACAAAACCCATTGCACTGAAACTACGGCAAGCGCAGCCATGCACTGCATGAGAATCGACAGCATGTTCTTCTTTCTGACAAGCCCGCCGTAAAAGAATGCCAGCCCGGGTGTCATTAACATTACCAGGGCGGCGGAGACAAGCACCCAGGCTGTATCTCCGGCATTAATGGGGACCGGGGGTACTGCAGGTTGAGCCGTGGCTGTGACGGATGCGGTCTGGGTGGTTGCTGCAATTAAAGGCGCCTTTGCGGCATCGTCAGCCATGGTAAAAGCTGAAAAGGAGAGTAGCAGTAGCGTAGTTGCAAGGATCAAAGATTTTCGGTACATTTCATTTTCCTCCCCGAAAAAAATTTAACAACAATGTGACTTAAAGAAAAGCAAAAGGTGTGCCACGATTCAAAAGCCATATAAATAATGGTTATTATTGTTACCAAAAGTCAGTATGGTGGTTAAAAAAGCAACAAACATAAAAATCATGATTAAAATATAACCACATAGCCCCGGTTTTGCTGAACGAAGCCGCAAAACCGGGGCTATTTATGGGATTCTTTAGGTTAACGAGTTTTAGTAGATGGCCTCGTCTCCTTTTTCGCCAGTCCTTAACCTTATCGCATCGTCAACAGGATGAATGAATATCTTGCCGTCTCCGATCTCTCCGGTAACCGCGGCTTCCTTGATGGCCGCAACTATCCTTTTTACATCACCGTCCTTGAGCACTATCTCGATACGGGTCTTGGTGATTAGGTCTATACGATATTTCTTTCCGCGAACTTTTTCTTCCTTGCCGTGCTGTTTGCCGTAACCTTCGATCTCGCTTATCATCATTCCCGGATGACCGACCGCGTCCAGAGCTTTTACAACGTCCCCGGCCTTATCCGGCCGGACAATCGCTTCTATTCTTTTCATGGCATGCCTCCTTTAGATTGCTTCGACGCCGGTTTCACCGGTGGAAACCCTGAGGGCTTCCCTTGCGTCGAGTACGAATATTTTCCCGTCACCAACCTTGCCGGTCCTTAAGACGTCTTTCATTATGGCAAGCACGGGGGGGACATCCCAGTCATTTACTACGAGCTCTATCTTTGTCTTTGGAAGGAATGTGATTTTTGTGTCAACATCCTCGTCAGGGTCGATCTTGCCGTAGGTGCGGCCAAAACCCTTTACTTTTGTGATGGTCATGCCCTGGACAAGGGCTTCTTCCTTTAACACCGCCACAAGCACTCCGACCCTGTCCGGCCTGATCATGGCCGTTATCATCTTCATTGAATAATTCTTTTTTACTGTCGTTACCATTACATAGAGGAAGCTGATGAGCGCAAATCCTCCGGCAATGTAAAAGCATATCGCGGCTTCGGCTTTATTGTCGCTTGTGCCTGTGAGGTTAAGGTAAATAATCCCAACAAGCATAAGTATGTTCAGGAGAAGCCCGAGGCCCGGGACAATTCCGTGCTTCAAAATGTTGAAATCCTTGCGGTCCTTGAATGCAATTATCGTCCATACACAGACAAGGCCGTAAAGAACAAAAGTGCCGAAGTTTGAAGCGAGGGTAATCCCCGTCAATCCGACAACTGACTGGACTCCTATCGCGGCTATAATGCTGGAAATTACAACCAGCACCCAGATAGTAGTATGCGGAGTCTTGTTCTTTGCGTGCAGAAAGCTTAAAAAATCGGGAAGCTCACGGTCGGCAGCCATGCCGTTGGTAACGCGGACAGCGGTGTTCATGCAGCTTAAAGTCGTGCCGATGACGGCGATTGCCACGGTTATGGCCATTGTTATCATCAAACCGAAACCGATGCCGCCAAGAAGATGGTCGCCGATTAGCCTGCTCATGTCGCCGATAGGGGCGGCGGATGCCACCATCGCGTCCATTCCCGTAACGGTCTTGGTTATGGCGGCGGTTGTAGCCGTTGCCGCGGTTGTTACGGTGCCGGTCAGTTTTTCGCTGACCATAAGGTTTGCCGCGAAATACTCGAACAGGTAAGCCAGGACGCCCTGCACGAAAAGGGCGATGATTATGGCTTTTGGTATGTTCTTTTCCGGCTCTTTTGTCTCCGCCGACATTGCAGTGGCGCTTTCAAAACCAACCAGTATCAATATGGCGATCGTGGACTGAACAAGAACAGCCTTTATGTTGTGAAACTTGACTATGTCGAAACTCCCCGAAAACGCCCAGCTTGTCGCGTGTTCGGGATTGGCTATCCTGTACCAGATAGCGAGTCCGCTGAAAATCGCGAGAGCGACCCACTGGATTATGTTTATCCAGACGTTTGTTACAGTGGAACCCTGAACGCCTTTGTACGCCACATAACCGACCGCAAAGGCGAAGACCACGCCGATTATGGTAAGCTCGGGAACAGAGAGCGTCTTTCCCGTTATCGAATTATAGATGTACCCTATAAGCGTGGCCATCATGGCGACCATGACGCCGGGATAAACCCAGTAGAACAGGTGTGCGGCCCATCCTGTCACAAGCTTTGAAAGCCTTGCCAACGATGTCGGGCCGGCGCGCTTTTCCTTTCTCGAATCAAGAAAAGCTTTTTCCGCGAAGTAAGCGCAGCTTGCGAATCCCGCTTCCGGATATATCCTGGCAAGTTCAGCGTAGGAAAAAGCCGTTAAAAAGGCAAGAACAAGGGCCACGAGTATGCCCGCCCACATATCGGCCGCAGCCGTTGCTCCGCTGGGATCTGTAGCGGCGGCCTGGAGCTGGTACGTTATCCAGAGAAAGGCTCCTGGGGCGATCAGGGCCATAGCGTTCATGGCGGCGCCCATCAGGCCGAGCGTAGGGACTATCTTTACCGAAGAATCATTGTTAGCCATTTTTGCACCTCCCGAATTATTTTATATCTGTTTCTTTATCCTGTTTCTGCCGACGATATTTTATGCCGAAATTGCTTCGTTTTCCTTACTGTTGCTTTATGACTTCGCCGCCGGCGGAGGTGGAACCATGTCGAAATCAACATCAAGCTGGAGAGACCACATCATCTTCGAGCTTCCGGCAAACTGCTTTGAAAGGGGGAATACCGGCCCTGTCAAAAGATCCGCGTTGTCCGCGAAATAGTAGTACAAACCGGCGCCCCATGCAGAAAGGGCGTTGTTGCCGCCCATATAATCCGCGCAAACCTGGAACTTTCCGACCTGCGGCGATACGTAGCTGGCCATCAGGCCGCTGGTATCGACTTTTCCGTTATCGTCGATAAGAAGCTTGTCGTTGCCTGAATAAGCGCCGACGCATACCGTCCCGATGTTGTCAAATGTCTTTCCTATGGCCGCGTAATAAACGTCGTAATTGGTAACGTTGTTGTCGATGCCAACGTTAAAAACACCCAGTGAAAAGCCGACAGGGAGCAGGGCGCCTTCGTTCCAGCCGATCTTCGCGTTGAAATAGTTTGCGTCCTTAAATGTTGCCGGTGATGCCACGGGAAGAAGGGCGTCATAACCGACTTCCGCCTGAATTTCCTTGAACGGCAGCACTCCGACCGTGAAACCGTAATCATTCGAGAGCATGCTGTTGTCGCGCACATAGGAGTCGTAACCGATGTGGCCCTTCATGAACGGTTGAAAATAGACCGTGCATGGCGTCCAGAAAACCGTGGACGGTGTGGCATTTAGAACAAAAACCGGAACAACCGAGAGAAGAACCGTTAAAAGAACCGTTGCGATGCTGATCGTTTTGCTTTTTGCTTTTTCCATTTTTCTTCCTCCTTTAGTGTTTTGGTAAATTTTAGTATGCCATTTAATGCTGTGTTTATATAAGCACATGTCGTGCCACTGGCATAAACACCTGTGAAATATTGATTATATTTTAAACAATTAATCAATTAATGGTCAATATTTAATCATAGAAACGCATTGTGATTAAATATTATACACGAATTCAATGTTTTGTTTGAAGGTTTGAAGGTTGTTCGGCCGGCTTAAAAATGACAAAAGGCGGGCTTTACGCCCGCCTTTTGTCTTGCTGATCATGTTAAAATTACATTTATCCTATGGCTTCTTTTCCTTTTTCACCGGTTCTTATCCTGATGCATTCATCCATTGGCAGGACAAAAATCTTGCCGTCGCCGGTCTCTCCGGTCTGTGCGCCCGCCATAATTGCTTTTATAGTAGGCTCAAGGAAATCATCGTTTACGCATATTTCAAGCCTTATTTTGCGCAGCAGGTTGCCCGACTCCCTGACGCCCCTGTAAACTTCAGTAATTCCTTTCTGCCTGCCGTGCCCCAAAACCTCATTAACGGTCAAAAGATTTACATTAGCCTTGTACAGCTCCTGTTTAACCTCTTCCAGCTTGTGCGGCTGGATGATAGCGATTATCATTTTCATTTAGATCCTCCTGAAAATATTTTTATTCATTATAGTGCTAAAAATCATCTGAGTAAATCACTCAATTAATGTATAGGCACGCTCGTTATGCTCGCTGACATCGAGCCCCAGAACCTCTTTTTTATCCGGAACCCTTACGCCAAGTATGACATCCACGAGTTTATAGAGAACGGCCGTTGCGACGACAGTATAGGCCACGGCGGCAAAAGCGCCTATGCACTGGACTCCGAACTGTCCCGGGTTGCCGAAAAACAAACCATTGGCACCGGCCGGATTTATAAGTTTTGAGGCGAAAAGACCGGTCATGAGAGTTCCCCATAATCCGCCTATGCCGTGAACGCCGAACGCGTCAAGCGTATCATCGTAATTGAACTTGGGCTTGATCAAACCTACCGCAATATAACAAATAATGGAAGTGGATATTCCGATGGCTATCGCCCCCCATATGCCTATAAAACCCGATGCAGGCGTGACCGTGGCGAGTCCCGCAATGGCCCCGGTGGCTGTCCCGAGCATGGTGGGCCTTCCTACGGTAAGCCACTCAATGGTGGCCCACGTTAGGGCCGCGGCTGCGGCGGCTATATTTGTTGACAGGAAAGCGCTGATTGCTATATTATTTGCGGCAAGGGAGCTTCCGGCGTTAAAGCCGAACCATCCGAACCAGAGCAATCCGGCCCCGAGGACCGTAAAGGGCAGGTTGTGCGGCGTCGGCGCCGCGGTATGGTTGCGTCGTTTGCCTATTATTATCGCCGTGACAAGCGCTGCGAAACCCGCACTTATATGGACAACTATACCTCCGGCAAAATCCATCACACCCAGTTTTGCAAGCCAGCCTCCGCCCCAGACCCAGTGGCAGAGCGGATTATAAACAAATGTGGCCCAGAGAAGGGAAAAAATGATGTAGGCGGAGAATTTCATCCTTTCCGCGAACGCTCCAATGATGAGCGCCGGGGTGATAATGGCGAACATCATCTGGAATATGACGAAAAGCTGGTGGGGGATGTTGGGGGCCCAGGGGCACGGTTCCATTCCGACGTTGTTTAGGCCTATGTATTTAAGCCCGCCTATAAAACCGTTGCCCGGAGCAAAAGAAAGGGAATATCCGAAAAGCACCCATTGCAGGCTTATCACGGCCATGGCCATGAAGCATTGCATTAAGACGCCCAGGATGTTCTTTCTCCTGACAAGGCCGCCGTAGAAAAAGGCCAGTCCCGGAGTCATCAGAAGAACGAGAGCGGAAGAAATAAGCATCCAGGAAATATCCCCGGAGTTTGAAGCTGCTGCCGGAGCAGCGGCAATAGCCGTTGAAACGGCGGGCACGGACTGGGCCGCATCCGCGGCGAACATTAAGAATGGACATGACAATACAAACAATAAAATAATAAATCTTTTCATTGTGTTCCTCCCCGAATTTGTTATCCCTTTACTTCAAAGCTTATCTTAGAATCTACAATGAAATATTTTCAAAGCCCTTCCGACAGGGCACTGTGGACCTTCTGCTTTTGACGGCTTTTTAGCGGCCCCGGGGCGTCGGCACCCCGGGGCCAAGTCGGCGTCGAAGTAGAAGGGATCAAAGATGGATAATGGATATGAAATATCCATTATCCATCTTTGATCTTTGCTTTTGTAGGGGCGGCCTTATATGGCCGCCCGTTAAGCCCTATGCTTTAAAGAGCGAAAAAATCCCGGAGCGGTTCTTCACCGCCCCGGGAAACATTGGTATAGGTTTACAGCTTAAAAAGAAGGTCCGCGTAAGTCGGGACTGGCCAGAGATCAGCCGGGACAAGTCCTTCTAGGGCATCGATATCGTCCCTTAATGAAGTGTAAGCGGTAAATACGCCGTCCCTGTATGCTTCGGCTTTCTTGACCGCATCCGATATATCGGCGGCTTTTGCCCTTGCGTCAACAGCTGCCATGAGCTTTGCCGATGCGGAATCAAGCAGGGTAGATACCATCTTCAATACCGCTTCCTGCGTCTTTGAAGTGCCGCCGGCGGATTTTACCTTGGAGATTGAATCCGCAAGTTTTGTCGCATACTTGATGGCGGCCGGTATGAACTGCGTGCTTGCCATGTTAATGGCCGTATTGGCTTCTATATTTATGACCTTGGAATATGTCTCTATATAAATTTCATAGCGGCTGTGAAGCTCTTCTTTTGAAAGAACGCCGTATTTTGTGAGGATAGCTTCCGCTTTTGGGGTGATCAGCGCCTTGTGCGCGTCGACGGAATTTTTTACGTTCGGAAGGCCGCGTTTTGCCGCTTCTTTTTCCCATTCGGCGGAATAGTTGTTGCCGTTGAAAACTATCTTTGAATTTTCCCTGAAAACGTCCTTGAGTATCGCGGCAACTTCGGCTTTTATATCCTTTGATTTCTCAAGCCTGCCAGCGATCTCGTCGAGCGATTCGGCAACGGCGGTATTGAGGATCAGCATGGGGCCGGCGCATGACATTGCCGAACCAACCATCCTGAACTCGAATTTATTGCCGGTAAAGGCGAAAGGCGACGTCCTGTTCCTGTCAGAGTTGTCCTTGGGGAAGGAAGGAAGCGAATCAACGCCGACATTTGTGAATTCCTTGCCTTTGGAGGAGTATTTCTCGCCTTTGCCGAGCTTCTCAAATATCTCGCCGAGCATGTCGCCGAGATAAACGGAGATGATCGCGGGAGGAGCCTCGTTTGCGCCGAGCCTGTGGTCCTGTCCGGCTGTCGCGCATCCGCCGCGGAGCATATCGGCGTGGCGGTCAACGGCCCTGATTACGCCCGCAAGGAAAGCCAGGAACTGCATGTTGTCGTGTGGGTTATCGCCAGGCTCGAGAAGGTTCAGCCCGTCATCCGTTCCAAGCGACCAGTTGTTGTGTTTTCCAGAACCGTTGATGCCCCTGTAAGGTTTCTCATGGAGCAGGCATACAAGGTCGTGCCTCAGGGCTATCTTCTGCATAAGCTCCATTGTGAGCTGGTTATGGTCGACCGCGGTGTTTAGCATCGAGAATACCGGAGCGTTCTCGAACTGCGCCGGCGCAACTTCGTTGTGCCTTGTTTTTGAGAAAATGCCGAGCTTCCACATTTCGGTGTCAAGGTCGGCCATGAATGCCGATACATTGTCCTTGATGGTCCCGAAATATTGGTCCTCAAGCTCCTGCCCCTTGGGGGATGGGGCGCCGAAAAGCGTCCTGCCCGTGAGCTGGAGGTCGAGCCTCTGCATGAAAAGTTTCTTGTCCACAAGGAAATATTCCTGCTCCGGCCCGAGCGTGGCGACAACTTTTCTTGTCGTTGTGTTTCCGAGGGCTTTCAACACCCTTAAAGCCTGCTTTGAAACCGCGTCGATGGAACGCAGAAGCGGTATCTTTTTATCGAGCGCCACACCGGTGTAGGAATAAAATGCAGTGGGAATGAAAAGTGTCACATCGCCGACGGCGTTCTCCTTGACGAATGCCGGGACGGTTGGATCCCAGGCCGTATATCCGCGGGCTTCAAATGTTGCGCGCAATCCGCCGGACGGAAAAGACGATGCGTCGGGTTCTCCCTGTATAAGCTGTTTGCCTGAAAATTCGAGCACGATCTCTCCGTCTCCGACAGGCGAAATGAACGCGTCGTGTTTCTCTGCTGTAATGCCGGTCAGCGGCTGGAACCAGTGGGTGTAGTGCGTTGCGCCCTTTTCAATGGCCCAGTCCTTCATAGCGTTGGCGATTACATTGGCTGTATCCATTGTCATCTGCTTGCTCTCATCGACGGATTTTTTAAACGCCTTGTAAACCGCCTTGGGAAGCCTTTCTTTCATTACTTTGTCGCTGAAAACATTGGAACCGAAGATTTCTGCCACATTAATAACCGGATTAGACATAAATTTTACACTCCTTTCGGAATTTTAGGGGATATGAGTATAGATTACCGCAGTCCCTTCAACTTCGCTAACCGACTCAAACCCTCTGTTTGCCTGTAAACAGGCTTCTAGATGCTATCTAATAAGCAAAAAACATGCCAGATAAAACGCTTGTGAAATATAGTGAAATCTATCTTTTGGTGGTCAAATTTGGCACAAAAAAAAGTTAGAAATGGTCAAAAGTTATACAAATTTTCAGTTTAATATTGACTTAAAGAAAGAGTATTATATAATAACCAGATGATTAAATAATGACCAATTACGGCATGTTATATGCTTATAAATATGGAGGACAAGATGAAAAAGAAAGAGGAAATATCTGCCGTTGCAGCCGCTTCACGGGGCGGTGATTACGAGAACAAGCTTAAAAAACTGAAACTTGTCCATTATATATCAATAGAAATGAATAAACCGCATTCCACAAAAGCGCTGCTAACATTGATACTTGAACGTTGCCTTGAGCTCACAGGAGCAAAGACCGGCAGTGTCATGCTCATAAATGAGGCTGATAATCTCCTCGATATAGTCGCGTATAAGAATCTCCCGGCAAAAACAGCCGAAGCGACCAGGCTAAAGATCGGCGAAGGAATTACGGGATGGGTGGCAATGACCGGCAGCCCAAAGCTGGTCAACAACACAAGGCAGGACCCGATCTATATCAAGGTCAGGGAGGACCTATTATCCGAGCTTGCGGTCCCGATAAGGACTGAAAACAAGGTAATAGGCGTAATAAGCGTGGATTCGAACCGGGAAAACGCCTTTACAGAGGACGATCTGGACCTGTTGCTGATGGTGGCGGAACTTTCCGCTCAGATAATAACAAAGGACAAGATACAGGAAAAGTTGGGGTCCAAGATAAGCTCGCAGGAGATACTTATCGACACCTTCCATATAATAGAGGAAGAAGAGTCGCTCAACGACGTGTTTAACAAGGTAATGGAAGTATTGAAGGACAAAATGAACATTTCCAGGGGCATGCTGGTGCTTTTTGACAAGGAGAGCCCTGATTCTCTGAAGGTTTACAGCGGCTATAAGATAAGCGAGGACTCCATTAAGAACGGGGTATATAAGATAGGCGAAGGCATAATTGGAAATGCGGTGCTAAAGGGGCAGACCATAGCCGTAGAGGACCTAACAAAAGAGCCGTTATTCCTAAACAGGCTGAAGATCCAGCGGCCGGAAAAAAACTCCATGATAGCCGCGCCCATCAAGGCGGGGCCGCGTGTCCTGGGCGTACTGTCCATCGAAAAAATTTTTGAGGAAAAGGAATACTTTCAGGACGGTGTCCATACTATAACTATACTCGCGTCGCTGATCGCATACAGGGTAAGGAGCTTCCAGCGCCAGCAGGCCGAGACGCAGAAACTTATAACAGAAAACATCGAATTGCGCAAAGAACTGAAAAAGGACTACAGTTTCAGGAATATCGTCGGCAAGAACGAACAGGTGCGGCGCATCATAGAGCAGATCAAAACGGTTTCCAATACCACCGCATCCGTGCTTATCACCGGGGAGACCGGCACCGGCAAGGAATTGATAGCCAAGATCGTCCATTTTTTGAGCGACAGGAGGGAAAATAAGTTCATTTCCGTCAACTGCGCGGCAATTCCTGAAAATCTCCTCGAATCAGAGTTGTTCGGATTCGAAAAAGGTGCATTTACCGGAGCGGTCGGCAACAAAAAGGGAAAATTCGAGCTGGCGGACAGGGGAACGCTGTTCCTCGACGAAATAGGAGAGATGCCTCTCCAGCTCCAGTCAAAGATACTCAGGGCCCTGCAGGAAAAAGAAATTGAGCCGCTGGGCTCCGAAAAATCCACGAAGATCGACATAAGGATAATCGCCGCCACCAATAAGGACCTGAAAAAGATGGTGGACGAGAAAAAATTCAGGGCGGACCTCTATTTCAGGCTTAATGTGATAACCGTGCACATGCCGGCTCTGCGTGAAAGGAAAGACGACCTGCCTTTGCTTGTGGATTTTTTCATAAAAAGGTATAATGAAGTATATGGTAAACAGGTGGCGGGCATTGACAGCTCCGTCGAGGACATTTTTATGAATTATGAATGGCCGGGAAACATCAGGGAGCTTGAAAACGTCATTGAACGGGCCGTAATAATGGCCAAGGGCAGCCTTATAGACATATCGCTAATCCCGGACGCAATAAATCCGGCTAAAAACAAGGATGAAGGGTTTAATATCAAGAATTATATAAAGATTGAGTCCAGAAAGAAGGCCAGCGGCAGTATATATAAGGAAGTGATAGGTGAGCTTGAAAAATGGCTTATCGAGGAAATGCTGGTGGATACCGGAAATAATAAGTTGAAAACCGCCCAAAAGCTTGGTATTAATAGGAATACGCTGAAATCAAAGATGAAAGAGTACGGGATAATCCAATAAGCGCCATATAACGAAAAAAAAGGGAAAATGCGTGGAGGAAAAATGAAGAAGTATAAATTTGTTTCCGTCTTATTTATTTTGATGTTATTATTTGCCGCGGCAGTATACCCGGCAAAGTCTCCGAAAGCTAAGAAAACCCCAAAACCCACCGTTTCAAGCCTCACAAGGCAGTTAAACGAGGCAAAAGACACCATAGAAACATTATCGGCGCAAAAGGTGTCGCTTACGGCAAAAGTCAGCCAGATGGACATTGACATGAAAAAGCTCAGGAAGGATTCGGACGCAAAATTTTACCTTGCTCTTGGCTGCGGCCTGGGGACGACAATAATATGCCTTGCCATAATAATAATTTTGACCGGAGCAAAAAATGCGGCGGCCGGAACGACGCAAAAAAAGAAAAAATTCGCCGGGCCCGACAGGGAAAGCCATTTTGAGGAGCTTGAATACAACGTACTGGACGACTGGCACAACATATGGTTCCATCCTGAAAAGGTGAACAACGAGCTTTATATGGACCTTGCCAACCATTTTCCTGAACTTCATGAGAAAATTGAAAAATGGAAATATGACATGGCCAAAAGGAACGACCTTGTGGACGGAATGAACAGGAACATATCGGTTAAATTCAAGGAAATAGAGGCAACCCCCTCAATATATCTGCTTGCGCTCGGGGAGAGCGAGTTTTTTATCGACGAGAACGAAATACACGTCGGGACTTTTGTATGCGCGCATGCGAAGCCGGGATATACGACGACAAGGGACATGATGCAGGCTTTTTATAATGAAGTGATCAAGATGATGGAGATAGATTATTCCGAGATAAAGGCCATTTCAGTGGAGATAGCGGATTTAAAAACCGCGGTTGACATAGAGATACGGAAAATAAAGCATCACAGGAAACTGCCGGGTGATTGCAAATTTATCAGGGCATAATTATATTTACAGCCGTATGAACGCACGGCGTACGCGTCAAATTTCGCTATGGGGTTAAAAGTTGATTTAAAGCGCCATATAAAGCTTTAAAAGCAGGGAATCAACGGCGCCTGCGGTCTTTTTGTTCTCGGCTTTTTCGAATGAAGCGAAAGCTTTTGATTTTGAGAGCAGTTCGAGATGTTCGCTTCCGGGCCTGTAACCTTCCCAATTTTCCGTGTCCGTGATCTTAGTGCGTGCGTCCAGTGTCTTTGTCATTTCTTGTTTTCCTCCTTTTTATGCCCAACAGTTTGTTGATGTGATATTCCTGAATCTGATTGGGGTCGTTCCTGCTTTTAAACCACCTGTTTACCGTGCAGAAAGCCACGTCAAGTTCACACGCCAGCTTCTGTTGCGATATCCTGTTTTCCAGCCTGTATTTTTCCAATTCTTTCACTATGTTCTTCATATAGCATATTATAGCAAATTATAGCATTTTGTCAAGCTTAAAAATTATTTATTTTTTTTGCATCCGGATCAGATTGGCCGCGGAGTTTTTGAGTTTTTCTTTAGAAATTCTGTTATAATCATAAAAATGAAAAAGGAGGGCAGTTTATGAAAAAAATATTGATGATCGTTTTGCTGTGCGCACCGTCGGTCTTATTCGGGGTTTCTTCGGCACCGTTTTTAAGGTTTAATTACAATGCGGCGTCCCAGGGATCGGGAGGGGCGGGGTGCGCGCGATTCGGGGATATTTCGGGGATAAGCATAAACCCGGCTTCCACCAACGGCGCAATGAACGCGTCCGCGGCGTTTTCATACGGCGACATAGGCGAGTTCGATATAAGCGCCACGCAAACGAACGTGCTTGTGCCCGTGACCGACTACGGGAATTTTGGAGCGTCATTCATATATTCGAAGCAGGGAATCGACGACCCGGCGGATCCCGGTTCAAAAATCGACCGGAACGACAGGCTTGCCCTGTTGAATTATTCTTTCATGACCGATGATTCCATCGGGTTTGGCGCAAATTTAAAATATGCGTGGTCCGATGTGGCGGGAACAACGGCTTCTTTCCTGGCGGCGGATATCGGCGCATTGTATTTATTCGACAAGGACCTTTCTTTTGGGCTGGCGGCAAGGGATATCGGGGCATTGGTCTCGTCGGGCGGGAACGGATACGGGTTAAAAGAGGAAGGACTTGATTCTTCGGTCATGGCAGGGGTAAATTACTACATGCTATATGATAACGAGAACAAGTTATCGTTATCCATGGACCTTGGTTTTGCGATTCCTTTCGAGCGGGCCGTAATTTCAGAGGGGATGGAATACGGTTATAACTCATTATTCATTATAAGGGCAGGGGACTACGAGAGCGTGAGCGGCGAGAATTATTTGAGCGTGGGGCTCGGGATGGACCACGATATCGCCGGAATTAATTTTAAATTCGATTATACTTACAGCCCAAGGATTTCCGGTTCGTCCAATTTTAGCGACGATCAATTTATTACAATAACATCAATTTTTTAATTAATAAAAAATCTCGATGGTTTCATAGCCCTATGTTATAATCCGACCCGGGGTTCCATTTTTGCAACGTACCGCCGGACCAAACTTCGACCTCGGGTCGCTTGTGAAAATAATCTTTATTGACAATTTGTTTGTTTCTGATTATAATAAATTCACTAACATGAATGTTTTCAGGGATCTTTAAAATTTGACAATCAGAGAGTATTTTTAGAAGATAATTTAGAAGTATATAATGCCATATAAACCTAACCTTTTTCAATTAATAAAAAATTTTACAGTTTTCTTTTATCATCTTTCTTGTGAAAAATTACACTAACTTTTGCGGAAAAGGAGGCAAATAACAGCATATTGGTAGCATTTGAAAAAAGCATTTATCCTGAATATGGCGAAGTTGCATATTACGGAAAAAATACAAATCATCAAAAGGGAGAAAAAGCATGCCCACAGTAAAAGTGTTGCCGGCGGACGTGAAAAAGTTGGACGAGATCATCAAAGCTTATGAAAACAAGCAGGGACGGGTTCTTGGCGTCCTGGAAGAGGCGCAGAAGATAAATAAGCACAATTTTTTGCCCGAGGATACCATCAATTATATCTCCTCGAAGCTCAATGTGCCGTTGTCGCGGCTTTATAGCATAGTTACATTTTATTCTTTTTTTAACCTCAAACCGCAGGGGGATCACACCATAATCGTATGCAGGGGAACAGCCTGTCACACAAAAGGGTCAAAATCCCTTCTGGACGATGTCGGCGGCCAGATGGGCGGCACAAAGGAACTGGAAGGCGGCGAGCCGTCTTTCACAACGCCGGACAACAAGTTTACAATAAGGACCGTGGCCTGTTTCGGGCAATGCGCGCTGGCGCCTGTTGTGTCAATAGACGGGGTCATCCATTCTAATGTAACATCGTCGCAGCTTCGCAGGCTCGTTCAAAAAACGCAGAAGGGGAGGAAATAGAAATGAAAATAAACGATATAACCGCCCTGAACAATCTCCAGAAAAAATCGCTCAAGAAACTTCTGCCCGATAAACCGATGATAGCGGTCGGAATGGGCACCTGCGGAATCGGCAACGGCGCGGACGAATTATTTATGGCCATAGGCAAGGCCATCAAGACGAAAAAAGCCGATATTATTCTCAATACCGTCGGTTGTTTCGGCTTTTGCGCCAATGAGCCCCTTGTCAATGTTTACATTCCCGGGCAGCCGCTGGTAATACTCAATAAAGTCGCAGCAAAGGACGCAACATCCATAGTAGAAGCAGTTTCAAAGGGGAATATGCCTCTGAAAAAGGCCATGTGTAAAATAGAGCAATGGGACTTTTTGACCTCTAAGATAGAATACGGCAAAGGCCTGCCGCAGGTCCCGGTATGGGACGAGATCCCGTTCTTTAAGGGGCAGAAAAAAATGGTCCTTCGCGACGCCGGGCTAATCAATCCCGAGGATATCGAGGAATACATCGCGGTCGGAGGTTATCAGGCGCTCCTGAAATCATTGACGACAATGAAGCCGGACGGGGTGCTCGAGGAAATGAAAAAATCAAAGCTCCGCGGACGCGGGGGCGCGGGTTTCCCGGTCGGAAGGAAATGGGAGCTCATGAAGAACGTGAAAGGCGACCAGAAATACGTTGTCTGCAACGCCGACGAGGGCGATCCGGGCGCTTACATGAACAGGAATGAGATAGAAAGCGACCCGCACGCCCTTATAGAAGGCATGATAATAGGCGCATATGTAATGGGCGCGTCAAAGGGGATAGTTTACATAAGGGCCGAATATCCGCTTGCAGTGGAACGACTGAAAAAAGCCATCAATCAGGCCAAAGACAACGGATTTTTGGGCGAGAATATCTTCGGTTCGGGTTTTAATTTCGACCTTGATTATGTGGAAGGAGCCGGGGCGTTCGTTTGCGGAGAGGAAACCGCTCTGATGGCCTCAATAGAAGGCAAGGCCGGCAGGTCGATGCCCAGGCCGCCTTTTCCGGCCCAGAAAGGCATCGATGGTAAGCCCACCAACATCAATAACGTCGAAACGTGGGAAAACGTTCCCCTTATTCTCAACCGTGGCGGTGATTTTTTCGCGCAGACGGGTACGGAAAATTCATCGGGCACAAAGGTTTTTTCGCTGGTCGGGAAGATAAGGAACACCGGCCTTGTGGAACTGCCGCTCGGCACCCCGCTTGAAAAGATAATATATGAGATGGGCGAAGGCGCCGGCAAAAACAAGAAGATACGCGCCGTCCAGACCGGAGGCCCTTCCGGCGGATGCATACCGGTGGAGAGTTTCAACACTCCGGTCGATTACGAGTCATTGAACGCGCTGGGCGCTATAATGGGTTCCGGTGGAATGGTCGTCATGGACCAGGATAACTGCATGGTGGACGTCGCCAGGTATTTCGTGGAATTCACATCCTCCGAGTCGTGCGGCAAATGCACCTCGTGCAGGGAAGGGCTTTCACAGTCCATGGAAATATTGAACAGGATAACCAAAGGCAAGGGAACGCTCGAGGATATTGAAACCCTTGAGAAACTCGCGATGGTGATAAAGGATTCTTCGCTGTGCGGGCTCGGACAGACCAGTGCGAACCCGGTTCTTACTACACTGCGTTACTTCAGGGACGAATACAAGGCGCACATCATAGAAAAAAGATGCAAAGCAGGCGTCTGCGAAAACCTCTTCATGGCGCTTTGCGAGAATTCATGCCCCATGCATATGAACATACCCGCATACCTGCAGATGCTCAAGGAAGGCAGGATAGAGGACGCCTTTGAATCAACCCTGCGGGACAATCCGCTTCCCGGGACGCTCGGCCGCATATGCCACTTTCACTGCAAAATGCGCTGCAGAAGGGATACGGTCGATGAATCTGTGGCGCAGGGCGAGATACACCGTTACCTCGCGGATACCATTTATAAGATGGGAAAGGAAAAACAGCTTTATACAAGGCTGATAAAGGAAAAACTCCCGGCGACCGGAAAGAAGATCGCCATAATAGGCGCAGGCCCGGCAGGATTGACCGCCGCGTATTACCTGGTGCGGCTCGGACACACGGTTACGGTCTATGATTCGCATCCCCTGGCAGGCGGCATTCTTTATTACGGTATCCCGGCCTACAGGTTGCCAAAAGACGTGCTGGCCAAGGAAATCGAGCTCATAAAAAAGCTGGGCGTAAAATTCGTCATGAACACGATGGTTGGGACGGACATTTCGTTCAAGACCATAGCAAAGGAAAACGATTCGGTTATAATTTCCGTGGGGGCGCAGAAAGACGCGTCGCTTGACATACCTGGAGCGGAGCTGAAAGGAGTCCATCCTGGATATGAATTCCTTGAGGACCACGCGAAAGGCAAGAAACTAAGGATAGGAAAAAAGGTGGCCATAATCGGCGCGGGCAATGTATCGATAGACGCGGCAAGGACCGCGCTGAGGCTCGGCTCTGAGGTCACAATAGTTTACCGCAGGGACCGCAATGAAATGCCGGCAAACCTTCATGAGATAGAGGATGCCGAGGCTGAAAAGATAAATTTCCGCCTGATGTGCGGCCCGACCAGGATACTCGGGGACGCTAAAGGGAACGTCAAAGGCCTCGAGGTTGAAAAGATGAAATTCGGCTCCATTGACAGGTCGGGAAGGCGCAAACCCGTGGGAACGGGGGCGTGCGAAATAATCGACTGCGACACTGTCATACTCGCGGTCGGCGAGAAAGTGGATTCAAGTTTTGCCAAAGACCTGGGTATAGAGACGAACAAGGATGCGACTATCAAGACCAATCCTTTCACATACAGGACTTCAAACAGTTCTTTTTACGCGATAGGCGACGCCGTGACCGGACCGGCGACCGCGGCAGAGGCCATGGGAATAGCGAAAACAACGGCCGAAGCTGTCGACTTTGACCTTATGAAGGAACACAGGTTCTCCAGACTTTACAGGAAATTCGAATACAAGAACGAGGTGCCGTTGAAACCCGAAGGCGGCAGGAACACGAGGCCGAAAAAACTTGCCGTAAAGGAAAGGGTAACGAATTTTCAGGAAATACTTTCCGGCTACACGGGCGAACAGGCTCTTCGCGAATCAGTCAGGTGCCTGAGGTGCGACGTGCGCCCGGGCAACGAAGAATAGTGAAAAGGAGAAAACCAAATGGAGATAAAAAATCCGGTAAACGTAAAGATCAATAAAAATTCATACCAGGTCGAAAAAGGCTCCACGATACTGAAGGCATGCAGGGCGGCGGGAATAGAGATACCGACATTGTGTTTCCTCGAGGATGTTTCAAGCAACGCCTCATGCGGCATCTGCGTGGTAGAGGTAAAGAACGGCAAGTCGCTGATACGCTCGTGCATAACGGAAGTTTTTGAAAACATGGAAATATCAACGAATTCGGCAAGGGTAAGGGAAGCAAGGAAGATGAACCTCGAGCTTATCCTGGCAAACCACCCGAACGACTGCCTGAACTGCCTGCGCAACCAGAATTGCGAGCTGCAGAAGATGGCTTTTGAGCTCGGCATCAAGGAAACGCGTTTTGGAAGGACAAAAAAGCTCTCCGAGCTCGATGAAACATCGCCTTCCGTGGTAAGGGACCCGAACAAATGCATACTCTGCAAAAGATGCGTCAATGTGTGCGCGGATGTACAGACGGTTTACGCCATAGATATAACTCACAGGGGCATCAAAAGCAAAGTGACCCCGTATATGGACAAAGGGCTCGGCAACGTCGCGTGCACCAATTGCGGGCAGTGCGCCCTGGTGTGTCCGACCGGCGCCATCGTCGAAAAAGACAATACCGAAGAGGTCTGGAAAGAGCTCCAGGACCCGGAAAGAATAGTGCTTGTCCAGACGGCCCCGGCAATCAGGGTCGGCATAGGTGAAGCGATGGGCATGGAGCAGGGGGCCCTGGTAACCGGAAAAATGGTCTCAGCCCTGAGGAAACTCGGGTTTAACAAGGTATTCGACACGAATTTTACGGCCGACCTTACGATACTAGAGGAAGGGCACGAGCTTTTAAAAAGGCTCACAAAGGGCGGGACATTGCCCATGATAACATCCTGTTCGCCGGGCTGGATAAAATTTATCGAGCACTTTTTTCCGGAAGAAGTGGACCATCTCTCCACATGCAAATCGCCGCAGCAGATGTTCGGCGCGGTAGCCAAGACCTATTACGCCGAAAAAATGCACATAGACCCGAGGAAAATATCGGTTGTATCCATAATGCCTTGCACGGCGAAAAAGTATGAGGCAAAAAGGGGCGAGATGAAAGGCGCCTACGATTACTGGAAAGGCAGGATGAACCTTACCGAGGACGAAAAATTTTACGACGTTGATTACGTTCTCACAACAAGGGAACTTGCAAGGATGTTCACCGAGGCGGGAATACAGTTCGAATCCCTTCCCAAGGAAGAATTCGACAGCCCACTCGGGGCGTCCACCGGCGCGGCGGTGATATTCGGCGCCACAGGCGGAGTCATGGAAGCGGCGGTCAGGACGGTCTACGAAGTAGTTGTAGGCAAGCCCCTTGAAAACCTTAATTTGATGCCGGTGAGGGGTTTTGAGGGAATAAGGGATGCCGAACTTGATCTGAACGGGACAAAGGTAAAAGTAGCTGTCGCGCACACCCTTAAAAACGCACGTAAACTTCTTGAGCAGATAGAAAAAGGCGAATCGCCCTATCATTTTATTGAGGTCATGACATGCCCCGGAGGATGCCTTGGCGGCGGCGGACAGCCGATACCCACGACCTGGGACATCAGGAAGAAACGCGCGGAATCCATTTACGCCGAAGACAGCATGAAGGGGCTGCGCAAATCGCATGAGAACCCCGAGGTAAAGGCGCTTTATTCCGAGTTCCTGAAGGAGCCGCTCGGCCATCTTTCGCATGAGCTGCTCCATACGGAATACACAAAAAGAGGATATTTTATTTAAAATGGTTTATAATAAAGACCGCCGGGATATCTGAAAAGCCCGGCGGGTTTTTAATAAACGCTGATGCGGAGAATATATGTATAAAATCACACTGAAGAAACAGCTGACGAAGGACATCAAGCTCATGGGCGTACTCGCCCCGCATGTCGTGAAAAACGCGAAGGCCGGGAATTTTGTTATCGTGATACCAGGAGAGACCGGCGAAAGGGTCCCGCTTACCATTTATGATTGGGACTCAAAGAGCGGCGTTGTATATATCATCTTCCAGGAAGTGGGGGTTTCCACGGTAAAGCTGGGCATGATGAACGAGGGCGATTCCGTGTATTCCATTGCGGGCCCGCTTGGCCGCCATTTCCACACCGAGAAATACGGCAATACGGTTGTCGTCGGCGGCGGCGTAGGAGTGCCGGCGATATTTCCGATAGCGAGGGCGCTTCGTTCCGAAGGCAACCGCGTGACATCCATCACGGGTTTCAGGAGCAGCGACCTTATCATCCTCGAAAAAGAAATGGGAACCGTTTCCGATAAGGTTATAACCGCCACGAACGACGGGTCAAGCGGCACAAAAGGGCTTGTGACCGATGCTCTGAAATCACTGCATGATACCGGTGAAAAGATAGACCTGGTAGTGGCTGTGGGCCCCGTGGTCATGATGAAAGCCGTGTCCGAGCTTACAAAGCAGCTGGGGATAAAGACCATAGTTAGCCTGAACGCCCTCATGCTCGACGGGACAGGTATGTGCGGAGGCTGCAGGGTCACAATAGGCGGCAAGGTAAAATTCTCGTGCGTTGACGGCCCGGATTTTGACGGACATCTTGTTAATTTCAACGAACTTACAAGCAGGCTCGCGACATTCAAGGCGGAAGAAAAAATATCGCTTGAGCACTGCAAAATACATCTGGCTGGCAGGTAAACAAACATGGCAAAAAAAGAACGCCTAAAAGTACGGCAGCAGGCGGCAAACGAAAGGATACGTAATTTCGAAGAAGTACCCTTCGGTTATGACGACAACGAGGCAAAACTCGAGGCGTCCCGCTGCCTTCAATGCAAGAACCCGACATGCATTCAGGGCTGTCCCGTCAATATAAACATAAAGGAATTCATCAGTCAGATAGCCTCAGGGGACGTTGCCGGCGCTATCAAGACGATAAAAGAATCGAACAGCCTTCCGGCGGTCTGCGGAAGGGTATGCCCGCAGGAAACACAGTGCGAAGAAAAATGCGTCCTGTTAAAAACAGGGCAGGCGATCAATATCGGCGCTCTTGAGAGGTACGCAGCCGATTGGGAAGCCGCGAACATGGAAACAAAGGCACAGGTCATCACTCCGGTATTGGGCCGCGACGGCAAACAGATAAAAGTCGCGATAGCCGGCTCCGGACCGGCAGGACTGACCGTTGCCGGAGAACTTGCAAAGCTCGGTTATAAGGCGGTTATTTTTGAGGCCCTTCATCTGCCTGGAGGCGTGCTTGTATACGGCATTCCTGAATTCAGGCTGCCGAAGGCGATAGTGAAAAGGGAAGTCGATTACCTGAAAACACTCGGTGTGGAGATACAGACTGACGTACTTGTCGGGAAATCCTATACTATAGACGACCTGGTACAGGATGGTTTTCAGGCTGTCTTTATAGGCGTAGGGGCCGGTACGCCGTCTTTTATGAACGTCCCGGGGGAAAATTTCAAAGGGGTTTATTCATCCAACGAGTTCCTTACGAGGATGAACCTTCTTAAAGCATATAAATTTCCGGAATACGACACGCCGGTCAAGCTTGGGAAAAAAGTCGCCGTGGTCGGGGCGGGAAACGTGGCCATGGATTCGGCGCGTGTTTCCAGAAGGCTAAAGGGCGTGGAGGAGGTCCATATAATATACAGGCGTTCCGAGAAAGAAATGCCCGCCAGGCACGAGGAGATCGAGCACGCTAAGGAAGAGGGGATAATACTGGACCTGCTTACCAATCCGGTTGAAATAATTTCCGATGAGAACGGTTTCGTATCAAAGATCAAATGCGTAAGGATGGAACTTTGCGAGCCCGACGCCTCGGGAAGATGCGGTACAAAGGCAATTCCGGGATCGGAATTCATCATGGAAGTCGACAATGTCATCCCGGCGCTTGGGACAAAGGCCAATGAATTACTCACTACAAACGTCAAAGGCTTGAAATTAAACAAATGGGGTTACATAGAGGCAAACCCGGAGACCGGGGCTACTTCAATACCGGGAATATTCGCGGGCGGAGATATTTCAACGGGTTCGGCGACGGTTATAGCGGCAATGGGAGCCGGCAAAAAAGCCGCCGCAGCGATCGACATTTATCTTAAGGCAAAGTAATTAATTAATATAGTTTGGGACAGGGACAAATCGCACTTTAACGTGTATCATATTGAAAAAGTTCAATAGATACCGACTATATCTTTATGCCCGGTATTGTCTAAAATCTTTTTTTCACAAGCAAATTGACAAATTGCTACCATTATGATATCATTTAAATGTTACCCGGTATTTTTCATTTTACTTTTAAAGAATATTATGGCGTTTTTTTTATCTTGACATAATTTGGGCTTCGCTGTATATTCTCACCAATTAAAGACTAACTTTTTACATAGTCACAGGAGAGTTCAGAGCCGCTCTCTGCCTTTAATATAAAAACATGTGAAAATAATCACATACTAAAATATACGGAGGTAAATGCACATGATGTTAGAAAAGCAAGAGATACAGCTTGAAAAACCGCTGCTTGATTTCATGGACCAATGGAAAGACAAGCCGGGCAATGAGATCATGGTACTGCACAAGATCCAGGAAATATACGGGTATGTGCCGAGAAAAGTGGCAATGGAAGTGTCCAGGTTGATGGGCATACCGCTTGCGAAGATTTACGGCATTATTACATTTTATCATTTATTCAAGCTTTCCAAACCCGGCAAGAACCAGATCCAGGTGTGCCTGGGTACGGCCTGCTATCTTAAAGGCAGCAATGACATTATACAGGAGATAGAGAATATCCTGGGAGTCGCGGTAAATTCCACAAGCGACGATGGAATGTTTTCCCTCGAAATAGTCCGTTGCGTCGGTTGCTGCGGACTGGCTCCGGTGATGCTAGTCAACGGAAAAACCCACGGCAACGTGCTGAAAACAGACCTGCCGAAGATCCTTGGCGAATACAGCAAAAAAGAGGAGGCGCTTAAATAATGGAAAAGATGAAAAAGGGCGACCTTGAAAAATTCAGGAAAAATTACAAGACAGAGCAAAAGGGAGAAGTAATGATCTCCATGGGCACCTGCGGGATAGCCGCCGGCGGCGACGCTGTATATAAGATATTCGAGGACGAACTGAAAAGCAACGGGCTTGAGGGAAGCGTAAAGCTCAAGAAAACAGGCTGCCTGGGGATGTGCTTTTGCGAGCCCAATATGGTTGTAAAGATAAACGGCATGCCCGAGATACTTTACGGCAACGTCGACGAAAAAGCCGCCCACGCGATCGTGTCGGAACACATTATCAAGAAAAACATACTGAACAATTATGTTATATTCATGCCTTCGACGGATACCGGCAAGAATATATTCAAAGACTAGGAGGCCTGCGATGAATAAACAATATATTTTTGTCTGGGAGCCCGCCGCATCAAAGGACAAGCCCGTTTACAATACTTTCGTAAAGCTTGTCAATGAAAAGGGGCTGACGGATTCTTTTGAGGTTATAAGGAGCCCGTTCATAGGATTTACGACGGACGGGCCCATAGCCAGGGTTATGCCGGATGGCGTCATCTACACCAAATTCAAGGCTGAGGATGCGGACGACATTATCAGCGCCCATATGAAGGGCGCAAGGCTAGATAAGTTCGTCCTTTCCTATGACAATAAGTTCCTGCCGATCAAGGAAAAGGATGCGACAAGCAAGCAATTTAAAATTGTCCTGAGGAACATTGGATACCTCGATCCGGAATCCATCGACGAGTACATAATGAGGGGCGGATACAAGGCCCTTGAAAAGGCGCTTTTTGACCTCAATGAGGACAAGGTCATAGTGGAGATGAAGGCATCCGGGCTGCGCGGCAGGGGCGGCGCGGGATTCCCGACCGGCCTGAAATGGGAACTTACAAAAAAAGAAAAGAACGCGGAAAAATATGTGATATGCAATGCCGATGAAGGAGATCCGGGAGCTTATATGGACAGGAGCGTCCTTGAAGGCGACCCGCATTCCGTGATCGAGGGCATGATAATCGGCGGTTACGCGGTAGGTTGCACTCGCGGTTTTATTTACATAAGGGCGGAATATCCGCTGGCAATTGAAAGGCTTGAAAAAGCGCTGAAATCCGCAAGGGAATACGGGCTTCTCGGGAACAACATACTGGGTTCCAGTTTTTCCTTTGACATCGAGCTGCGCTGGGGCGCGGGCGCGTTCGTGTGCGGCGAAGAAACCGCCCTTATCGCGTCGATCGAGGGAAAAAGGGGAAATCCGAGGCCGCGGCCCCCATTCCCGTCGGTTTCCGGACTCTGGGGAAAACCCACTTTTATCAATAATGTAGAGACATGGGCAAACGTTCCCGCAATAGTCGAAAGGGGCGGCGCCTGGTTCGCCTCTATCGGAACTGAAAAATCAAAGGGGACAAAAGTTTTTGCCGTGACCGGAAAGGTCACGAACCCCGGCCTCGTGGAAGTGCCCATGGGCACGACCATCAGGGAAATAGTTTATGACATTTGCGGAGGCATCCAGAACGGCAAGAAATTCAAGGCCGTGCAGACAGGCGGGCCGTCCGGAGGCGTCATACCGGAAAAATACCTGGATATGCCCATAGATTACGAATCGCTACAATCGATAGGATCCATCATGGGATCAGGCGGCCTCATTGTAATGGATGAGGACGACTGCATGGTCGACGTCAACAAGTTCTACCTGCAGTTCTCGGTCGACGAATCGTGCGGAAAATGCTCGCCGTGCAGGATAGGCGGCAAGCAGATACTCGAATTGCTCGAAAAAATATCAAAAGGCAACGGCGACCCGGAGGACATAACGAAGATCAGGTCCATATCGATCGCAATGCAGAAGGCATCGCTTTGCGCCCTCGGCCAGACGACGCCAAACCCGGTCATTTCCGCCCTCACTTATTTTGAGGACGAGTATATGGAGCACATTACGGACAAGAAATGCCTGACCGGGAAATGCCGCGACCTCGTTGAATACACGATAATCACGGAAAAATGCATCGGCTGCGGGCTTTGCGCGATAAGGTGCCCCGTGAAATGCATCAGCGGAGAGAAACGCAAGCCCTATGTTATAGACAAAAAGCAGTGCATAAAATGCGGTGAATGCTACAACGTCTGCAAGTTCGACGCCGTAAAGAGAGGATGACAAAACATGTATACAACAAAAACAACCGGTAAAATGATAAACATGAAGATAAACGGAAAGGATTATTCGGTCGATTCAGGCATGACCATACTGGAGGCGGCAAGGCTTGCGCACGTCAAGATACCGACGCTCTGCAAGCACGACGACCTGCCCGCAACCGCGTCATGCGGCATTTGCGTCGTAAAGGCGAAAGGCAACAGAAAACTTCTGCGCGCCTGCTGCACCTACGTGGAACCCAACATGGAGATCACTACGCACGACGGCGAGCTTTACCAGGTAAGGAAGAACGTCCTTGACCTGATCCTCTCGTCCCATCCTTTCGTATGCCTGACATGCCTCAGGAACGGGGATTGCGAACTGCAGACCCTGGCAGAGGAATTCGGCATAAGGTCCAGGCCATACAAGGAAATGCTCCAGGACATCAAAAAAGACACATCCACAAAAGCCGTTGTGCTTGACCCGATAAAATGCATCCATTGCGGGCGCTGCGTGGAAGTGTGCCAGAACATACAGAAGGTTTACGCCCTTGAATTTTTGGACAGGGGATTTGAATCCAGGATAGCCCCGGCAGGAGACATTTCGCTATCCGATTCGCCGTGCATTAAATGCGGACAGTGCTCGGCGCATTGCCCGGTGGGCGCGCTTGTCGAGTTCAGCGAGATTCCGAAGGTCTGGGACGCGCTAGGAAATCCCGACGTTTACCCCATAGTTCAGATAGCGCCGGCTGTAAGGGTGGCAATAGGAGAGGCTTTCGGATTGCCTTCCGGCACGATCCTTACCAAGAAACTTTACGCCCTTTTCAGAAGACTCGGTTTTAAGGCTGTTTTTGACACAAATTTCGGGGCCGACCTGACGATCATGGAAGAAGGCTCGGAACTGATTGAAAGGATCAAGACCGGCAACGGCGCAATGCCCCTTATCACAAGCTGCTGCCCGGCATGGGTTGATTTCCTTGAAAAATATTATCCGGACCTCATCGAACATTTTTCCACGGCCAAGTCGCCGCATGAAATGGTCGGAGCGCTGGCGAAAACATACTATGCGCAAAAGGCCGGGATAGACCCTTCAAAAATGTTCGTTGTCTCGGTAATGCCCTGCACTGCAAAGAAATACGAGGTATCAAGGACCGCGGACATGAGTTCGTCGGGTTTCCAGGATGTCGACGTATCCATCACGACGAGGGAACTTGTCAGGATGATAAAATCAAGCGGCATCAAGATGCTTGAACTCGATGATGAAGAGGCTGATTCCATTCTGGGGACATACACCGGCGCCGGCACCATATTCGGCGCCACCGGAGGCGTCATGGAAGCCGCCATAAGGACCGCATACTTTTTGCTCACCAATAAGAACCTTGACAACATCAATGTCGAAGTCGTCAGGGGCTTGACAGGGGTAAAAAGCGGCGTCATAGACGCCGGCGGGACAAAGATACGAGTGGCGGTCGCCCACGGCACGGGGAATGTGCGCGCCGTCATGGATGAATTGCGCGCCGCGAAAAAGGCGGGAGCGCCTATGCCGTACGACTTTATAGAAGTCATGGCATGCGAAGGCGGATGCATAGCAGGCGGAGGACAGCCATACCGTGTCACCAATGCCGTGAGAAAAACAAGGACCGAAGGCATATACAAGGACGACGTGCAGTCAAAACTCAGGCAGTCTCATGAAAATCCGGACGTACAGAAACTTTACAAGGATTTCCTCGAGAAACCGCTTTCACACAAGGCGCATAAGCTGCTCCATAACCATTACTCGGCAAGGCCGATCTATTACAAATAGGTCAAAGATAAACTAAATTTCTTTCGTTTTAACGGCGGCCGGGCGGATAAAACCACCCGGCCGTTTTTTTTTAAAAACCTTTTAAATCCTACTAAAATGGTAATATTTAATTTGAAATTTCCTTGAAAATCGGGTATAATTTGATGTATAATATATCAATTAATAAAACAAAAAGGTCGTGAAGAGCATGCTTACACAAAAACAGTTATCCTGGAAACAGGACAGGATACGTCAGGTCATGAAGTATCTTGATGAGGAAAAAAGGCCGGATTTTATCGACGACGGCCTCATAGAAGGGCTGATCGCGGCGCCTTCGGCCATTGACAGGGTGAAAATATCCGAACTTTTGACGAAAGCAAAGGCGTTAAAAGGGCTTACGCCCGGGGAAGCCGCATACCTTATGAACATAAACGACAATGACATCTGGAATGAAATATTTGCCACAGCAATGGAAGTAAAATTGTCGGTTTACGGCAACAGGATAGTTCTTTTCGCTCCGTTATACATTTCGGATGAATGCGTCAACGACTGCGTTTATTGCGGCTACAGGAGCTCGAACAAGGAAATAAACCACCAGGGGCTCACCGACGATGAATTAAGGGCGGAAATCAGGGCTATGACCGACATGGGGCAGAAAAGGATAGTGGCGGTTTACGGCGAAGGGCCGGAAAACGACGCCGATTATATCGCGCACAGCATGGAAGTCATATATTCGGTGAAAAACGGAAGAGGCGAGATCAGGCGTGTGAACATCAACGCGGCCCCGCTTTTCGTGGACGAATACAAGAAAATAAAAGCCGCCGGCATCGGGACGTTCCAGGTATTTCAGGAAACCTATAATAAGGCCAGGTATAAGCAGCTTCACGGGACCGACAACGTAAAAAGCATCTATAAATGGCGGCTTTTGTCGCAGCACCGGGCTCAGGAGGCGGGGATATCCGACGTTGCAATAGGGGCCCTTTTCGGGATATATGACTGGAGATTTGAGGTCATGGGACTGCTTTATCATGCCGCAGACATGGACAGGGAATTCGGCGTAGGGTCGCATACAATATCGTTTCCGCGGCTGAATCCGGCGTTGAACACCCCTTTTTACACAAAGAACCAATATAAAGTTACGGACGAGGACATGAAAAAGATAATAGCCATACTCAGGCTTTCCGTGCCTTATACCGGGTTGATACTTACTGCAAGGGAGAATCCGCAGCTTAGGCATGACCTTATAAAGCTCGGTGTCTCGCAGATCGACGCCGGTTCAAATATAGCAATCGGCGGTTACCAGAAGGGCAGGGATGCTTCAAAGGAACAGTTCCAACTTTCCGACAACCGCTCGCTGGATGATTGCATTTCAGAGCTGGTGGACGAAGGCTACATACCCTCGTTTTGCACGGCGGATTACAGGTGCGGCAGGGTCGGATGCGAGTTCATGGAGCTGGCAAAATCGGGGAAAATCAAGAATTTATGCATACCCAACGCGGTGTTGACATTCGAGGAATACCTGCTCGATTACGCTTCGCCGGCTGTAAAGGATAAGGGCGAGAAGCTCCTGGCGGGTTATGTGAAATTTGTCAGGGAAAGCTACTCCGCGGTAATGGCAAAAAACGTTGAAGATTATCTTGTCAGGATAAAGAACGGAGAGAGAGATCTGTACTTTTAACCGTAATCCATCAACATGAATGGGGCCAATAATGAGGATTGAGAAGGATATGCTGGGGGAAAAAGAAATTCCCGACGACAAATATTACGGGATACACACGCTGCGTGCAATGGAAAATTTCGGCCCCGCAATCGAGGCCATAGACCCCGTATTTATCAAAGGTTATTTGTTCGTAAAAAAAGCCGCCTGCCTGACCAATATCGAGATAAAAACCCTTGACGAAAGACGCGGCAGGGCCATTATAGGGGCCATAGACGCCCTGCTTGCTTCCCGAGATCATTCGCAGATATGCGTGAATCCGCTATCCGGAGGGGCAGGCACGTCGATAAACATGAACGTGAACGAAGTCATAGCCAACATGGCGCTTGAACTTGCAGGAAGAAAAAAAGGGGACTACGCTTTTATAAGCCCGCTTGACCACGTCAATATGCACCAGTCCACCAACGACACCTTCCCGACGGCCCTGCGCGTGGCAATGATGCTGCGTCTGAAAACCCTTGAGAATGCCCTTATTTCGCTCCAGGAGTCCCTGCAGGCGCGTGAAAAGGAGTTCTCCGACGTTGTACGGCTGGCAAGGACAGAGCTCATGGATGCCCTGCCGACGACCGTAGGAATGCAATTCTCCGCATACGCCGAGGCAATAGGCCGCGACAGGTGGAGGATCTTCAAGTCGGAAGAACGCATCAAGACGGTGAACCTCGGAGGAACGGCAATAGGAACCGGTTTTGGAGCTCCGCAGGAATATATTTTCAGGGCATGGCAGCATTTGAAGGCCCTTTCAGGGCTCTCCCTTACAAGGGCGGAGAATCTGGTCGACTCAACCCAGAATTTCGACCAGATAATCGAGGTAATGGCCATGGTAAAAGCGCTGGCCGTCAACATTATGAAGATATCAGGGGATATAAGGCTTTCCGCATCCGGGCCGGAAGGCGGGCTGGGAGAATTTATTTTACCGTCCCTTCAGGAGGGTTCCTCAATAATGGCCGGCAAAGTAAACCCTGTAATCGCGGAATTCTGCGCTCAGTCATCACTGCAGGTCATAGCAAACGATTCTGCAATTGCCACGGCAGCCGGGCTCGGAAATCTTGACCTTAACCAGTACGCGCCACTTATAGCGCATATGTCACTTAAGAACCTTAACCTTATGGAAATGTCGGTAAGTTTGTTGGACCAGAAGCTTGTTAGAGGAATCAAACTAAGCATGGACAGGATCAATAATAACCTTCACGGCTCCCTGGCCATATTGACATATTTAAGCCTGACAATAGGCCATGACAGGGCTTCCGAGACCGCCTTTAAGATGAAAGAGACCGGAAAAAGCGCCCGCGAGATCCTTGATGAAAGCGGCATCTTAAGCGTCCAGAAATATGACGAACTTGTCCGGCCCGAAAATATCAGGATGCTTGGGATAAAGACCGGTTCCAAGGGAGACTTATCCACATGACGCAGACCCCGTCGGCCAACAGGTTGCAGATAGGTATCTTTGGAAGGCGCAATGCCGGAAAATCTTCCTTCATAAACGCCCTTACGGGACAAAATTTGGCCATTGTTTCGGATACTCCGGGCACCACAACAGACCCTGTAGCCAAGGCTGTGGAGATACGCGGATTGGGGTCGGTTATGCTCTATGATACGGCAGGTTTGGACGATACAGGAGAGCTTGGTGACAAGAGGGTGGCCAGGTCAAGAGAGGTCATGAAGAAGGTTAACTTCGGGGTCATTATTACCACCTATTCCTCGTGTGGCAAGCTCGAAGAAGAGCTCATAAATGAGTTCAAAAATACGGGTAAAACATGCATTGTTTTGTTCAACAAAATAGACATTGAACAAAAGGATGAAGAAAAAGAAAAAATCTTTAAAAACAATAAAACAAACTATTTTTCTTTAAGCGCCACCACAGGACAAAACATTGACGAAATTAGGAGCCTGATAGTCCGACTTTGTTCAGAACTTCAGGCTGAAGATTCCACGATATTGGGGGATCTTATAAGCCAGGGAAGTTTGGTCGTTCTTGTCGTACCAATTGACCTTGGCGCGCCAAAGGGCAGGCTTATTTTACCCCAGGTCCAGGTCATCAGGGACATCCTGGACAATGACGCCATTGCCGTAACTGTGAAGGAACGGGAACTGCAATATACGCTAAAAACTTTGGGTCAAAAACCGGCATTGGTGGTATGCGATTCTCAGGTGGTTTTAAAGGCTGCAGGAGACGTACCGGACGGCATAAAACTCACCACTTTTTCCATTCTTTTTTCCCGACTCAAGGGCGACCTGGCTGAACTTGTCAGGGGAGTCAAGACTGTGGATAACTTAAAGGACGGTGACAGGGTTCTTATCATGGAGGCCTGCACTCATCACGCTCAGGCTGATGATATCGGCCGGGTAAAAATCCCCCGTTGGTTAAGGCAATACACGGGCAAGAACCTTGAATTTGAATCGAACGCCGGCCCCTATGTGAGCAAGGATTTGAGCCGCTATAAACTCATAATTGCCTGCGGCGGCTGCATGATAAACCGGCAGGAAATGCTCTCCAGGATGAAGGACTCGGCAGCCTTAAACGTGCCCATGACCAATTACGGTGTCCTGATTTCATACGTCCAGGGAGTGGCTAAAAGGGTACTTGAACCTTTCCCGGAAACGCGGGGGATATTATAAACAGGCATTCTGTATGGGCCGCCCTATGTGGCGGCCCGGCATTGGTTTTGCTGTGTCGGTATTGTGGCCTTGAAACTGTTGTTGCGGGACAGGCGGAATTTTTTTACGGCACTGCCGTCCGAAGCTTTGCTTGAGGCAGATCGGAACAAAGACCTGGAAATTAAAGTTTTACCTTTGCTTAATTTACAAAGTAGTTTTTGTTGGACGTTTGGCCGAAAAAAGTTCCGCCTGTCCCGCGCAGGTTTCCTGATGATAAAAGGATCATGGTGAATTACAATGGACAAAACAACAGAATATATTAAACAAATAACCGCCGGCAACGCCACGGCTGAAAATATTACATACCTGCTTTCAATACCCACGCGCGAGGAATTCAGGCCTGTTTTTGACGAATCGGCCCGCATATGCAAAAGGTATTTTGGCGACCGGGTTTTCATGCGCGGTATAATTGAATTTTCCAATTATTGCCGAAAGGGGTGTTATTATTGCGGCATAAATCGGGCAAATAAAAATATAGGACGCTACAGGATCCCGCTTGAGGAAATTATCGAAGCCGCTGTTTTCATGAAAAAGAACAGGGCCATGACCGTTGTCCTGCAGTCCGGCGAGGACCCGGGGTACGACAGGATTCTCATGGAAGCCATACGGACAATAAAAAACAAGCTTAATATGGCCGTGACCATATCTGTCGGCGAAAGGGAGCCTGATGTCTACAGGCAATTCCTTAAGGCCGGGGCGGACAGGTATCTGCTGCGAATAGAGACCACAGACAGGGTCTTATTCAAGAAACTCCATCCGGACGATGACCTGCAATACCGTAAAAAGTGCCTTTATGCCCTCAAGAAGCTCGGTTTTGAGGTAGGGACGGGAATTATGGTGGGTTTACCCGGGCAGAGCCTGGAATCGATAGCTGACGATCTTTTGTTCTTTAGGGAACTTAACCCCGCAATGGTTGGCATCGGGCCGTTTTTGGCCCATAAGGAGACAAAGCTTAAGGATTTTAAGAACACGGACATATTTCCCACGCTTAAGACACTGGCCTTAATACGGCTGATACTCCCGAAATCAAACCTTCCTGCCACCACTGCAATGGGAACAATATCTCCTACGGGAAGGCAACAGGCCCTGAAGATCGGCGCCAATGTCATAATGCCTAATTTTACCCCGTCCAAATACCGCGAAAGATACAAGCTTTACGACAACAAGATATGCGTCTCCGAGGAATACGGAAAATGCGCTTCCTGCACATCGGCCATAGCAATGGCAGCCGGTAAGCGCATAGTCAAGAGCAAAGGCTATTCCAGGAACAAATGAATACGACGCCAAAGATCACTGCCCTTGATTTTGAGACCGCAAATTATTTCAGGGGAAGCATCTGCGCGGCCGGAGTTGCCGTGATCGAGGACGGCCGCATCGGCGCGACAAAACGCTGGCTGATAAAACCCGGCAATAAATGTTCCGCTTTCATCCCGGAATTCATAAAAATACATTCCATTACCCCGGACACGGTAAAAAATGCCCCTTCGTTCGTTGAAATATTCCCGGAACTCAGGCAATACCTTGAAGGGGCCGTCGTAATAGCGCATAACTCATCGTTTGACATGACTGCATTAAGGGATGTGCTGACACTTTATTCCGTGGAATTCCCGGAATTTCAATATGGATGCACCCTTAAATTATCGAAAAAAGTGTGGAAAAACATGGCGGGTTACAGCCTTGATAAGGTGTGCTCGGCTTTGAACCATTCGTTCAACCACCATGACGCCTTGGAAGACGCGGTGGCGTGCGCGCAAATATTTCTCGGAGCGGTAAAGGAACTCGGGGACGTGCGGAAGGCATTGCACATCATGGATATGAATAAAATATTTCCCGGACAGCCTCACGCAATGGGCCGTATTTATGCGGCCAACGGTTTCGGGGAGCGGGTGGACATCAGGTCGATCAAGCCCGGAGTTGAAAAATTCGACGAGACAAACCCCCTTTTCGGGAAAAAAGTCGTATTCACCGGCACCCTGTCGATGCCGCGCCAGGAGGCAATGCAGGAGGCGGTCGACCTCGGGGCCAGATTGGGGAATTCAGTGACCCGCGACACGGATTTTCTTGTCACGGGAGAGCGCGACGCCAGGTTCATGGCAAAAGGAATCATTGAAAGCGCAAAGACAAAAAAGGCAGGAGAATACGCTGCAGGAGGTTCGGCTATAAAGGTGATAAACGAGGCGCAGTTCATGGCTTTGATAGGGAGGTAGCGCCGCTGCTTTTTTTGTTGTTGAAATTACACTCCCGAAAGCTTAATATAGTCAATGTTTAATATACCCCATGATCCGGGCTTTGAGGTGAGAATGCGTTCCTTTTTTGATCTTGTGAAAAGACATGTCCTTCTTGATTTGCTCCTTATAACGATAACGGCCCCTGCTTTGTTCGCCGATAACGTGGCGTTTTGTTACCATAAGTTCAGTTACGCAATGGAAGATATCTATTCCACCCTGCCGGAAGTATTTGAATGGCAGATCGAATATATCAAGTCGCAGAATATCCCCATAATAAATGTCGATTCCCTGGCCGCTTCATATACGGCAAAAAAAGAGATAGGGGAAAGCATACTGCTTACCGTCGACGATGGATGGAAAAGCGACGTAAACGCCATCCCGATACTTGAAAGGCAGCAGGTGCCCGTAACTTTATATCTTTATCCTCTTGTGCTTCATCAGGGAGTTAAACAATACATGAACCCGGACGACCTACAGAAGGTCATTGCGTGCAAATGGTTCAATTACGGCTGCCACAGCTATACCCATCCGTTGCTGACAAAATTGAACGATAAAAAACTTTATCACGAGATCGTGGAATCCAAATTAAAACTTGAACAGATGCTCGGGACCACGGTCACGACGTTCGCATACCCTTATGGCATGCTCAACAAACGGGTTGAAAAATACACAAAAAAATATTATCCGATAGTGCTCGGGGTGAACGACGGGTTCAACAACCTGAAAACAAACCCTTACAACCTCAACAGGTTCGTTTTTTACCGAAATACGACTTTCGGGGAATTCATGGACATGGTGGGCTGGGTTAAGGGAAAGGGCCGGGACAGGCCGTTTACAATCAATAAAATAGGGACCAGCGATGATTACGGGAAGAACATCCTTTTCCCGAAAAACAAGTATTATAAGTTCAGGCAGTCCGGCGGCAAAAAAGGCAACGTGATATTCATTTCCGGGTCGGAAATAGGGGCCGGATGGAATTATAAGTCCATGAAAAAGCTTTTGGCATTGGGCTATCAGTGCGGGGTTATCGTCAACAGGAACAACAACATACCTTTTTACAGGCCGGAAAAAAGGACGATGAAAGTGATCCAGGGCTGGGGGCTGAAGGAATACATGGGCGACATGACAAAGGCGCTGGATTTTATCTTTTTAAAGGAAGATAAAAGCGTTATATTCACCTGGGGCGACGGTTTTGACACGCTCATGGCCGTGCTTTCGTCGACGGACAAGTATAACAAATACATAAAAGGCATTGTGGCCGTAAATCCGTCATTTCCGGAGGTCGACGGGACCAAAGAGGTTTATAAAAAGAACCTGGATTATTACAATATCCAGCTGGCCTCGGGCGAGTTTGAGGCGCAAAACCTGGGATATTTTTTAAAAGTGAAGACGCTTTCGGACATGGTGGTGTTAAAGCCGGATGACATCTCGATATTCACAAAAAAAATGGGATACGACGGCAGCATGACCAACAAACAGCTGCTGGCGCGCGTCCTCAACGACGAGGACCATCCCGACCTGGGCATCGATTACAAACACAGCGAGTACACGCTTGAGGATTTCAGGCAGGCTTTCATGCAGCCCCTCCCGCTTTTTTCAATGGTGGTGCCGATAGCGTTTTTAAGGGATATAAACGAGCTCTGGTACAATGATTTTGTATCGGAGGAACTCGGGGCTGTCGACGCAAAGAGCGTCTCCATTCCGATTTCGTTCATTTACAGCGGCAGTTACGCCCAGGCCGTGGCCAAGGTAAAGGACACTTTTCCATCCATGAAAGTTTTATCCGAACTGCCCCTCGACGGCATATCAACGGTGGAAATGATGCTCTCGAACAATGTGGCGGATTTTGTAACAGACGAAACGCAAAAAATCTTCGACATGAAGGACAAATAACATGCCATATTTTGATTACGGCGGCAAAAAAGTTTATTTCAACACTTACGGGAAGAAGGGGGATTTTTTGCTCCTGCTGCACGCAGGGGCGGTCTCTTCGCGCATCTTTACACGCGAAATAAAAAGGTTCTATGAAAAATATTACAGGGTCTATACTTTTGATTACCTTGGCCTTGGGAAATCGTCAAAGGCGGGTTCCGTTCCTGATAATTACTGGATCGAGAACGCGCGTGTGGCCGTGGCGCTTTCAAGGCGGTTGGGAGTCGATTCCACATTCATTATAGGGACCGATGCGGGAGCGTCCGTGGCGCTAAATACCGCGATATTCGCCCCCGAACTTGTAAGAAAAGTAATATGCGACGGATTTTTGGGGACGAACATCGAAAAACCCCTTGCCGAAATGATAAAAGACTCGAGAGAATCTTCAAAAAAGGGTTTGATGGCGCTGGCCTGGTTTTTTACCCACGGCTTTAACTGGAAAAAAACAGTCGATCTTGACACGGAAAAGGTGATGAATGCCGCGGGAACCGGCATGGTTATCTCGGGTGAAATGGCAAAAATTCAATGTCCGGTGGTTTTCACCGCCGGAAACCCGGACCCGGCCATACCCGACACGGAAAATAAACTTGCCGGATACGTCTCGCAAAACCCGCTTTTTTCCATGAAATTAATGACTAAGCCGGGCCATATGTCCATGCTTTACGACAATTACAATTTCTCAAGGTTTGCCAGGGATTTTTTCGGCAGGTCATCTGTTTGATCTTTTAAGTTCCTCGAGTATCGATTTAAGGGTGGCGTCTATGGACCAGAGTTTTATGGGCGCCAGAAGTATCATAGCCGCAAGCATCAGTCCAAGGATAACGAGAGCAACGTACAAAAAAGTCATTAATGAAAAGACCATTCTTTCACCTCGCGATTTTTTTTAATAATAACACAAATTATCGAATAGAAACAATTTTTTATTTATGATAATATTCATTACGCGGACGGAAAAGAAAAACCGCCAAAAGGACGGGCTTAAACTTAAATATGGACAATACCGTGTATTTCGAGAACATACAGGCCAGGCCGGACAGGCAAAAGGTAATGTTCAGGCTCGGCTACAAAAATGGGATGACGCAGATATCCGCCGCACAGTCAAGGCTGATTGAAGTAACTATCGATGATGGATTTTTTCTTTGCGAATTAAAGGGGGCATACTCGTTTTACGATGTTTTGAAAATATCGAAGGGCTCGGTCGCGCTCGCCTGCGGCATAACGCTGGAAAGCACGGATATTGCATCGGTCTTTGCCGGCTGCTCAAGGGCGCTGATAATGGCATCGACCGCCGGAAATGCCGTCATTGAGAAAAGGGACCTTGAAGTCAAGAACGGGAACGGGTCAACGGCGCTTGTCCTGGATGCGGCCGCATCGGAAACCGCGGATTACGGACTTGACTGGATGCAGGAATATCTGTCCGGGCAGCTTATAAAAAAATCCATGTCAATAACCCGCAGGTTCAGCCCGGGATACGGCGACCTTGGGCTTTCATACCAGAAACAGATATATGACATGCTGAAACTTGAAAAGATCGGCATCAGCATCACCGAAAGGTTCATACTGGTGCCGGAAAAATCCGTAATAGGGATATGTGGGATAAGATAATAAATTAAAAAGTTAAAAGTCAAAACCAAGAAGTTAGGCAGGCGATAAAAAAGCCAAAGTTGTAACGATGGGAACGACAAGTAAAGGAGATTGCCTTGGAAAATAAAATATTTATGAAAAAATTACGAATGTGGGCCCTCGGTATGATCATTCCCGCCATGCCGCTGTTAAACAGGGCGATACCGGTTTTTACCAACGGACCCGATGGCTCAATAATATCGGCCGACTCTGCAAATTCCGCGGATTTCTCAAAAAAATTCAGGTCGGATTTTTCGCCGACGGAGCAAAATCCGGTATGGTTGGCTTACGACATATCTTCCATAGCAGACAAGCAGCGCAGGAACATCCTGCTTGTCTGGGGCAATGACGAGACTTCGCCTTACGATCATACCCTGATAACCGATATATCCAATCCGGGTTACAATAATCCGGGCAGTTATTTTCTGGAGGCAAACAAGGCCCCGGGCGGCAAGGTTCCCGGGCAGGGCTGGGAAAAGGTATTAAGCGTGACCGGCAATACTTTGCATTCTCGCCAGCATCTGATGGACCTGACCGGTTATAACTGGGTAAGGCTGGTATTTACCGGGACCGACGGCACAAAAGACAACATGGATATTTCCGCGCATACAGACATTTTCGGGCCGGTCGGGGGGGCAAAAGATATGGATGACTGGATATTTTACGGGGATTCCATCACACAGATGGCGATGAACAGGGACCCGTTAAAGTGCGCGGCCGGGGTGGGGAGTTTTTCTTCGCTGATAAATTCCATGGCTCCTTCTTATTATCCCGCTCAGGAGAACGGCGGGACAGGGTACATGAAATCCGCGGACGGCGCAAAGCACATCGGTGAGTGGCTGAAAATTTTCCCCGGAAAATTCGTCGCCATAAGCTATGGTACAAACGATGCGTGGAACATGCTAGACCCCGCGGAATTTTACGATAATTATGAAAAAATGGTGAAAGCGGTCATTGGTTCAGGCAAGATACCGCTTGTACCTGTTTCGATACCGTGGTCAAGCTCGCAAAAGAACATACAGGAACACGCGCCCAAGCTGAATGCTTCTCTGGCGGAACTTTTCAAAAAATACCCACAGATAATCAAGGGTCCTGATTTTTTTAAATTATTCATTGATCATCCGGAACTTTTATCGCCGGACGGCGTGCATCCATCATTGCCGTCAGGGCTGTTCGCATACAGAAAAGCCTGGGCCAAAGCGGCCTATGACGCGGTTTACGCGGGAAACAAATAAAAATCACAGGGGTTTGACATGGCTGAAAATAAGTTCAAAAAACTTTTAGACGAAAAAAAAATCATCATACTCGACGGCTCGTCCGGCGTTGCCATGCAAAAACGCGGCATGCCGAACGGCGTCTGCCCGGAGAAATGGGCGGTCGAAAATCCGTCCCATCTGATAGAGCTCCAGCGTGAATATGTCGGATCCGGGTCTCAGGTGATATACACTTTCACATTCGGCGGGAACCCAATGAAGCTCGACGAATACGGGCTGAAAGACAGGACCTATGAAATAAACAAAAAATTGGGGGAAATATCAAGGGAGGCTGCCGGGGATTCGGCGCTTGTGGCCGGCGACATCGGGCCTTCAGGCCATTTTCCGGAACCTTTCGGGGACATTCCTTTCGAGGAAATGGTCTCGGCTTTCAAGGAACAGGCGCGGGGATTACTCGACGGCGGCGTTGACCTTTTCATCGTAGAAACATTTATAGACATCCAGGAGGCCAGAGCTGCCGTGCTGGCAATAAAGGAAATATGCGACCTGCCGGTAATCGTCTCGATGACATTTGACGAGGCGGGCAAGACGATCACCGGAACCGACCCGGTAAGCGCCGCAGTAACTTTGCAGGCGCTGGGCGTGGATTGTGTCGGTGTCAACTGTTCCACGGGTCCCGCTGAAATGGTCAAAGTGATAAAGCAGATAAGGTCATACGTCAATATCCCGATAATAGCAAAACCAAACGCCGGATTGCCGCAGTTGATAAACGGCGAGACGGTCTTTGGAATGGGGGCAAAGGAATTCAGCTCCTATGCTCTGCCTCTAGCCAGGGCCGGGGCCGGCCTTATCGGCGGCTGCTGCGGCACCTCGCCGGAATTCATAAAACTCACCGAGGGCAGGCTTAAGGGTAAAAAACGCCGGTCGCCGGAGGAAAAATTAAAAAGCGCGCTTTCTTCAGCGCGCAAAAGCGTGTTCCCGGGCGGGAAAAATTTTGTAATAGTCGGCGAGCGGATAAATCCCACGGGCAAGAAACAGCTGCAGGCGGAGCTCAAAGAGGGTAAAGAGAGCGAGATAAGGAGATTTGCCGCGGAGCAGGCCAAAAACGGTGCGTCAGTGCTTGACGTAAACGTCGGGATGCCCGGAATAAGCGAGAAGGATGCGATGGTAAAGACCGTAAAATTTTTGTCCGGCATATCGGAGCTGCCGCTTTGCATAGACTCGTCAACTCCGGAGGTCATTGAAGCCGCGCTCAGGATATATCCCGGTAAGGCCGTCATTAATTCGATATCGGGCGAAAGGTCGAAATATGAAAAACTTCTTCCGCTGGCCGCGAAATACGGCGCCATGTTCATACTTCTCCCGCTGACCGACAGGGGCATTCCAAAAAGCGTTGACGAAAGGATGACCGTAATAAAAGAAGTTGTGTCTGCGGCAAAAAAACTCGGCATCGGCCCCGAAGACATAGCGGTTGACGGCCTTGTAATGACGGTTTCATCGGACCAGGCTGCCGCGCTTGTAACATTAAAGGTCATTGAAAAGTGCCGCAAAGAACTCAAATTAAACACCATTGTCGGGCTTTCCAACGTTTCTTTCGGGCTCCCCGAAAGGGCCCTGATAAATTCGACATTTTTTAACCTGGCCCGCGCGAAAGGATTGACCATGGCGATAGCCAATCCCGCGCCGGACCTTTCCGTGACCGATAAATACGCCCGCAATCTGCTGCTTGGCAGGGATAAAAATGCCGCGGCATTCATAGCCAGATACGGCTCGGACGGCGGCAAAGGGCCGGCCCAGAAGGCTGCGGTGAAACAGTCCGCGCAGGCCGCCGGGGACCCTAAAAAAATATACGAATGCGTCATTACGGGGGACAGGGAAAATATCACACGGCACATCGAGGCCGCGTTAAAGGCCGGTGAAAAACCATCGGAAATAGTGGACCTGAAACTTATACCAGCCATCGCGGAAGTGGGAAACTATTTTGACCAGAAAAAATATTTTTTACCGCAGTTGATCCAGAGCGCGGAAGCCATGAAGGCCGGTTTTGCGCTATTGGAGCCCCTGCTTGCGGCGGCGCCCGGCGCGACGGAGAAGAAAAAGACGGGGATAGTGCTTGCCACGGTAAAAGGCGACATCCACGACATAGGAAAAAACATAGTCGCACTGATGCTTAAAAATTACGGTTTTGAGGTCTATGACCTGGGAAAAGACGTGGCTGCGGAGATTATAGTCGCCGAGGCCAAAGAAAAAGGCGCGCAGCTAATCGGCCTCTCGGCGTTAATGACCACAACAATGACCGAGATGCCTGAAGTGATCAGGCTTTCAAAAAAAGAAGGATTGAACGTAAAAATCATGATAGGCGGGGCCGTGGTAACCCAGGCATACGCGGACGAGATCGGGGCGAACGGGTATTCGAAGGATGCCTATGAAGCCGTGAAGACCGCAAAAAGGCTCGGCAACACATGAAATACAGACCCGACAACCGCTTAAGGAAACAGTTTGATTTTATAATTGAGATCGACGCGGTCAAATCCATCTTACGCAAATCAAGGCTGTTCAAGGCAAAAAGATACGAGAACGACGCGGAACATTCATGGCACTTCGCTGTGATGGCGGCGGTATTGTCGGAGTATTCAAATATAAAAATAGACCTGCTGAAGGTCCTGAAAATGGCCCTTATCCACGATATTCCCGAAATATATACGGGCGATGTTATGGTATATAAAAAGGGGAAAAAGGACGAGGCGAAGGAAATGCTTTCCGCAAAAAAGATATTTTCCCGCCTGCCGGCGGGCCAGTCTGCGGAATTTTACGCACTTTGGAGGGAATTCGAGGAAAAAGAGACGCCGGAAGCGAAATTCGCATCAGCCCTGGACAGGCTTGAGCCTGTCATGCTAAATTACCTGAACAAAGGCGGGGCATGGAAGAAGCATAAAATAACCGAAGAACAGGTGATGGGCGTAAACCGGAGGATAAACAACGGCTCTGAAAAATTATGGAAATTCGCGGAATCAATGATTCAAAGCTCGTTTAAGGGAATAAAATAGCAGGGATGTTGTTTTTTTTCTTTTTTCTGATATAATTCATAAAAAAACAATGGAGGTTATTTATGGAAAAAACCATTATGATCGTAATGGTCCCTAAACGCAACGTTCTGGTTCCGAAGGTCCAGGAAGCACTGACGGAATTTGGCTGCCTGATAAAGACAAGACTGGGCATACACGACACTTCGCCGGATGAATGTTCGAATTGCGGGCTCATAATACTCGAACTGGTTGGGGATAAAAAGGAACAGGACAAATTAGGGTCGAAACTCAAGAATATAAAAGGTGTTCAGGTCAAGATCGAAAGAATGACCTGCAAATAATAACACAGCCGCAAAATTCCTCACAAAATAAGGATTTCCGCGCTATATTTGCAGCGGGCCTTAATTAATGAATTTTCAACATTAATCTTGATTTACTCCCGGGCTTTGTGATATAATTCACACGAAAAGTTAAGTTAAATAGAACTCCGGTTCCAATCGGCTGACTGCCGGAGAACGGGCGCTTGAAACTTAAAGTCAAATACTTCAAAAGTATTAATTATTAATGTTGACTAACCGGGGAGGCGCTATGAAAATTGATTTTTCCTATCTGATGTCCGGAAAATTCCAGCTCTGCGAAAACAACATACTTTACACCATCGAAAATATCCTTTCTGAAAAGTCAAAATTTTCCATATTCGGCAGGTTCCCGAACGAGGATGGCGAGGGATTTTTTTACATAGACCAGGTCCAGGTATTGAACGCCGTTTATGATGTGGAAATAGAGGCCAAGTGCCAGCCAAAGGTCAGGAAATGGGACAAAGACGAGGAAGAGATGGGCGAAAAGTTCGAAAAAAAGATGTCAATACTTTTTATCCTCAGCCATCCGGCAATCAAGGGCATGCGCTCCCCGAGGATTTTTTTTACGGTAGACATAAGGCTTAAGGGGTTCGTGGATTTTGAAAGGTATTTATATGTCCAGGATGTCATCGTACAAAAAGAAGAGCTTGTCCCGGGCTATGGCGGGCTGAAGTTCTCCCCGGATTACAGAAAATACTTCAGCCCCATGATGATATCCCTTTACAGGGAGGTTCAGATAGCGAAAAACAACGCCTTAAACAACGGAGTCGCCCTTCTGGCCGAAAAATTCATTGATGTTGTCCTGTCCGAGGAATACGGGATAGATGCGTCGGCGTCCATGGATAACAAAACAAATGCTATAAAGGAACAAAACCTGAAAAATGTCCTTGAGTACGTGAACAAGACCGAGAACAGCATAAAGAACCATATATGCGGCAAGAAGTTGAAGAACGTGACCGACGAGGATGTGGATAAGATAATGGATTTCCTGCACATATTCATAGAGAATTTTATAAGCCCAAAAAGGGCCGCCGACCTTGAAAAAGAGACGGAGATGATCCTGCGCGGCTCAAAATCCATGGGATTTTAAAGGCCGGGCAAATAACTCATGCCGCCGGAAAAGACAACGATATCCGAAAACGAAAACCCGCCTGTTAAATAAATAATAAACAAATAATTATGTTATAATCAATTGTTATTTCCATGCCCGTTCTCGTTTAAGCCGGGATAAAAACATAAAGGTGAAATAATTGGGGCCAATTGTTGGATTCATGAAAAGGGAAAGTTTTGCAATGGCGCTTCTGGCCGTTCTTATAGTGCTCTACGTTCTTATGCCAGGATATGCGGGGCAATATCTTTCTTTCATAGACATAAAGACAATAGTCACATTGCTTGGGCTTATAATAACGGCGACCGGGATCAAGAAGTCGAATTATCTCGACAGGGCCGCTTTCACGGTTGCCGGGTCCATAAAGGACGAAAGGTCGCTGGCCTTCTTTATGTGCTCGTTGTCGGCGGCGCTATCGATGTTCCTGACAAATGACATAACGCTGTTCATAGTGGTGCCGCTCACCGTATGCATGAAAAAAATATTGAAGAACGATATTGTTAAACTTGTAATAATGGAGGCCATCGCCGTGAATGTCGGCTCCGCACTGACGCCGATAGGCAACCCGCAGAACATATTTATATGGAGTTCCTGGGGGATCACCGCCATCCGTTTCATTTCAGTCATGATCCTTCCGGTACTGATAATGTCGTCGGGATTGGCGGCCTATATTTTGTTGCTTTTCAAACCG
>CAYUDX010000012.1:0-99011 GCA_964443355.1 uncultured Spirochaetia bacterium
TGTTTTCCCATTTTTAAATCCTCCTGAAATATTTTTAAATTTTTATATTCAAATCATGCTCGCAAAATTCCTGAACAGTTGAACACATTGAGCAGGTTGACCGCAGTAGTCGGTTTTTTGCATCCATCACGTCGCATATTTCTCACACGCTTCCCTACTGTTCAACTGTTCCACTGCTCTACTGCTCCGAAAAATTGCTCCGCAATTTTTCCTGGAGCCCGCGATCGGAGTTGAACCGACGACCTCATCCTTACCAAGGATGCGCTCTTACCAAACTGAGCTACACGGGCAAAAAAAAATAAAAACAGCACAAATAAAAAAATATGAACCGCACACACCTATCCCGTGAGGCTCATGTTTTCCGCAATCTGAACAAATATCCTTATTTATATATACAAAAAATAATACGCTTTCCTAAAAACTGTAGAGCTTAAAATTTATCAAATTTTGCCTGTAGTGTCAAGGACTTTTTTATCTTTTTATTTCAATACCTGGATGTTTCGATGGGTGGAAAATGTCAGGCCACCCAGAAACCGGCTATCCAGCGCAGGTTTATAAGGACCTGCCATGCCAGAAGAGCCGATATTACCGCTAAAAAAGCCGCTTTCGGCAGCTTTTTTTCCGACAAATATACTGCAGGTATTATCCAGAACTGCGGAACAGAGGCCAGGTATCTGGAATATGACATTGTTGTCGGCTGGGTTGATAAAAAAATCGTAAATAGCCCCAAATAAAGGATATTCTCAAAACCGTACTTCCTTATGGATAAGCCTCCTATAATAAGGAAAACAATCGCGGCTGTAAAATAAACAGAACTAAGCGCGGTTTTCTGCGGATTGAATCCGGAAATAACCGAAAAGAAATCCCCGAGATTCTTTATATATATGGAGAACGGCATGACAATGGCGGTGCGGCTGTTCCATAATGCAGCCTGTGACCTTATAAAAATAAAAGGATCCCCTGTATTCAAATAAAGGAAAAACGCGTAAGCCCCGGTTCCGGATAGCATAACAGCGGTGTATACTATTATTTTCCAGCGCCCATCATTTTCCATTCTTTGTGTAAGGTAAGCAGCGGCAAATGGCAAAATAAGAAACAATCCAGTAAGTCTGCATGCCGAAGCAAAAGCCGCGAGCAGGGCCGCAGAAAACCATTTTTTCGAAAAAAGCGAAATAAAAAAAGCGCATGACAAAGCCAGAAAAAACGGTTCTGTATATATTGAAACAAAAAATACAGCGGTAGGCGCCGCGCCGAGAATCGCGCAGGCATACATGGCTGCTTTTTTTGTGGAAAACTTTAATGTAAGATTATATAAAAAAATCGCACTGAAAAAAGAGGCGACATTTGAAATTATTATTCCCGCCCATGCGGTGTCCTTGATAAAATATGAAAATATCTTTATGGCCGCCGGCAGCAGCGGAAAGAAAGCTGTTTTTCGCGGGTCGTTATACCCTTCCATGACTATTTTGAGGTACCAGATGGCGTCCCAGTTGATGACAGTGTGTTTTATCGTCGTGCCGAAATGGTGCGTGCCCCACACAAGGGCCGTGCAAACGATCAGAACCGCCCACGTAAAAACTTTCGCAGCGGCGCATATAATCAGCGGCTCCCTGAACCTGAAAGCAATATTTTCCTTTTCATCCATGTCGCCATTATACAACGCCTGGCTCCGGTGGACAAACCATTTGTTTCATGAAGGCCATTATGCGGGAGCTATGCAGCATAATTACTGATGCAGAGAAAGGCGGCTTGCTTATTCTGTGCACGGCGCCCTCTGATATCAGGCGGAACTTTTTTACGGCCTGCCGTCAAGCTTCAGGCCGAGTCGAATGACACAGAAAATGTGGAATTAAGCTTCACTATGCTTGATTTACACATAAATGTTATGGGACCGCAGGCCGTAAAAAAGTCCCGCCTGATATCGCTTTGTTTCTACGGGGCCGTTCTTTGTTAGCAACGCTTTATTATTTTGACCTTCTATGTTAAAATCTCTTAAATAACGAAAAGGCGGTAACATGGAAAAACAGGACGCGCTCGCGCATTCTCTCAAGGCATTGGCCGGGCTTGATAATTACAACGGGTGGATATACGGGAATATAAGCCCCTTCCTGGGCAATTCCATTCTTGAGATCGGCTGCGGCACGGGAAACATTACAGATTATTTCATCAAACCTGGAAGAAAAATAACCGGGATGGACATTTCGGACGAATTTGTCTCCATAGCAAAGGAAAAATACCGCGGCAACGCGGATATATCGATCATCAAGGGTGACGCGCTGAACCCCGCCTGCTCCCTTGCCCCGGGGTCATTTGACACCGTGGTGCTGTTGAACGTCCTGGAACACATAAAAGACGACTCGGCCGCGCTGGCCTGCATATATAATATGCTCCTTCCCGGCGGCCGCGCCGTGATACTTGTGCCGGCAATGAAGTTTGCCTTCGGTGGGCTGGATAAGGAGCTTGGCCATTTCAAAAGGTATGAAAAGGCCGACATGGCCGGACTTTTTAAGGCAGCAGGATTAAAAACCGAGAAATTATTTTATATGAACATGCCTGGGGCGCTGGGCTGGGCAATAAACAGCAGGATTCTGGGCAAAAGATTCATTCCAGAGGGTCAGGCAGGGTTTGTGAATAAAGTCCTCGTTCCAATCATAAGGCCGCTTGAAAAAATAGTTCCGCCGTTGTTCGGCCAGTCCCTAATTGCAGTCGGAATAAAACCATAAAAAAGGCCGCCTTTTCAGGCGGCCTTTTAACCCTGTCGGATATTTACCAGCCCATTATTGTCTTTATCTGCTGTGAGAGCTGATTTGCCACCAATGTGTCTCCCGCGATTGTCGGATGCGTGGTGCCATCCTCATAATACCCGGAAGTAAGCAGCGGAACATTATATGATGAATTCACCTGAAGATAATGAACCCTTGGATCCGCCATATTGGCAACCACTGTCTTTATGTATGTCTGGCCTGTATATGACCCCCCAACACCGGCGCCGTCATACTGCATGCACCATGCCGGTATCGGTTCCATGCAGAAAACCTGCGCCGAAGGGTATTGCGTTTCGATAAACGTAATAAGGTTCTGGTATGCCGTTTCAAAAGCCGTGGTTGTAAGCGAAGCCGCCGAAGTGTCCCACTGCCCGTTGGTGTCGTTGGTTCCGAGCGCTATTACTACCGCGTCGGGCTGCCACTGGGAAAAATTCCACTGGGGTGTTGAAAAATTATAAAGCGTCTGTTTGTAATAATCCTGAGCATGCTGTTCCGCGCCCGCGGAGGCTTCGTTCCAGTTATGATATACTCCAAGTCCGCCCCTTGCAATGACGCTGTATTCGGCGTTTAACTGCCTTGCCGCCTGCGGGCCGAAAGCCATATAACCATTCTCGTTTGTCGTCAAGTTCCCCGGATTTGTCCCTGCCGCCGCTTCATCCGCCGTTCCCACGGATATCGAATCTCCTATGAACTCCAGCCTTCTTGCCGGTTTCGGGTTTGGCGCCACGAGAGTGGCCGGTGTGCCGTCAGCAGCGGTAAATCCCCAGAAATTCGTTATATCCCCGTTATTCCCGCCGACGATATCCCCGCCGACCAAATTGCAGTCTGTCTGACGTGTGAAAGTTATTGTATGGGTTGTGTTTGCAAGTCCCGTCGCAAGGGAATAGACCGTGGAAGTATTTGCATAAAACTGTACCGGGGTTCCTCCGTCAATTATATACTGGTATCTGTTCTGGTAAGCCGAATCTAACATCTTTATGCCTATTGAAGTCCCGGTAAACTTCGCGCTTATGTAAACAGCCCCCCAGTCGGCCCTGTAATTGGTCGGGTCCGAAGTATCCCATCTTCCAGAATACTGAATATACGGGTCGCTTGGATATCCGCTGTTAGGCGTTGGAGTTATCGTGGGCGGCGGATTTGATGTGGGCGTCGCCGCGGGAGGAGCCGTTATGACGTCTACGCTGTCGAGATAAATTGTGCCGGTCCATGCGCTGCTATAACCGCCTATCTGGAATCCGACGGCTTTTATGTTCGCATGATCAGGCGTCCCATTTGTTGCAGAATATGATGGATTGTTCGGGTCGAATAAAAGAGTGTTCCAGACGCCTTTTGTAAAATTTGTCCAGCTATTCTGCCAGACGTAACTGCTGCCTGAAGTGATAAAAATTCCGCCACCGCCGGCCGGAAAATCAGAGGGTATCCATACCCTCGCAACCAGCAGCTTGCCCACAACACTGGTGAAAAGAGGTGTCGAACATTGGATGTTCCCGGATCCGGAACCGCCCGATGTTAACTGGCAAGAAAGCGCAAGGCTGTGGTTCCCTGCATATGCCTTTGGCGATGAATTTGAGACCGACTTTATATCACCGTTAACCGTGGTCCATCCCATTAGCGACCCGTTTTCAAATGTATATAGCGCCGTGTCCGGCACCGTCGGCGTGGCAGTAGGCGAAGAAGGGCCTGTTGATGATTTTTTGCAGCTGAAAGAGAATGCGATGACTAAGAACATTACAATGACGATTACAGGGAGCTTTTTCATAATAACCTCCATAATAATAGTGGAAAGCCTCACTATTTATATTTTAATTTACGAAAGCGGTTTTGTCAAATGCTAAAAAGAAATGCATTTTCCCTTTTAATTATTACCTTTGAAACTTGTGCTTTTTGGTTTCAAATTTTAACTTTTTAATTTGACTAATGTATTGCCCCTTGACTTTTTGGCCAAAATAAAATAATATAGATTACGATACAAAACCAATTAACGAGGTGGTTTTACATGGCAAAGAAAAAATCAACAAAGAAAATTTCACGCCCCAAAAGGAAATCCGCAAAGGCAAAGGTCGTCGCGGCTCCGGTCGTAACAAAAGAAGCGCCAAAATCCGGCTCCAATTTGCTGCGCATAGGCATAATCGCAGTGGTAATATTCGCCGCTGTCGTTGTCTTCGCAATGGTCCTCTCGCAGATGCGCGCGTCCCAGCTTGAGAAACAGGCTGCGGTTCCGACCGCCGTTCCCACCATTGTCGTCGCCACAAACCCCGGAACGATAGAAATTAAGGACCCGAATACGAACAAATCCGCCGTAATGACCATCAATCCTGCGTCGGCTTCGACAAACCTTACTCCGGCACAGGCGGCCACAGCCGCGGCAGTCGCGGCGCAGGGAGCAAAAGCCGCCGCTCCCACTGTGCAGCCGGCTCCGGTCGAATCCCCCACATCCACAAATATCCCCTTAAGATGCAGGGTATACAGGAAGGATGTTGATTCCAAGGCCAACATCCACAGGATCGATATCGAGGACGCGAAATACCTTTATGACAGCGGAAGGGCCGTATTCGTCGATGCAAGGGGGCCGAATGAATATTTGGAGGCCCACATTAAAGGGGCCTTAAACGTTCCCGTGAACGCAACTGCGGCTGATATCGCAAAACTTAAGGACCAGCTCACGGGAAAAATAATAGTAACCTACTGCCACGGCGTAGGGTGCCATTTATCCGACAAATCCGCATATCTTCTTTATGACGCGGGTTACAGGAAGCTTGCCATTTTCTTCGGCGGATGGCCGAAATGGAACGAGCATAAATACCCCATAGTCACAAAGGCGCCGGTTGACCAGCCGCAGGCGACGACGGCGACAGCCAGGTAAAACATGAAATTGTTCCTTAAATTAATATCCCACCCAATAACACTCGGAGTCTTCCGGGTGTTATTGGGTCTTTTATTTGTCATATCCTCAATCACAAAGATCCAGAACCCCGCAAAATTCATGGACTCCATAGAAGCTTACGGCATTGTGCCGAAGCTCTTCGTGCACCCCATGGCCATGATAGTGCCGTGGCTGCAGATCGTTTGCGGGCTGCTCTTCATATTCGACATTTACTCCCAGAGCTCGGCCCTTATTATTTCAGGGCTGCTTGTGGCCTATACAGTGGCGATTGCGCAGGCTTTCGCCAGGGGGCTGTCGATGGAATGCGGGTGCTTTGACATGATACCGTGGATCGAGGACAGGGTCGGATGGAGCGCAATAATCAGGGACGTGATATTTTTGTGCATGTCGGGAAGTGTTTTCCTTTTTGATAAAAACAGCGTCAACATATACGGATTTATCAAGAAAATATTCAAGCAGGGCTGATTTGCATCATGAAATTCAGGTTTTTTCCAGAAGCGTATGGCCGCGCGTTATTTTTACGAACAAGTTCCCCATCCTCCTGTAAGCCGACTTCCATTTTCGCACAATATACGGGTCCATGCCGTGGCCCCACCTTTTTTTCAGTATGTCTATGTTTTTTACCTCAAATCCGTTTCCAACCTCATCCTTAATATTTTTTATTGTCTTTGACCCGAAATGGTGGATAAAAGCGGAGCCCGTTATCCAGCTGTCAAAACCGGACTTTTTCAGCCTCATGCTGAAATCGGTGTCCTCGCCAATTCCTATGCCGAAATTTTCATCAAAATATCCGGCCTTATCGAACATTTCCTTCCTAATTAACATGCACCAGCCAAAAATCCCCGGCGACGACGCGCCCTTCATCCTGGCCGTATATTCAAGGCCGTAAGCATCCACATCGTACTCCATAACACCTTCCCTGGTTCCAGGGCACACAATGCCGGCGCCGCGTTTGCTTTCGTAAAATCCAACAAGCGATTCAAGCCAGCCTTTCGTAACGATAATATCATTATTGATGATGCAGCAATAAGGGGCTTTTGAGGCTTTTATGCCCATGTTCCATGCCTTTGCCACACCAAGGTTCTTTTTGTTGGCAATGACACGTATTTTTTTCTTTTTCAGCCAGGCTTTCGTCGAGTCGGTCGAGCCGTTATCGACGACCATGATATCATAGCTTCCGCGGGGAGTGTTTTTGGCGATGGAATCAAGGCACATTCCGGTGTATTTGAGCTGGTTGAATACGGGAATCACTATCGAAGTCTTCACAGCAGGTTTTTCAGCTTTCCTATATATTTCCCGTGCTGTTCCGCGTTATTTGAAAACACAACGTTATATACTTCTGTCAACGACCCTGAACGCAGAAAAAAATGCCTGCCATAAGCGTCAGAAAAGGGACAATTTGCGTGTTTCGCTATCAGGAAGAACGGCGCAAAATTCTCGGGAGTCAGGCCGTCCCTGACGTCGATAAAGGACCTTGCCCCGCCTTTTATAACGGTCATTATCTCGCCTATTGTGGAACCCATGGAGCGGGCCTTGTCCGGGCCCTGCAGGAAAGCCGAATTGAACTTTTCACCGACTTTTACGCTGGTATTATGAAAGGCGAAATAAATCAAACCGTTAACCTTTGAGGCCGGTTTTTTTATGAATTTTTTCCCGTTGAGCTTCAGCGCCTTTTTGTCCGCGTAGAACCAGTCTCCGGTGTAATAATTCGCCGCCATAGAGTAAACAGGCTCCATATTCTCATCGAACACGGCAATGCCGAGGCATACGAAAGGCACGCCTGAGAGGTAATTATCCGAGCCGTCGACCGGGTCTATTATGCAGTAATAAAGGGGTGATTTTTTAAGCGGATTTATTGTCATCGGGCCCGGCAATTCTTCGGATATGATGACGGCTTTTATCCCGGATTTACGGAGCTTTCCGATGATAAATTTCTCGCAATAACGGTCGAAATATTTTGTCACATCGCCCTTGTTGTTGACGCCCACGGGCCTTGAAGAAAGGCCCTTTATTATTTTTTTCTTCAGGGCGAAAAAAATGCCCTTAAAAAGTTTTTCCATTTTCATGATTTATTTACTTTTTATAAAATATAACTGAGCCAAGGTTTACTTCCGCGTACCAGTGCGGAGTTGATAAAAAATCCGCGTAAACCACCTGCGCCGTAGGGGTGAGATAAAAAGCCGTCACGGACGTATCGGTGGAATCTACGTATATATATCCGCTGGCTCCGACCGAGAGTTTGTCGTTTTCGGTCGTGTTGAAAGTAACGCTGTTGGTGGAATTGCATCCGTCGGAATTCAGGGAATTCGTGGTGGGTGCGAACCATTGGTCGTTGCTTCCCGTATTGGCGTCCACGGCTATCTGCTGGGCCCCGAATATGGGTATTGCGTTATAAACGGTGACCGGCATTTGCTGTCCGCATCCGGCAAAAATGAACAAAGTCAGGATCAATATGATCGCTGCAAGTGATTTTTTCATCGAATCCTCCTGTATTATTTGGATGATATATTAATATGATATTATAATAAGGGGGTTTTTTCAATAGCCTTTTTTACCTCGAACTCTACCGGGAGCGAGTATATCATCCCTTTTACCACCGGTTTGATGTACGTATGCGAACGCCCCATTTTTACCGTCAATTCCGGCGACAACGGCTTTACGAAATATTTCATGGTCTTGAACGGCTCAATTTCGTTGAACGGCATGGTGAGCTCAACCTGGAATTTTTCAACGCCATTTGCCGGAGTCACCTCGTAATCTATCGTTTTGAAGAGGTAAAAATCGGCAAGCCCGGTGTCCGAGCGCGCGTCGACTTCCGTCCCCGATTCCACCGAGGTAAATGCCGCGAGGGCCTCGGCTTCGTTCATGTCGGAATAAATGTTTGCGACGGCAATGGCCCTGACGCTTATTGTATCAGTGTTCCATTCCTCGTTAAGCCGTTCCCTGTTGTCCACGGGGTTCCAGGAACCGGGTATTACGCTGCCGCCTGAGGCGCCATAAGCGCCGGAAAGGTCCAGGGGCTGCCATGAAGTCGATCCCTTGCGCTTGTCTGCGGGCATTGAATAATATTCCGCCACATAGGAATCGTTCCAGTAGGATACCCTTGCCGGGACACCCGCGTAACGCAAAAGCGCGGTGATCAGCCTGTATTTCTCCACGGTATTGCCCGACATGTCCCTTAACACCGCGGAGGCCGTCCTGCAGATCTCGTGCGGATTTTCCGAGGGAGGCGCGGAGTCGGAAGCCGCGGTGACCGATACCGAAACAAAATCCACCACGAACCCGCTTATGGCAACGGAATTTTTCCTGTCCTTTGGGGGCATGGCCGAAAAAAGCGCCGCCGCTCTTTTTTTGAAATACGGGTCGTTAAAATCATAAAATTTTGAAGGCCGGAGGAATTCCCTTACCCGCAGCGGGAATGTCTTCACGCCCGCCTCGCCGTAGGATAAAACCGGGGACTTTTTAACTTTTTCGCCTTTTATGAGGTAATAAACGCGGAATTTCACGGTTGCGCCGTCCGCGCAATAAGCCGCGGCGGCAAGGCTCATTGCTATAATTATCGCGGCAAACCTTCTCACTGCTTAAAATACCTTATAAGGAATATGGCCATCATGAAATAAAATATGAGAACCATTATGTCCGTTATTGCGAAGACCAGCGGGTTGGTGGAGACCACCGGGTTGACTTTGAGCTTCTTAAGAAGCAGCGGGACGAGCGTCCCGTTCAGGGTCGCGATAAGTATGGTAATGAATATCGTGCCGCCCGTAAGAATGGCTATCATCGGATTTTTAAGCCATGGAATGGTTACGGCGGCCACGGTGACCCCTATGACAGCCGCCATTACAATGCCTTCCATGAACTGCTTAAATAATATCTCGAGGACCTTTTTCTCCCTTATCTTGCCGAGGACCAGTCCTTCTATTATAATGGCGGACGACTGCCCGCCCACGCTTTCGCCCATGGCCGTGATGAGCGGTATAAAAAACGCAAGGGCTATGACCTTTGAGAGCGCTGATTTTTCGAAAAAGAACATTATAAAGCCGCATATGAGCCCGGATATCACGGTGGTAAACAGCCACGGCAGCTTTGCCTTCATCCTGGCGAAGAACGACGCGTTGAATACGTTTATGTCGGCGCCCTGTATCTTCAGGACCTCGTCCGCGTTCTCGACCGCTATGTCGTCCACGGCCTTTTTCAGTGTGACCGTGCCCATGAGCCTGTAAGCGTCGTCAACCACGGGGATTGCCAGGAATTTTGTCTTCCGAAAAAGCGCATTGACCTCTTCCTGGGTCATCTGGGCGTTTATTACGGTAAGGCTGGTGTTCATTATGTCCGTAATATTCCTTGTGGCTTCCGCGATGAGCAGTTTCCTGAGCGGCAGAACGCCCCTTAAAATGTTGTAACTGCTTACCACGTAGGCGTAAAATATCATATCCTCGCCCGCCGCCTGGCGAACCATGTCTATCGCCTCTGCCGCGGTGGCCGTCTCAGGCACGGCTATAAAATTCTTTTCAAGTTCATATTCGAATATGCTCGGCATCATGACCTTTCCGCGCTTTAACGCGTGTAAAATATCATGGGTTTTGAATCGTCTGTTTTGTTTTTCAACATTGACGCATCAATATAATAACATACAAACATGACTTCGTCAGTAACTCTGTTCCTGAACTCCTTTTTACCCGCCGCCGGATACTCCCTGTTTATGGCGGCCTCCTCATCCCTGTCGTTGTTCCGTAACACCGCAATTATGCCTTTCTTTCCGGAAAGCGCGGCCTTGTCCACGAAGTTGTCGGCCGTCATGTAGATATAGCCGTCTTTTCCGTAATTAATAAAATCGCATATGACCTTCTGTTCCCACGGAAAAAATCCGTACAGATTGCTCCCTTCCGACGTGTAGATCGCATAATCTCCCCGGTTTTCTCCGATAAATCCGGCGATCGCGTTGGCCTCGGGAGAGAACGAAAGGTAGGTCGCCTTATCCGCCGGGTAAAGCACAAAATACCGGTGGATGTCCAGGGCCCCGGCGCACAATACCACGGTTCCTATTAATATCCATGAAAATATTTTTGACGGGTTCACCGCCTTTAATCCCCTTAATATTTCCTTTAAGGCGACAAGCGCGAGCATGTAAACGCACGGCACTATGGCTATTATCCTGTAGGCCTGGGGGGCCTCTATGGATATTGTTGTTACGCCGGCGCCCAGCATCACCAGGAACCATATTAGATAAAAAACATAGGCGGTATCCGCAACCGCAATAAAAAGGCCGGCTGCCAGGAGACCCCCGGCCACAAAATCAAGCATTGGCTTTTTATACAGGTTGTGGCGTCCGTTGTAATCCCCCTCGTAATTGAACATCAACAGGTGTGTCTTTACCGAATTTATCACCGGCACGAGGCTCTTTTGCGCCTTTATTTCGTTCATTATTGAAACGTCCTGGATCCTCTTCGTGAATAAGCCTGTGTTTTCCACGGCGTATATCAACAAAGGAGCCGCGACGACCGCCGCGGTCATGAAAATCGCCGCCATGTTCCGGCGGTCCTTTGCGGCAAGCTCTTTCCCCCTCCTGAAAACCAGGTAAAGGCAGTGCAGCGCAATTACTATGGGTATAAAATCCGCGCCGCTGAAAGTGTAAAGCGACAGCCCCATGGCCGCCCCGGCAATTACGCTCAATAATAACGAGCGCCGCGACATGGCCTTAAAATAGAAATAAAAACATACGACCTCAAGCAGTAGCGTGAGCATTCCAAGAAAGGCAACCCTTGAAAACGTGATGTGCCAGCTGGACATCGCGAGCATCGCCGCGCCCGCAAGCGCCAGTTTTACATCCTTTAAGGCGGCCCTGGCGAAAAAATAAAAAGCGGCGACCGAGAGCACTCCGGCTGCGACCGACACGAGCCTTAAGGAAAAAATACCGGGGCCCAGAAGCGACGTGAAAAAGGACGCAATGTAAAAGAACATCGCCGGCATCATTGTCATTCTCGGAATGAAGACCTGCAGCGGAGTCCCTTTTGCTATTGCCAGAGACTCGAGGCCGTTCTGGGCCTCGTCATACCACACGCCTGGTGGTATCGAGCCGCTTTTGTAAAGCCTCAGGAAAAGCGCTAAGGCGAGTATTAATGTCAGCGCGGCGAGCTCAAGTCCGGCGTTTGTTTTGTCATTTTTCTTTTCGGATGGCGCAGGAGACGCTTTTGCCGCGCGTACAATGATGAACAGCAGCCCCGCGGCCATAAAACATGCTCCAGCCCAGAGTATCTGGCCGTTATAAAACGAGAACACGAACTGCCCCGCGGCAATGGATAACAGCGATAATGCCAGGAAAACAAGGGATGCCGCCTCTTTTTTTCCCATCCTGGCGTCGTTTATTGCGTATGGCGAGAGGGCAAGCAGGAGTGCGTATACGACGGCGGCCGCGAATGAAAAACCGCCCTTGAAAAGGAAAATTCCGGCCGACGCGGCCACGACAAAAAAAGCGAGCGATGACGACAGGTAAAGGCTTTTGATCTTTATCATTTTACCCCTGCATGGTTTTTACGGTCAGAACATAACCGTCTGGTCTGTCGCGGGTATTGTTTCGGCAATGCCCCTTGTGTTGAGGAATTCTATCACGTTCTTGTTTACTTTCGTCCTCTTTACCATGTCTTCCATGGATTTGAACCTGGATTTTATCCTTTCGGCCGCTATGGCATCGGCCACTTTTTCCCCGAGATCGGGTATTATGGTAAGAGGCATCAATATCTTAGAATCCTGCACCCTGAATATGTGCGGGTCCGACCTGTAAATGTCCACGTTCATGAATTCAAAGCCGCGCTCCTTCATCTCGAACATCACTTCCACAACCTTGAGCTGCGACTCCTCTTTTTTTCCCTTTTCGTTCCTGAACTTCAGTTCCAGTTCCCTCCTGGCATGCGCAAGCTTTTTAAGGTCCATGGAGGCGAAATCATATTCAAATCCCGCCTTGTCCCTGTTGTAATAGTCCGCGTAAAAATAGAGCGGCTGGTGCACCTTCATATAGGCTATCCTGAACGCCATTATGGCGTACGCCACGGCGTGCGCCTTCGGGAACATGTATTTTATCTTCTTGCACGAAAGGATGTACCAGTCGGGCACCTTGTGCTTTTTCATGAGCTCTTCCCATTCGGGGATGAGCCCCCTTCCTTTTCTGACGCTTTCCGTTATCTGGAAGGATATGTCCTTGGCCAGCCCCTTTGATATCAAAAAGTTCATGATATCGTCCCTGACCGATATTACCTCTTTAAGGGTCGCGGTCTTGTTCTTGATGAGCTCCTCAGCGTTTCCCCTCCATACCAGGGTGCCGTGGGACAATCCCGCGATATAAATAAGCTCGCTGAATGTCTTTGGCTTCGTCATGGCGAGCATTTCCCTGGTGAACTTTGTCCCGTATTCGGGCACTCCCAGGGTGCCGATGGCGGGCGAATAATTTTTCGGGTCGACCTTAAGCACGGATACCCCGGAAAAAAGTTTCATGGTGTCCCTGTCGTCTATGGGTATGTCGTTGACGTTTATGTTGAGGTCGTTGCATATGCGTTTTAAACTCGTGGGCAGGTCGTGGCCCAGGGCGTCGATCTTTACCAGTGTGTCGTGAATGCGGTTAAAATCAAAATGGGTGGTTATGGTCTCCTTGTCCTGCGGCGGGTTCTGAATTGGCGTAAAGTCGTAAATGTCGCAGTCCCTGGGCACGAGCATGAGCCCGCCCGCGTGCTGGCCCGTGGTGCGTTTGACCCCGATGCACCCTTTTATCAGCCTTTCCTTCTCAGCTTCCTTTATTTTTTTCCTGGTGCGCTCCTCATATTTGGGTATATATTCCTTCCGCACGGTCTTGTCCTGGACCGTCCCTATAGTTCCGGCCCTGAAGACCTTGTCTGCGCCGAAGAGTTCTATTATGAATTTGTGTATCTTGTCCTGGTATTCCCCGGAAAAATTCAGGTCTATATCCGGGACCTTGTCCCCTTTGAAACCCATGAAAGTCTCGAAGGGGATGTTATATCCGTCCTTGTCCATTTTTTGCCCGCAAACAGGGCATTCCTTGTCCTCAAGGTCGATGCCCACCAGGTCGGAATTCAGGAATTCGCTGTGCTGGCAGCCTTTGCATATGTAATGCGGCGCCAGAGGGTTTACCTCGGAGATACCGCATAAAAAAGCCACTATGGACGACCCGACCGACCCCCTGGACCCGACTATGTAGCCGTCGCTGTTGGATTTTTCCACCATTTTTTTCGCTATAAGGTAAAGAACCGCGAACTTGTTGCCTATTATCGCCTTCAACTCCCTGTCTACCCTTTCGGAAACAATATCCGGCAGGTTCACCCCGTATATTTCGGCGGCCCTGTCCCAACTGGTCCTTGATATCTCATCTTCGGAATTATCCAGGGTCGGCGGGAAAAGTTTGTCCGGAACGGGCATTATTTTCTGGTCTATCATTCCGGCTATAAGGCATGTGTTTTTCACAACGACCTCAAGGGCTTTCTCGGCTCCCAGGTAGGAAAATTCCTTCAGCATCCAGTCCGTCGTCTTGAATGAAAGGTCTGCCGTGGCTCCCTCGCCTATCTCGTCAAACCCCTGGGCCGACATCAGCACTTCCCTGTATATCCTGTCCTGCGGGTCGAGAAAATGCACGTCGCCTGTGGCCACCACGGGTTTTCCCAGCGATTCGCCGAGCGCGCATATCTTCCTGTTTATTTCGTGAAGTTCCTCTTCCGAGGATAGCTCGCCGGAGCGCACCAGGAACCTGTTGTTCTCGTCGGGCTGAATTTCAAGGTAGTCGTATGAAGCCGCTATGGCCTCAAGTTCCTCGTCGCTTTTTTTCGCAAGTATCGCCTGGTAAAGCTCGCCTATGTAGCACGCGGTCCCGATAATGAGCCCTTCCCTGTTGGCCTCCAGCACCTTTTTCGGTATCCTGGGTTTCTTGTAAAAATAATCCAGGTGAGCGAACGATACAAGTTTATAAAGGTTTTTAAGCCCCGTCTTGTTTTTAACGAGTATTATTATATGAAAAGGCTTTTCTTTCCTTGCCCCTTTGTCGTCGTCGTCCTTTTTGCTTTTTTTCCTGTCTATTTTTGTGTCGTCATGGACAAGATACCCTTCCATTCCCAGGATGAGCTTTATCGGGTTAGGGAGCGGGTTTTTCCTGTCGTTTACCAGCGCGTAAGCCTCCGGGTAGGCGTGCACCACGCCGTGGTCGGTTATTGCCACGGCCGGGTGGCCCCATCTGGAGGCCCTGTTTATGAAATCCGTCACCGAGGTAAGCGCGTCCATGGCGCTCATCTGCGTATGGGCGTGCAGTTCCACCCTTTTTTGAGGGGCGCAATCGAGCACTTCCGGGGCCGGAATTAACTTCAATTTCTTCACCCTGCCCGTCATTTCTATCTCATTGGGATAGTAATCCGCCTCAATGAACGCCCGCGCGTATTTTATCTTTTTTATGGCCTCAAAAAGGCCGTCCTCATAATCAAGCCAGCACGACAGTTTTATCGTATCGTTGTCGTCGGTCATGTAAAAAAATATTATCCTGGAATCCGAGCCGTCCCTGCCTTTGCCCTTCATGTCGCGCCAGTAATCGGCATCGTCGGTTATGAATACCCGGCCTTCTATGACATATTTCCCTTTTGTGGTAATGTCCTCTATGCGGGTCGCCTCGCCGGGTATGTCGTCCTCTTTCAGAACCTTTGAGGAAGCGATGCTGGACGACGTGATCTGAACGCTGGTTACCACCGGCCTTGCATCCTGCGCCGGAGCGGGCGCCTGGTCCCTTGTGACCGCTATCTCGACGTGCCTGCCGGTAAAGGCAAGTGCCTTTTCCCTCAGAGCCATTATTATCTTCTTTTCCGAGAGCCTTGAAAACGCCAGGTCATTGGAACATTTTATAACGAGCCCGTTGTTTTCTACCCCTGCGGAAGCAAAATCCAGCCACACTTTTTCCGCTTCGAAGAGCCCCTTATATACCGTCCAGAAGGACCTTATGGCCTGCGCCGGGTCTACTTCTTTGGAGAACTCAAGGCTGTATTTGACCTCCCTGCCGCTTGCGGAGCCCATGAGGCGCGGGACTATCTCGTAAAAAGCCGGGGCCGCGCCAAGGTCGTGGATATGCGCGGATATGACCATTGGGCCCGGGCCGTCCTCGGGGAATTCTATCGATTTGAATATGAGGTTTTGGGCTATTTTCGCGGCGTTTTCAGGGGTAAAAAAAGCCTTGAGTATTTCCTTGGTCCCGCTGTCGTTTATGTTTAGGAGGTATTTACCCGGCATTTCCCACCGTTTTATTTTATTTTATAATGTATTTTGTATTAAAAATTATACATCATTAATGATTTTAATCAAGGTGGTAATTTACGGGAAATATAATATTAAAGCGGTTGTTGATCTGAAATCTTATATTTTCATTAACTTCCGCGTAAATATCCTCAAAATATATCCTTTATCGCCTTTTTAAGCTTTGCCCTCAAATTTTTCTGCATGGATGCGTATTTAAGGGTCGCAAGGATGTACTCGAATTTGTCGCCGGTGTCGCACCTGACCCCCTCGAATTCATGGGCCAGAAGGCCTCGTTCGGTCATAAGGGCCTTTAACGAATCGGTCAGCTGTATCTCGCCTTTCGCGCCCGGCTTCGTCTTCCTTATATAGTCAAATACCGCCGAAGGCAGCACGTAGCGCCCCACGATGGCAAGGTTTGAAAAGGCCTTTTTTACAGGCGGCTTTTCCGCCATGTCCATGACCTTAAATACCCGGTTTTCCAGTTTGTGCGGTTTTATAATTCCGTATGAGCTTATCTTTTCCTTTGGGACCGCCTCGACAGCCACGACAGCCTCGCCTTTCGCCTCGAATATCTCTATCATTTTCTTCATTACCGGCACCTTTGAGAATATAAGGTCGTCCGGCAGGAATACCGCGAAGCTTTCATCTCCCACAAAATCCGCGGCCTGGAGTATGGCATGGCCGAGCCCAAGCGCCTCTTTTTGCCTCACTGAAAAAATGTTCACATTTTCCGGTATCCTTTTAAGCTGGTCAAGCGCGTCCTGGTTCTTGTTCTTATTGAGGAAATACTCCAGGTAAAAATTCCTGTCAAAATAATCCTCTATCGATGATTTTTCCTTGCTTGTCACAAAAAGGATGGATTCAATGCCGGAATCGATGGCCTCTTTTACGATGAAATGAATGGCGGGTATGTCTATTATCGGCAACATTTCTTTCGGAACGGCCTTCGTGTAAGGCAGGAACCTGGTCCCGAGGCCGGCCACGGGTATTACGGCTTTGCGAACCCTCATTTTTTTTCTCCCTTTTCTTTCGCGTAGAGCAGCTGGTTCAACCGCGTCAGAATCATGTCTTTTATCACGGATGCGCGGTCCTCCCTCAAAGCCTCGTCCGCGGTATCAAGCGCGTCCTTGAAGGACACGGACCTTATCAATTTTTTTACGGACAGTATGGACGATGGGCTTACCGAAAGCTCGTCGATGCCCAGCCCTATAAGAAGGAACGCAAGATGCGGCGCCCCGGCCATTTCCCCGCATACGGAAACCTTTATTCCCGCCTTGTGGGCGCTGTTGGATATCATTTTGATGAGCCTTAAAACCGCCGGATTGAGGGGATCGTAGAGATAGGAAACAGACTCGTTGCCCCTGTCGGCCGCCACGGTATACTGTATCAGGTCGTTGGTGCCTATCGAGAAAAAATCGACTTTTTTGGCAAGCTCGTCGGCCATGATCGCCGCCGAAGGGACTTCTATCATGCACCCCACCTTGACGCTGGGGTCGAACTTAACTTCTTTTCTTTTCAGGTCCGCCTTTACCTCTTCGAGCACCTTTTTTGCCTCATCGAGCTCCTCTGCCACGGTTATCATGGGGAACATTATCTTGACCTTTCCAAAAGCCGATGACCTGAGTATGGCGCGCAGCTGCAGTTTGAACATATTGATATTTGCCATTGTAAGGCGTATGGCTCTCAGCCCCAAAAACGGGTTCTGTTCGGGCGCGATCTTGAAATAAGGCAGGAACTTGTCCCCGCCGATGTCCAGGGTCCTCAAGGTGACCGGCCTGGGGTTCATCTTTTGAACGACCGCCTTATACGACTCGAACTGTTCCTCTTCCGACGGGAGGTTGGACTTGTTGATGTATATGAATTCCGTCCTGAAAAGCCCGACTCCCTCGGCATTGTTCTCCTGCACCACCACTATCTCCTCGGGAAACTCTATATTTGCCGTAAGTTCCACCTTGTGCTTGTCGATGGTCACGGTGTCAAGTGTCTTGAGCCTCTTAAGCATCCGCAGTTTGAGGATGAATTTTTTCCTTTCTTCCTTGTATGCCGCGAGTATCTTCGGGTTGGGATTTATGACCACTATGCCTTTTTCGCCGTCAATAATGACCAGGTCCCCGGTTTTCGCGGTGCTTGTTATATCCCTGACTCCCACAACCGCCGGCAGCTCGAGCGATCGCGCCACTATCGCGGTATGGGACGTCGCCCCGCCCATCTCGGTCACAAAACCCATCACGCTGTTCTTATTCATGTCGGCCGTATCCGCCGGCGAAAGGTCCTGCGCTATGATGATATATTTGTCGGCCGGGGCATTGGAGTCCTTCTCTCCGGATTCCTCAAGGTTGTGTATTATCTTGTCGACCAGCGAATTTATGTCACGCGACCTTTCCTTTAAATATGAGTCCGATATCCTGTTGGAAAATTCCGCGTAATTCTGAAGTACCATGTGCAGTGCGTATTCGGTATTGACCAGCTGGCCCCTTATTATCTCCTCGGCTTTGCCAACGAAAGTTGGATCGGAAAGCAGCATAAGATAGGCGTTGAATATTTCCGCTTCGGCGGTCCCGATGTCATGGACGATCCTTTCCTTTATGGTGCCAATATCGGTCTTGGTCCTCTCGACGGCGCTGTGCATCCTTGCGACTTCCGCGTCTATCTTTTGCGGCGTCAACTCGACCTTGTTCACCTGAACGGCCCTTTTTGATATCACATACGCCGGCCCGATGACTATACCCGGCGACGCCGCTATTCCTTTATACATTATTCCGCCTCCCCGAATTTATCGGCTATAAGCTTTGAAAGCCGCGCAACGGCTTCCTTTGCGTCCGGCCCGTCGGCTTTTATCTCTATTTCCACGCCTATGCCGGCGCCGAGCGTGGTCAACCCCATTATGGATTTTCCCTCGGCCTCTATTTCGTCGTGGCGCACTTTGATATCGGACTTGAATTTCTCGGCCTCTTTAACGAACACAGCGACGGCCCTCAAATGGAACCCGGCGTTGTTGACTATTTTTACTTTCTTTTTGTATTGCATTTTATCTCTCCTGTTTTGGTTATGTAATATAAGCGAGCACGATGCATGCCGCCACCGACGCGCCGAAGATGAATGAAACCGATTTTTTTGACCTCAGCGCCCAGATGACCAGTATAAAGGCGCCGCAAAGCACAAGGGAGTCCAGCCATCTTAAACCTACTATGGTCAGCTGTTTTTCCCTGAGATACACGGCCGTAAAAGCCCCCAAAAATCCCATTCCGGCGACTTTCAGGCTTTTCATAATGTCCTGGAACTTTACCTTCTGTATGAAGGAAAACAGCTCCCTGTACCTGTAATATGACTTAAAGAGCAGGTAATATTTAATGACTATGCGCAGCATATTGTAAAAAGCAAGCGATATAACGACTCCCGCCAGCCAGCCGGTAAAGGTGAATTTCGTCAGCCATATAATACCAACCCCGAGCAGAAGGGAAAAAGGTTTTAAGCCCGACCAGAAGAGCGAATCCCCTATGGCCGCCAGCGGCCCCATTAATCCCATCTTTGTGCTTTCTATCTCCATCTCCTTCGCCTTTGGAGTTTCATCGGAGAGGTCCTCCTCAAGCCTGACCATCACGCCGAGCAGGGCCGTGGAAAAAAATATATGCGTGTTAAAAAATCCTATATGCCTGCGCGTGGCTGCAAGCCTCTGCTCCGTCCTTCCGGCGTATATTTTCCTCAGCATGTTGTGGAGCGAAAAATAGAATCCCAGGTTCTGCAGCCTCTCAAAATTCCAGGCCAGATGGAGCAGGTTGAGTTTGAAACCGCTCCACAGCAGGTTTAACGGACTTATCATCTTTTTTGGACCGTTTGTCTGCATTTTTACCGGCTCCTTTTGTTCCATACAAAATTATAGATTACAACGCCGCAGGCTGCCGCCGCAGCCAGCATAAAAAAAACAGGCTCGACATGCCTGAATTTCCAGAAAACAAGGTAAAAAACAAGAAAAAGCGCTATATGCAGCATTTCCCCTATCCTGGTCCTGAACGTCTCGTAAATCACGGCAAGCCCTATTACCGGCATCACCCAGAGGGCTTTTTCAAGGCCTTTGAGTATGTCCGGCGGCAGGGATGAGAATATTTTTGCCGCAATCCCGGTCCCGAATGCAAAAACAATGAAATAAAAAACGGCGTCCCTAAAAAACTTCGCCGCAAGCGCGAAAGCCTGCGCCGCAAGGACGGGCCATATGCCCCCCTTTAATATCGCCGGCTCAAAAAGATGCAGTATCAATGTGTTCAATTTCCTGTTCCATATGTCCGCCTGTCCCACGAAATATCCCGTCGCGGTCCCGATGACCAGCCCGAACATGATAAGAGCGTCAAATTCCTTGTGGACAAAAAGCACGTTCATATTCAGGCACAATACCGTGGCCGTATAAGCTATGGCCGAAGATGACGGCGGGACATAAGCACCGACCGGGGGCGATATCCATACAAGCTGGACAAGGCTCCCTATAAAAATGCCTGTAAAAAAATCCCCGAATATCCATCCCGCTATGCCGCCGGCTATTATCGGCTGGGAAACAAGCGTCATGCCGATAAAATAGGCGTCAAGTTCCAGTGCCGCCCCGATCGCCGCAGCCAGGACTATTTTTGCGCTTAATAAAAGTTCCAATTCAACCCCTTTATCACAATTTTAAGGTTTCTTGCCGAACTTTTCCTCGATGGCCCTGATAATATTACGCTTGGGGTCTGTGGGGACCATACGGACGTCCAGAATGACCCCCATTGAATCAAGTTCCTTAAACACCCCGATATCCTTTTCATCAACGAACACAGCGTCAAAAAGCTGTGTTTTGTTGTTCTCAAAATGCATGCCGCCGATGTTTATCTCGGATATTTTTCCGCCGGCCTTTATAACGTTATAAATATCCGCCGGCGCCTTCACAAGGATCATGGCCGAATCGTCGTCAAATTCCCTGCCCTTAATTTTGTCGGCGGCCTCTTCGACCGTAAGTATGGAAAGGTTGATGTCATTGGGCGTGGCCATCCTAAAAAGGAATTTCTGCATGTCGTTTTTTACGATCTCGTCGTTCACCACTATGATGTGGTTTATCTTCAGGGCCTGCGCCCAGCCGACAACCACCTGTCCGTGTATCAACCTGTCGTCTATCCTCGTGAGCAATATAGGCATTTGTTATCCCCTGTTCTTGAATATGGCTTTAGCGTCAATTATCGACTTGTCGCGCCTTTCCATTATTATCTTGCCCAGCTCTTCCACGGGCCTGTTGGAATGCATTATGGCCTCGATCACGATGGGCAGGTTGACTCCCGTGATTATCCTCACCTGTTCGTTGGTTCCGAAAAGCGATAGCGCCGTATTGCACGGCGTGCCGCCGAACATATCCGCGAGGATAAGGACGCCGTCGCCCTTGTCGGTTTCCTGAACGGCCTTTTTGAGCCGCGAGGCGAAATCCTCCAGCCTGTCGTTCTTCATCAGCCCAAGAGTGTGCACGTTATCCTTCTCCCCGACAATTAAAGACACCGTGGTCTTCAGCGACTCGGCAAGCGTGGAGTGCGAGATTATTATTATTCCAACCATTTCAATTTACTCTCCTTTAAACTATTATTATCTTCATGATCATTTTGGCGAGCTGCTCCGGCGAATGCCTGATGTATGGTCCGTCCGCAAAAAGCTTGCCCTGTATGAGCGTTACGCCCATGCCCGCTATCTTTTCCCTGTCAATTTTCACCGGATATGCCTTCTCGCTTTCGTACCTTTTCAGCACCTCATCGCTGGGGAGCTTGTTATTGGCGATCACATAATCAACCATCCTGTGCCCGGTGTGGTTGAATATGGCCTCGAGGTGTTCCGATACGGTATAGCCGTCGGTTTCCCCCTCCTGCGTCATGATATTGCATATGTATATCTTTACGGATTTTGTGTTAAGAAGAGCTTCCTTAATACCTGGGACAAGGAGGTTCGGGATAATGCTGGTATAAAGCGAACCCGGGCCTATTATGACCGCGTCCGCGTTCTTAATGGCATCCACGGCGGGAGTGTAGGGTTTTGCCTTTTCAGGGGTTATAAAAACCCTGTCAATGCGGCCGCCCGCTTTCGGTATGGCCGATTCGCCTTTTATAACGCGGCCGTCGCTGAGCCTGGCGCCAAGCTCTATATTGTCAAGCGAAACCGGAAGCACCTTTCCCTTGATGGCAAGAACCTTGGAGGATTCATTTACGGCCGTTGGAAAATCCCCGACGACATGGGTAAGCGCGGTTATGAAAAGGTTCCCGAAATTATGCCCCTTTAATTCCTTGCCCTGCGAAAACCTGTACTGGAAAAGCCTACCCAGCAGAGTTTCCTCGTCGGCAAGCGCCACAAGGCAATTCCTTATGTCTCCGGGAGGAAGTATGCGGTAATCCTTCCTCAGCCTGCCGGAAGAACCCCCGTCGTCCGCCACGGTGACAACCGCGGATAAATTCCCGGTAAATTCTTTCATGCCCTTCAACACATTGGGCATGCCAGTGCCCCCGCCTATCGCGGCTATTTTCGGCCCGCGTTTCAATTTTTCTTCCCTGTATGCCTTGTTCAGGAATTCTTTCTCCCTGCCGGACGACACCAGCGTGAGCATGGCGAAAGTCGACCGTCTCCAGGCAAGCATTATGCCGGAAAAAGCCAGCACAATCAGCAGATAGTCGATGGCTCTCAGGTGCTGGAGCTTCTTGAATATCCAGTCTATGTTCATCTTTTCTATCCGGACATTTTTTACCATTTCACCCAGGAACCCGGACGCCCCGACCACCAGGACTATAATGCTGAACACAAACAAAAATATCCACCTTTTCATCCTGATACCCGGATAAAGCCATTTATTTATCTGAAACATCCGCATTCTCCTTGGTGCTTTTCTTTTCCTTTTTCATCCATTTTATTATCGATTTATTAAGTTCCCTGGCCGGATTGTATCCCCTGGCCTTTAAACGCTGCGTCATAGCGGCGACTTCTATTATCACGCTCAGGTTCCTGCCCGGCTTCACCGGCAGGATTATTTTCGGCACTTTGACTCCGAGGATATCCTCCTGGACCTCCTCGATACCAAGTCGCTCGTAATCTTTTCCCTTTTCCCACTCCTCAAGATGCATGACAAGCTCGACTTTTTGCTCGTCGCGCACCGCACCGACGCCGAAAAGGTTCCTTATGTCTATTATACCGACCCCCCTGATCTCCATGTGGTGCTGTATGATCGAGAGCCCTTTTCCTTCCAGCGCGTCCTCCGAGAGCTTTGTCACTTCAACCAGGTCGTCCGCCACGAGCCTGTGGCCCCTCTTTATCAGTTCGAGGGAAATTTCGCTCTTTCCTATGCCGCTCTTTCCTATTATAAGCACGCCGATGCCGTAAACATCGACGAACGTGCCGTGCATGGTTATTTTAGGCGCTATTTTTTTATCGAGATATGTCACGATCGAGCTTATGAGCTTTGTGGTGAATACGGAAGACATCATGATGGGGATGCGGTGCCTGCGGGCGATCGACAGGAAATTGTACGGCACGGGAAGATTCCTGGAAATAATCGCGCAGCAGATGTTGGCGGCAAAGAGCCTTTCGATGACCCTGTTCGCCTTTTCCCTGCCAAGGTTCTTCAGGTAGGCAAACTCGGTCTTTCCGAATATCTGGATGCGTTCATACGGGAAATAATCAAAAAAGCCGGCAAGGGCAAGCCCGGGCCTGTTTATATCGGACACGATTATTTTTTTCTTGGATAAATATTCACCGCCCGTAAGGACGCGCAGGTGAAGCTTTGACTTGTTATCGGAGAAAAATTCTTTAACGGTGATAAAGTTCATCCGGAAATCTCCTAAAAGGCTGCCCGGATATTTTTTGGGGCCCGCCGGTTCACTGCTTTGTCTTTTCTTCTTCTTCGATTGTTTGAACCACGGTTGCCTTGTCTTTCGCCTCGAGTATTTTCCGCCTGTAATATTTGTTCTTCAGGAAATTCGAAACCCTTGCCAGCGCCTTGAGCATAAGGCCCGCGGCCCCTTCAGGCGCAAGAAGCAGGAAAAATATGTTCACGGGTTCCCCGTCAAGCGCGTCAAAATCCACCCCTTCTTTCGATACTCCGAATGCCGCGACAAGATCTTTTACGCCCTTTGTCTTGCTGTGCGGGATTGCTATGCCCTGCCCGACTCCCGTGGAGCCGAGTTCTTCCCTTTCCATCAGCGAATCAATCGTGGCTTTCTTGTCCAGTATTACGCTCTTTTTTGCCAGCATTTCAACAAGTTCTTCAATTACTTCTTTTTTTGTCTTGGCCGTTATATTCAGCTCTATGCTCTCTTTTTCAAGAAAATCCAGGATCCTCATAATGAATCGTCACCTCTATTTTTTAGTATTTTGAGATCGTTAATCCGTATTTTCCGTCTTTTCTTTTCCTTAACAGGCATACCTTGTTGAAATCAACGTTAAAAAACATCATGATCTGTTCCTTTGCGATCGACAGTTCTTCCATTGCCTCTTCCGTATTCATGGGTTTTAAGGCCTGAATGTCCTCTTCCTCGACTATCTCGTTGTATTTCTCCCCCTTGACGTTTGTAACCGGGCCCATATTGGCCAGAATATTTATCCTTTTGTCCTTCTTCTTTTCACTGCGGTCAAGCTTGTCCTTTAATTTTTTTATCTGGGACAAAAGCTTGTCCTCGATCATGTCTATCGAGGAGTAGAGGTCCTTTGTCTCGACTTTGGCCGAAAATTTGTGCCATTTTGATGTCAGATTAGCTTCGGCGAGCTGCCTGTATTTTTGGACTTCCAGAATGATGTGCAATTCCCCGTGTTCCTTAAAATCAAAATATTCCTCGATTTTTTTGAGTTTTTTGACCGCATACTGTTTTATGGCCTTTGTGAGGGTTACATGCCTTCCGGTTATGTTGATCTCCAAGTCGAACCTCCTGAAGTTATTAAAAGCGCAAAAACACGCTTTTGTATATATAACAGTTATACCACCAACCTTATAAAAATACCATATTATAAAACTTATGTCAATTAAGGAGTTTAACCCCTATTTTTTCCTCATATTTGCGGGTAAAAGTCCGAGCTGTTCCCTGTATTTCGTAACGGTCCTGCGCGCGACGGGAATTCCCTGCTCCTTGAGTATCTTCTCGATATCCGTGTCGGTAAGCGGATTCTTTATGTCTTCGGCCCCTATGAGATTGAGCATTTTGTCCCTTATGACGGCATTGGCCATCTGCCCCCCGCCGTTGCTGGTTTCAATGCCGGCCATAAAAAATTTCTTCATCGGATAAACGCCCGTTGGCAATTGTATATATTTTTTAGAAACTATCCTCGATACGGTTGATTCCGATATGCCGGTTTCCTGGGCTATTTCCCTGTAAGTCAGCGGTTTTAATCCGGCTTCCTCGTTCTTAAGGAAACCTTCCTGATATGTTATTATCTTTTTTATCACGTTTTCTATGGTCTTATTGCGCTCTTCCAGCGCCTTCAGGAGCTCTTTTACCCTGTTCTCATAAGCCCTTATAAAATCCCTGGTCTCCTTTTTTTCCTTGTACATGTTCAAATACTTGCGGTTTATCTTTACCTCCGGGAAATTCGAAGGCACATGCACCTTGTAGGAGCCGTCCTCTTCCGTGACAACGATGTCCGGCACCACATATTCGTTGGTCCCCTTCGCAAAATCAACCGCGGGGAAAGGCGAAAGTTCTTTGATGACTTCTTCGGCTTTTTTTATATCGTCTTCCTTTACCTTGAATACGGAGGCGAGTTTTGAATAGTTCTGCTTAGAGAGCAGGGCGAATTCCTTTTCAACTATTTTATAGGCAAGAGTGTCTTTCTGCCCGCGCAATTTCAGCTGTATGAGCAGGCATTCCCTTGCATCGGTTGCTCCGACTCCAGCCGGCTCGAATGATTTCAGTATCTCGAGGGCCTTTAACAGCGCCTCTTTGCTTATAGCCGTTTCGGAGGATATTTCATCCAGATCTTTTGTAAGGAACCCCTTTTCATCCAGGCTCGATATCAGAGACACCACCGACAGGTATGCCTCATCATTGAGCCCTGCGGCATTTGCCTGCCTGGTAAGTTCATCACCAAGGTCGGGTTTCTCCTCGTAACTCATGGAGTTGTACTTATAATCCTCAAATTTACCCATTTCTGGATTATATTCCGCAGGGGCGCTCCTATTGTCGTATTCGGCTTCAAAAAGATTTTCATAGCTGCCGCTGTCAAGCTCGTCCAGGTGCGTCTCTTCCGTCCCTCGGCTCAAGTCTTCCGTCTTCTCGGCCTTTTCCGCGGACTCGGAACGGACGATGGACTCGTCGTCATCCTCTATAAAGTCCTCAAGCACGGGATTCTCGGAAAGTTCTTTGTTGAGTATGTCCCTGAGCTCAAGGTGCGTGGCCTGCAGGACGTCGAGCCTTAAGCGCATTTCCGGTGTAAGTTTTAACCCGAGTTCCTGTTTTAATCCCTGGGATAAGTTTAATTTATTGGAATATTCCATTATGAACCGCCTTTGTGTTTTACATATTGATACTATACGATTAAAAGCGGCTTGTCAAGGTCTTTGCCCGGAAGGTTAAAACGGGCAAAAAAAAAGCCGCGGTTTTAACCGCGGCTTTTTTTCATGACAATTATATAAGCTTGTCGGGCGTTACAAAATCACCCTTTGAAGCTTTTAACGCAAGGAACCTTTCTTTTTCTTCCTTGAGCACCTCTACGATTACCCTGGGGGCTCCGTGTATCCTTGTAGTATAAACTTCCATTATCCTCTCTATCTTCGCGATGTTCTGCGGGATCCTGATGAGGAACTGCGCGTTGTAATCTTCGAGGGTATACTGCTTTTTCATTACTTTCTTAAAAAGCCTCCTCAGGTCCTCGTACTTCGGGATAAAGCCTCCCGGAGACCTTATGGCGCCTATCTCATTGTGCGCCCTTAATTCCATCCATTTCAGCCATATCCTTTTGTCCTTGACGCCGTTTAGCCACTTGCCTGTCTGCATGTCCCTCAAAAAATAATTGCAGGCGAATATCTTCGGGGCTTTTCTCAATCCCTTGCCAAAATCGAGGTAATCCTCCAGGTATTTGGGTATCGGGATTGATAAGAATTCCATATTGGACATGATATTGAAGACCCGCTCTCCCTCTTTGACCGTTGTGGCCGCGGTAGTTTCCGACTCTATGGACGCGCCCATTGTTATGACCCCGTGGTTCCAGTCGAAAGATTCCCTGACCGGCACCCATGTGTCCGAATCCCTGCCGCCGAATACGATGCAGCCAAGGTCCACGCCGTTCCTGTCGTTTAGCTTGGGATCGCAGTTCCTTAAGGCCTCAAGGTCTATGGTGTAACGCGCGTTCTTGTGCGCCGTCGGCGCGTCTTTGCCTGCCGCGTCTTTTTTACCCCTTGCCCATTCTCCCGCGAAATTGACCCCTTTTTCAGGAAGTTCCTTTCCGTCGCCCAGCCAGTAAGGCTCTCCGCCGCTTTCCATGATGTTCCCGAATATCACATCCCCGGGGGTATTCAATACGTTCCAGATAAGCGGATCCCCGTTTGGATTAATGTCCTGAATGATCCCGAATATTCCCTTCTCGACATTCACTGCCCTGGCCACGCCGTTGACATTGCGCAGATATGAGAGGTCGTCGCCCACTATGGACTCGCCCTCTACCATGGCCGTTGAAGTCTTTCCGCACATCGAAGGATAAGCTCCGGAAAAATAGGTCTTCCTTCCCCAGGGGCCTTTTACCCCCATCAGGAACATATGTTCGGCGAGCCAGCCTTCACGCGAGGCTTTTTGTATGGCGAGCCTTAATGCCAGTTTTTTGAACCCAACTGTATTGCCGGCGTACTGGGTGTTCACGGAAAAAACAGTCTCCGTCTTAAGGTCTATATATATCCTTCTTTTTTCGACGTTCTTGCTTATGTTATTTTCCGTTTCGCCCGTGGCGTGGACCACCTTAAAAAACGCCGCAGGTTTCGCTTTTTTGAACCCCTCATAGCCCTTTCTATAAAGTATCAGCTCCGAATGCGCGACATAATAGGAATCCGTCAGCTGGACCGCGGGTATATAAAAAGGTGAATCAACCGGCCCCATTGAAAAGAAAAGGACCAGCATCTGCCTTCCCTTCATTATTCCCTTTAATATCCCGTTAATCTCGGTCAAGCCCGCTTCCCTGTCTATCCCGCTTAACCCCTCAAGTTCCTTTCCTTTTTCATAAAGAAATTTTGTGTTCCTGGGATCCCTGCCCTGGTCTGTTACTCCGTCAAAATGAATGGTATGACCCGCTATTTTCAGGGGCCTTTCTTCGCCTTTTTCTATCGACATTTTTTTCATTAGAGCGGCATCCGATCCGGAATCGGTGCAAACATATACGGAATCCGGATCGCAGTATTCCGCGTATTCGGCTATAAAATTAACAAGGTCCGGATTGTTCAGCGACATCAGCCGCGCATAGCTGTTTTCAACGCACTTGTTTTTCAATAACTCGGGATTTGCCATAATAACCTCCGTTTGGGGTATAAAAATAACCAATACCGACCGTTACTTTCATCCACGCCGAATATTGGTTTCCTAATATATTGGTCTTTTATATTACCTTTTTTAATCCAATGAAAAATACCAAAAAAAATGGCGGTTGTCAATTGTTATTATACCCATTACTAGCGGCTCAAAATAGCCGCTATTTAAGGAACAATTTCTCTATCCTTCTGTCCAGATAACCGGTCCCGCTGTCCTTGAATTCTATTACGACAACATATATGCCGTTTGCGGCCCTTGCGCCCGATGTGGTCCTCTTGTTCCATGACGCGCTGAACTGGCCCGACGACGGCGCCATCTCGAACCCTTTTATCAGCTCGCCGTTCAGGTTATATATCCTTATTTTTATCCAGTCCACATTCGTCACCTGCGACTGTATTACATATTCCGCTCCGAGATCTCTTATGGAGAATCCCGCAACCCCGTCCGAACCAACCGCTATTACGTCGAGCGGCAGATCCACTACATAACTGTTGCCGTCCGGGTCGATCGTCACAACATGCACCATGTATATGCCGCTCGGCACTGCGGTCCTTCCAAAATTCCTTCCATCCCATTGGGCAAAAGAATGTCCGTTGGAATCGTAAATATTCAATATATTTATGCCGTTATCTGTGAACGGGTTCGCCGAATAGGTGAAATCGTGTATTATCAGGTCGCTTCCCCCGGGGAGTAATGTGGCCACTGTTGCTCCATTGGCGTCATAAATTGAAGCCTGCACCCTGTTCTTTCCATAAGGTGTTGCGGTCAAAGTTGCGGTCTCGGTTACTGTAAATGTGGGGGTTATTGTGGGCGTATTTGAAGACGTCGGAGTATAAGTGGCAGTAAATGTATATGTAAAGGTTGGCGTCGCCGTATAAGTGGACGTGTATGTCAGCGTAACCGTAAAAGTCGGTGTCGCGGTAAACGTGTATGAAGGCGTAAAGGATAGCGTGCCTGTGAAAGTAGGTGTTGCGGTGTATGACTCCGTCTGGGTCAATGAAACGGTCTCTGTAAATGTTCCTGTCGCGGTAAAAGTATCTGTGGATGACTCCGTGAATGTGGGAGTCGCGGTAAAGGTGGCTGTCTGTGTTGGAGTCAGGGTGTCGGTAAACGTCGGGGTATATGTCGCGGATACCGTGGATGTGACCGTCCCGGTAACCGTGGAAGTCACGGTGGAAGTGTCTGTTGGTGTAAATGTCTGCGTAATGGTCTGGGTGGCGGTCTGTGTGCAAGTGCCCGTCACAGTCTGAGTCCATGTTCCCGAGGGTGTTTCTGAACATGAATATGTCGGTGTCACTGTTTCAGTTATCGTATGTGTGATGCTCGGGGTTATGGTCTGTGTTACCGTCTGCGTTTGAGTTCCGGTAACGGTTTGCGTATAAGTCGGCGTTCCGGACGCGGTGACGGTCGGGGTTGAGGTCTCTGTGGCGGATTCGGTTACCGTGGGTGTCTGTGTCCCTGTTATTGTCTGGGTAACCGTCATGGACTGCGTCGGAGTCGCAGTCGGAGTCCAGGTTCCGGTTATTGTCGCGGTTATTGTGGGCGTAATCGTCTGCGTAATTGTGGAGGTTATTGTAATGGTGATAGTTTGCGACACTGATGGCGTTGCCGTAGAAGTTACCGTTTGTGTATCGGTCCCGGTCGAAGTCGGAGAGTCGGTCTGCGTCTCAGTCGGTGTTATGGTCCGGGTTACCGTTGCAGTGACTGTTGATGAAACAGTCTCTGTTATGGATGAAGTTATCGTTCCCGTTATTGTCGCGGTCACGGTCGGCGTGTCGGTGGAGGTAATAGTCTGCGTCACCGTCGGCGTAACAGTTGTGGTAATAGTTGCCGTAACCGTCTGGGTGTAAGTGTTTGAATAGGTCGGCGTCATTGTCCCGGTTATAGTGGTTGTCACGGTTTGGGTAACCGTCTGCGTTCCTGTCTGTGTTATAGTCGGTGTCACTGTCCCTGTGTTTGTCTGCGTTGCCGTGGGTGTGACAGTCTGTGTTCCTGTCTGCGTCATTGTCGGTGTCACTGTCTCTGTGTTTGTCTGCGTTACCGTGGGTGTGACAGTCTGTGTTCCTGTCTGCGTTATTGTCGGTGTCACTGTCCCTGTGTTTGTCTGCGTTGCCGTGGGTGTTACAGTCTGCGTCCCTGTCTGCGTCATTGTCGGTGTCACTGTTGGCGTGTTTGTCTGTGTTACCGTGGGTGTTACAGTCTGCGTCCCTGTCTGCGTTATTGAAGGTGTCACTGTTGAGGTGGAAGTTTGTGTCACTGTCTGCGTGCCTGTCTGTGTTATTGTCGGCGTAACAGTTTGTGTCACTGTCTGTGTTATCGTCGGCGTTACCGTCTGTGTCACTGTCTGTGTTATCGTAGGTGTCACTGTCTGTGTGTTTGTCTGTGTTATTGTGGAAGTTACTGTCGGCGTATTAGTCTGCGTTATCGTCGGTGTCACTGTCTGCGTGTTTGTCTGTGTTATTGTGGAAGTTACTGTCGATGTGTTAGTCGGTGTTGTTGTCGGAGTCACTGTCTCTGTGTTTGTCTGCGTTATCGTGGACGTAACAGTCTGCGTCCCTGTCTGCGTTATCGTCGGTGTCACCGTCTGCGTATTTGTCTGTGTTATTGTGGAAGTTACTGTCTGCGTATCTGTCTGTGTTGCCGTCGGCGTAACAGTTTGTGTCCCCGTCTGTGTTATTGTCGGTGTTACTGTCTGCGTATTTGTCTGTGTTATTGTGGAAGTCACTGTCGGCGAATCTGTCTGTGTCACCGTGGACGTAACAGTCTGCGTCCCTGTCTGCGTTATCGTCGGTGTCACCGTCGGCGTATTTGTCTGTGTTATTGTGGAAGTTACTGTCGGCGTATCTGTCTGTGTCACCGTCGGCGTAACAGTCTGTGTCCCTGTCTGCGTTATTGTCTGTGTCACTGTCTGCGTGTTTGTCTGCGTTACCGTGGGTGTGACAGTCTGCGTGCCTGTCTGTGTTATCGTCGGCGTCACTGTCTGCGTATTTGTCTGTGTTGCCGTGGGAGTGACAGTCTGCGTCATTGTCTGCGTTGTTGTCGGTGTCACTGTCTGCGTGATTGTCTGCGTTACCGTCGGCGTGACAGTCTGTGTCCCTGTTTGCGTTATCGTTTGTGTCACTGTCTGCGTATTTGTCTGTGTCACCGTTGGCGTTACCGTTCCGGTAACCGTGGGCGTGGCGGTCTGCGTTACCGTCTGTGTCACCGTCGGTGTGGCGGTTTCGGTTATTGTCTGAGTGACGGATGATGTTTCAGTAATTGTGGGCGAGAATGTAAAAGGAGTGTTTGTCCCGGTAATGGTGGGCGTGACGGTAGGTGTGTCTGTCTGTGTTACGGTCTGTGTGTCCGTTCCCGTTACCGTCTGCGTCGCGCTTTGTGTTACCGTAAAAGTAGGCGTTATAGTTTGTGTCACCGTCGGCGTCGTGGTCTGGGTTATTGTTTGCGTTATAGTTTGAGTAACGGTGGGAGTATTTGTCTGGGTTATTGTTTGTGTAACCGTTTGTGTGGTGGTCTGGGTTGTTGTCGGCGTTACCGTCGGCGTTCCGGTCTGCGTTATTGTCTGTGTCACTGTCGGCGTGCTTGTCTGCGTTACCGTCTGTGTCACCGTCGGTGTGCTTGTTTGCGTTATTGTCTGTGTCACTGTCGGCGTTCCGGTCTGGGTTACTGTCTGTGTCACCGTCGGTGTGCTTGTTTGCGTTACTGTCTGTGTAACTGTCGGCGTTCCGGTCTGCGTTATTGTCTGTGTAACCGTCGGCGTTCCGGTCTGCGTTATTGTCTGTGTAACTGTCGGTGTTCCGGTCTGCGTTATTGTCTGTGTAACTGTCGGTGTTCCGGTCTGCGTTATTGTCTGTGTAACTGTCGGTGTGCTTGTTTGTGTTACCGTCTGTGTCACTGTCGGTGTATTGGTCTGCGTTATTGTCTGTGTCACCGTCGGTGTGCTTGTTTGCGTTACCGTCTGTGTCACTGTCGGTGTGCTTGTTTGTGTTACCGTCCGTGTCACTGTCGGTGTGCTTGTTTGTGTTACCGTCTGTGTCACTGTCGGCGTTCCGGTCTGGGTTACTGTCTGTGTCACTGTCGGTGTATTGGTCTGCGTTACTGTCTGTGTCACTGTCGGTGTATTGGTCTGCGTTACCGTCTGTGTCACTGTCGGTGTGCTGGTCTGCGTTATTGTCTGTGTCACCGTCGGTGTGCTTGTTTGCGTTACCGTCTGTGTCACTGTCGGTGTGCTGGTTTGTGTTACCGTCTGTGTCACTGTCGGTGTTCCGGTCTGGGTTACCGTCTGCGTCACTGTCGGCGTATTGGTCTGCGTTACCGTCTGCGTCACTGTCGGTGTGCTTGTTTGCGTTACCGTCTGCGTCACTGTCGGTGTGCTTGTTTGTGTTACCGTCCGTGTCACTGTCGGTGTGCTTGTTTGTGTTACCGTCTGTGTCACTGTCGGCGTTCCGGTCTGGGTTACTGTCTGTGTCACTGTCGGTGTATTGGTCTGCGTTACTGTCTGTGTCACTGTCGGTGTATTGGTCTGCGTTACCGTCTGTGTCACTGTCGGTGTGCTGGTCTGGGTTGTCGTCTGCGTCACCGTCTGCGTATTTGTCTGTGTTATCGTCTTTGTAACGGTCGGCGTTGAAGTTTGTGTTACCGTCTGTGTCGCAGTTGGCGTCGAAGTTTGTGTTATCGTCTGTGTCACGGTCGGCGTTGAAGTCTGTGTTACCGTCTGTGTCACCGTCGGCGTTGAAGTTTGTGTTATCGTCTGTGTCACAGTCGGCGTTGAAGTTTGTGTTATCGTCTGTGTCACAGTCGGCGTTGAAGTCTGTGTTATCGTCTGCGTCACAGTCGGCGTTGAAGTTTGTGTTATTGTCTGCGTCACAGTCGGCGTTGAAGTTTGTGTTATCGTCTGAGTCACAGTCGGCGTGTTGGTCTGTGTTATTGTCTGTGTCACAGTTGGTGTCGAAGTTTGCGTTATTGTCTGCGTAACCGTAGGAGTTGATGTCTGCGTTATCGTCTGCGTAACGCTCCGGGTTGCCGTCTGAGTTGCCGTCTGAGTAACGGTTGGGGTCACCGTCGGCGTCGACGTCTGTGTAACCGTCCCGGTCACCGTCGGCGTGCCGGTCTGCGTTACTGTCTGAGTCGCGCTTTGTGTTATTGTCTGTGTAACCGTCCGGGTTACCGTATATGTGGGCGTTATGGTCTGCGTAACGGTCGGTGTTACAGTCTGCGTCGCCGTCTGGGTGACTGTCGGGGTCGTTGTCTGGGTAACTGTCTTTGTAACCGTCGGCGTCACCGTCTGTGTCGCGCTCGGGGTTATCGTGGGAGTAACCGTAGTGGTCGATGTCTGAGTTACCGTCTGCGTAATTGTCGGTGTCACCGTCCCGGTAAAAGTCGGGGTAATGCTGGGCGTAATCGTAGGCGTGACTGTCCGGGTTATGGTCGCCGTCACGCTCGGCGTTATGGTCCCCGTCACAGTGGCCGTAACGGTCGGGGTGGCGGTCTTTGTTACAGTCGGTGTCACGCTCTGGGTTATCGTCGGCGTTCCCGTCGTTGTTACCGAAGGTGTCACCGTAAAGGTCGGCGTATATGACGGCGTCCTTGTGTAAGTGGCCGTGTTTGTATACGACGGGGTAAAGGTCGCCGTGGCGCTCGGTGTCGGCATGCTGGCCATAAATGTCACAAGGCTCGCAATATCGGCCGCCGCATTGGCAAATGCCGCGGAATGGCCGGTGACCGTGTTTGTCTGCGCGGTCTCGTTATAAAGCGTGATAGTTGCGCTCCCCAGAGCGTTCGTTGTCCCTGTAACGCTTGATGAAAGCAGGCCCGCCGGCGAGCCCAGCGTCGTCGAGGTAAATATGGAAGCCCCCGTGGTAGAAACGTTTATGGACCAGGTGCCTGCCACGCTGTTGCCGTAAACGTCCACCACCTGCACCGTTATGACATCCGTTGTCCCTATAATTGCAAAACGCGATGCGGCATAAGTCACGGTGTGGTCGGCCGCGCCCGCAATCCATTTCAAAGCTGCATTTACGTCCCTGTCGGGCGTGGCCTGTGATCCGGGCAGCAGGGATGATACGGTCACTGTTATAGCCTGCGCATAATAATCCATCATAGTTGCCGAGGCAAGCCCGGAAGCGGCGGTCATGCCGCTTATGGTCCCGGTCCCAAGTCCGGTTACCCCGCCGAGCGTCGCCGCGGTAAACGTAGCCTTGGCCGGAGAAGTGAGCGTAATATTATAAGTGCCGGGCACCACTATACCGTCGGCATCAACAACGCTTATATTGATAGTCTGTGTTGTTCCCACAGTTGCCGATCCTCCCGGCCCGACAAGGACCACGTGATCTGCGCCGGCGGCCACAAATTTCACCTGTGTGGAAATATCAAGGGCGTGGTTCCCCCACAAACCTGAATTCGGCGTAACGGTCACGGTCTCGACCGTGTTGTCCTTCAGGACAAAAGCCGCGGTTCCCAGGACGCTTGTCTGGCCGTAAACGACCCCTGTGTTTACACCGCTCCATCCGGCAGGAACCGTTGTAAAGACCGCGTTTCCGCCGGCTGTTATGGTCACATATTGCTGCGTCGCCACGGTGTTGCCCGAAGGGTCAAGCAGCCAGAGATTTAAAGCCTCGCCTGTCCCGGCCATACCGGCCGCCGCTATGCCGTCGGTATTATAAACAACGGCATGCGTTGCCGTTGTAAATAATATGTATGCCTTTTCATCCCTGTCCGGCAGGGCCAGTGAACCGGCAAGCAAACTACTCGGAGTTATCGTAACCGTCTGCGCGACCGAACTTGTCAGGGTAAGTGCGGCGTAGCCGAAAGCGTTCGTGAGCCCGTATGCCGTCTGGCCGGCCAGCGTCCATCCGCCGGGTATGGATGTAAATGCCCCGTTATTATTGGCGGTTATCGTAACCCATACGGCGCCTGCGATTGAATTGCCGTTTATATCAACGACCTGTGCGTTAAGAAGAATGTTGTTATTAATAGGAAGGGTGGCCGAAACCGGCAATACCCTTATATGGTCGGGCGCGGCAACGGTGAAATAGCACACCCTTGTAGATGTGACTCCGTTCCTTTCATACGCCGTCAAAAGCGCCGACCACACCCCGTAAACCGGGGCCGCGGGGATAGTGTAAGAATTATTCGTATAATGGCGCCATCCGGATGGATTCCCGGTGTCTGTCGCGTCGTTTACCATGAATGTCGTGGCAAGCCGCGTTGTGCCCGCCGGGTCGAATACCGCGATGGCTGTATTTGTCACATCGTAGGCGCCGAATGGGTCCGAAACCTGGGCCCCGAATGTCACCTGATTTCCCGGCCCGAAAACCGTCCTGCTGTTGCCGGAAGAATCGTATGTATATGCCGAATCAACGGCAATATATGTGGAGACGCTCAGCGATATGTTCGACCTCTGGTCCGTCGGGGCCGCCTGGCTGTCATGATAAAGGCGGATATACCTCGGCGTATTGGCGGTCAGCGAATCGTTCCTGAACTGAAGTTCCAGATAATATCCCGCCGGTATATTAAGGCCGCCTGCCACGGGGAACGTGAGCTGCGTCATTGCGGGGGCCGCGTCGGCAATGGCCGCCAGGGCGCCAACTCTCTGCTCCCCGATGGATATCGTGTTTGAACCGTTGGTCGCAAAGAGGAGCGCGTCGGGCGAGCATGTGGTCAGGTTGTTGTCGGACATTGATAAATTAACGAGAATGTTCCCGGTTATATTTAGGTTCCTGTAAAGCGCCGGGGAAAGCGCAAAAAATTTATTGTCAAATTTCTGCAGCTGGTCGTAGGTATTTGCCGCGGCGGTATCGGTTATTGTCGTAAGGCTGTATGCGATGGATGCCGGAGCCTGGACCGAGCCGTGAAGCCAGAGCGTTTTGTTAACGGAAGTGTTTGCCGGCGTAAGAGTGTCCTCCTGCGCCGAAGCCGCCGCGCCGGTGGCACTGCCCGTCAATGTAACTATGGTGGCGTTATCCTGGGAACCTATCGCGGTTCCCGGCACGCTTTGCCTGAAAGTTATTGGATAGGAGGCCCCGTTGTTTACCGTTATTGCGGGTTGCCCGTTGACAAGATAGGCCGGATTTATATAATCCCATGTCTGGTCGCCGTTGGTGTCCGAGGCTATGGTGACTCCGTTGGCCGTATTAATAATGTAAGTAGGCCAGCCATAATTCGTCGCTCCCGGGGACAACGATATGTAAAAAGTGTCGCTCGCACCAGTATTTGTCGCTGTAAGGTTTATGTTTCCCGTGGCGTTAATGTTGACCGTCTGGCTGGTCTGCGGGCTCAAGGTTATCCCGCCGATGTTCACGGTTATTGTCTGCTGGTTGTTGGAAGGATTCTGGTCCGTCACTCCCATGTCCGTCGTAAGGTCGGTGTAAACATTTATGGTATATGTCCCGGCGACAAGTGCCCCGATGTTCCACTGTAATCCGGTCACAACGCTTTCCGCCCCGGGTATTGATAAATTTACCGCGGTCATATTGCCGTTATATAAGTAACCCGAAGGGCCCGTTATCTTCACATGGACCGGCAGGCCGGTCCAGTCGCGAAGGCCGTAATCCACAACGGTCGCGGTTATCATTATGTATCCCTGGGCCGTCTGGAAGGTGGCGCCGTTTGCGGGCGCCGATATTGCCGATATCCCGACGTCGTGCAGCTGCGTGAGTCCGTAATTTATCTCGCTCTGCATATCGACCTGTCCCTGCGCGTTCTGGGTGTTGCCGAACCCCCAGATTACCTCCTGCACCTTCTGCTGTCCCTGTGTCATGGTGCCGAGGCTGTATTCAGTCGCGACCGAGGCGTCGCCGTTGTAAAGGTTCGAATTGTTCAGCGCCGCGTTCTGAACGTCTCCCCACATGAGGTTCCATGCGTTTACGTCGTGGGCCACGCTTGCAGCCGGGCTGGCAAAGCCCATGTAAGCTATCGGGTTCCCGCCGGGTTTGTATCCGAAAACAGTGTCGTTTGCCGGGTCGTAGGCGCAGCTGTCGTTATTGGGGTCGCCGTCAAAATCAAAGTCCGAACAATTGAAGAAATCTATGTTGTTTGCGGTGAGCCCCTGTACCCCGGAATTCGTTATGTAAAATATGGTGGCGAACCATTTCATGTTCCCGCGGAGTATCGTCTTCTTTGTTATGGTGAAAGGTATCTCGGGGGTGGCCTGCGTGGTGTCGAAAACCGTGGTTATGGTCGCCTCGGTCTGGCCCCACGGCGTGGTGTTCATGTGGTTGTAATTCTGGCTCACATGGGTAAATGCCCTGCCGCGCACCGCCGGGTATGAATTCTCCGTCGCGCCGGTATTTCCGTACTGGTAATAAAGCCCGTTGGAGGAGCTCTGGTACCTGAACGCCATCTTGTTGCCGCCATCGTTGGACACGTTCCTTCCAATGCCGTTATCGCCGCTCCTGCCCAGGTGGTCGATGGCGGTGTAATTTTCGAGGTTTGTCTCGCCGTTATAAGGATACATGATGCATGATATCTGGCCGCAGCCGCCTCCGGCCGCGCTAGCCTCTTCTATAAGCATGGAAAAACTCGGCGATGCCGGGTACAGTACCACCGAATATCCGTTTATCGGGTCGTCGTAAAAATAAAGTTTGTCGCCGTCGCGGTAAAACCTGTTTTTCAGCGTGTAATTCCCCGTGCCGTCGGGCACAAGGTCGTTGGTTATTTCAACGCCGTCGTCCCTTATTATCTTTTCGACAATGGAGCCATGCGGCACGTCCATCTGGAACCTGTACCATTGCCCGTCGGCCTTGTCGGATAGCTCCAGCCTGTAAACATTTTCCTTTAATTTGCGTGTGTTAAGCTTTGATCTTTTCAGCGACGCCCTGTCCACTCGCTTGTGCAGCCTTGCCGCCAGCGCGTCGACATCGCCTTCGGAAAGGGAATATTCCGAAAGGTCCGTCATCCCGTCTTTCGAGGCGCGTATGCGTTTGACCCCGAACCGGGAAACATCCAGCCCCGACCTCCTGATATTTCCGGACATGGCGGAATAAACGAATTTACCATCGGCAGGGTCATAGGCTATTATGTCCTCGCCTTTGATCTTATCCGAAGGAACATCCGGCACCGCGCACAACCTGGCAGGCAGCATAAATGCCGCGATTAAAACGGCAAACAGCGCCCTTCCGGCCGCACCTGTGACAACTTTTTTCGATCCGTCAAAAAATTTACCCATGCTCTCCCTTTTGGATCCGTGCTCCCGTTACTATTATGCCCTAACTTGCTTTTACCGCAGTGTCTTATATCACAATGTTTTATTCGTGTCTTTTGCGTGTTTTTATGAAGTCTATCGCCTTGAGCACTTCCCTGGTGACGTCGGCGTTGAACTGGTCTTCCATCTCCTTTAGCTTGGTGAATATATGACCCCTGTCGGAAACCACGTATTGGGGCGGCAGGCGGTTGATGGCAAGCGCATAAACGTCAAGCCTGCACAAATCGCACTTGCAAATATCCCGCCTTTGCTCATATTGCTCGTCTATGTTCCTTTTTACTATATCTTCCATGTAATTCTTTACAACCATCTCTTTTGCCGATTTTGACTGCATTTAAGGCCTCCGCCTGCAAGGGTGTTTTTCAGATCCTGCCGATTATTTCCTTGATGCCCTTTAAAGGCACGCCTTTCCCGGAAAATTCCTTTATTTTTTTGCAAAGTTCAATGTGATCCATGGTATAAACGCGCCTTGATCCGACCCGCAGCGGAACCACAACCCTTTTCTTTTCCCAGTTGCGCAGGGTCTGCTGGTGGACATCGAGCATCATGGCCACCTCCCTGATCCCGAATAATGTTTTTCCGTCCGCAGGTTTTTGAGCCTTTGATTTTTCCAGTAAAGCCGCATCTTCTTTGGTCATAAAAAAACCTCCTGTTAATAAAAATCCGCACGTGCATATATAATGATTCCCTTTGATCAGGAACGATACAATTATACCTACTTGATAACAGTATTGTCAAGCAGGTAAAATGGTTTAATGTGTTTTTTATGTAAAACCCTTTATTTAAAAGACAAAAAATGCGCTATATGATGTATAAACCGGATTTCCCATCTACAAGCACTTGTGGTTTCATACAATGATAAAAAAATTGCACTTTTTCCATATTAAGACGCAAATCTTGTTGATAAGAAAAATCATATAATACCCGGACATCCCGCTTGACAATACGCCCATATTGGAATATGCTTTTAAATACGATAATATTTAATCTTTATTTCATCAATACCGATAATAGAACGAATAACAAAAACGATATCAGGCGGTTTTCGCTTTTAAATTATTTATTTATGCCCCCGCCGGATAAAGGAGTTTTCATGAAAAAAATCAAGAATCTTTTCTTATTAATCCTGCTTTTTATTTTGCCGATAGATCTCTTTTCAGCGGTAACTTCAGTCGCCATTTCGCGTGTCGGCGTTGACGGCGCATATCTTGAAGCCGGGACGACCAACAATCTCGTTTATCATATGAAAATATCAACGGACGGGACCGATGACTCGCTGCAGGCCATTTCCATTACCAATGCCCTGGATTCATGGTCCCAGGGTCCGGCCACGGAACCGGCATCCATTCAAGCCGGCTCTGTGAAGTTGTGGTATTCATCCGACGATAATTTTTCGGACGCGCATGTCATCCCCGGTGCTTTCGCCGTTAGCGGCGGCAATGTATGGAACGATAACCCCGCTATTTCCGTCACAAATAATTCCGGAATATTCGTCACAGTTGATATTTCATCATCCACGGCCGGCGGGACGATCGAAATGCAATCAAACGGCCTTGCGTGGTTCTCTGGCGTTTCCACCCCGGCTGTAAATCCGATCGGCGCTCCGGCCAATCCTGCCGTCCTGCAGATAGTCCAGGCCCCGCCCGCCACTTCCCTTCTTGTTTCCCACACCAACGGCACAATGCAGCCGTATTCGTCCACGGGCCAGGAGAACCTTATCCCGATGGAGCTTTCGTTTTACAACAATTCCGCAGTGGGCGCCGCCCCCATAATAGTAACATCCATTACTTTGACGGTGCAGTCCAATTCCCCTTACGGAACCGTGCTTGACCCTGCTGATATTATCTCAAACATACGCATCCAGGACGCGACAAACGGCACTGTTTACGGCTCAAGCAGCGGCGCCGCCATACCGGACGCACAGACCGCCGTTATCATACCAATATCTTCGCTTAACGTTCCTTTTCAAACCTCTGTCACCACCACAGTTTACATTTCCATAACCCCGTCGGCCGTATCCGCCGGCGATAACTTTGTGCTTTCGCTTATTTCCGGGAACGCGGTCACAGCGGTCGATAATTACACGCTGGCGCCCGTAACCGTATCGGCTTCCCCGTCCGACTCCACCGGTTTCACAATGAACTCCAATTATACGACCATCGAGCCGGCCGCGGTTTCCATATCGGCCGGGGCGGTAAGCGTCATAGCCCCCAACATCAACAAGGGCCAGAAGAACGTCCAGCTTTTCAACGTTTATTTTTCAAGCCCGGTCCCGGCAAGCTACGCTTCAGCCGAGGTCAACAACCTTAAGGTCGCGCTGGCCGACATTAATATGAACCCCCTGATCCCGGCAAACCTGCTCTCAAAAATATACGTGACAAGCCTGGACGGGTCGATAATTTACGGGTCGAAAGATTCCACGACGCTTGAAACCACGGGCGGATTCGCGTCAATACCGCTGATTAACACGGTGGTGGTCCCGGCGGGGTCGTCCGTGACGGTTGTCGTAAGGGCCGACATAAGCCCCACCACGGTCTCAAACAACTTTAAGGCGGGCATCGCCTCCACCTCGGACATACTGGCAAGGGATAAAAATTCCTTCTCCAGCGTTTCAGTATATCCGGCCATGCCATTCCCGTTCTATTCGGCCGCAGCCTTGCTCTCAAGCTCGTTCACGGTAACGCATACCGCCGATATGCCGAAGAACCTTTATAAGGGCGACGCCAACGTCAAATCTCTTGAAATAAACCTTAACACGTCCCTTTCTTTCGGTTCCGGCAATCTCCTGGTGCGCGGCGTGACTCTCACGGCCTCCGACGGCAACAATGCCTCAGAGGACTTTTCCTCAGCCGTCTCCCAGTTCCGCATAACTGCGGCGGGCCAGGACATTACGGTCTCAGCTCCGTCATCGGACAAATGTTATTTTGTTTTCCCCCAGCCGGTCACCGTTCCGGCGGCCCAGCCGGCCACCGTTCCGTCCGTGGTGACGGTATATATTTTTCCTCGTTCCGATGCCACCGCCAGGTCGCTACAGGTTTCCCTTGCATCAGCCTCCGACATAAACGTTTACCAGGACAACGACCCCCTGCGTGTTATCTCCATAACCCCCGGCGCAGGCGACTCCTTCCCCATGTCGTCGGGCATAGGCTATATTACCGGCGACACCGCGGCGTTGACGCTCACAAATTATCCCAACCCTTTTAAGGCCGGTTCAACCACCAGGTTCGCATATTATCTGGCGGATCCCTCCGGCGTAACAATAAAGATTTATGATATCACCGGCAGAATCATCAGGACCGTATGCGACAATATTTCGAAATCCCCGGGATCCCATGAGGAGGATTTCTGGGACGGGACGGACGCCGCTGGGCGTTACTGCCTTGCCGGAACGTATGTGGCAAGGGGAGAATTCAAATCCACGTCGGGCCAGAAACAAACCTTGACCCGCAAAATAACTTTTGTAAAGTGATGGTGGAAAAATGAAAACAACGCTTCGAGCCATAATATTTGCAGCTCTTATTTTATTGCCGTCCGCGGCGGCCGCCAACAACCTGAATTTCTTTTCCGACTGTGATATAAAAAACTCGGGAATGGCGGGGTCTTATGCCCCCTTTACTTCCGGGGCATTTTCCCCCTTTTCCAACCCGGCCGGGCTGGGTGCCTCCGAAAAGCAGGAGCTCGGGCTCATGTACTACAACCTCTTTGAAGGGGCCGTGGTATCCTGCCTTACTTACTCATACCCCATGATAGACAGGGGCACGCTTTCAGTGTCGGGAATAATACTCGATAACGGCAGCATAGAACAGCGCGACGACAACAACGTTCTTACCGGGAACATCACCGACACTTACAAGGCCCTGTATGTTTCATACGGAATAGATATAATGCAGCTGGCTGACGTCGGGATCAACGCGCGCTATATAAACCACGACTTTTACAACATTTCGGTATCCGGGTTCGGAATTGACGCCGGAGCCATATTTTTTCTCCCTTACGACACGAAACTTTCCCTTTTTGCCGGAGACTTATTGCAGCCGGAATTCCGTTATTCTTCGTCCGCGGATTCGCTCCCTCTTTATTATGACGCCACGCTCGGATGGGAGGAGCAGGTCCTCGAGCAGGTATCCGGTGTTGTCCGGATTGCGGCCGGACTTTCCGGCGAAGAGTACGACCAGTCGCTTACTCTCCACTGCGGGGCCGAATTCTCGGCTTACAAACTGATCTCGGTCCGTCTCGGCCTTTCGAACAGCGGTTTTTCATGCGGCGGATCGATAAAATATTCGGGCGCCGAGCTTAACTACGCCCTTGTCCAGACAAGCCTTGACCTTGTTCACAGGTTCTCCATAACCTACTCTTTCGGGGAAAATGTCAGGTCCATAGAAAAACAACTCATGACAAAAGAGGCCAAGGCAAAATACGAACTTATAGAAAAAATAAAATCCGAGACGGTCTCAAAATACGAACAGGAAGTCGAGGACTTCATAAAATCCGGCGATTACGACAATGCGCTTATATCCATCCAGAAAGCGCTTGTGTGGGCCCCGGGTGACAAGTGGTTCACCGAAAAAGAGGGCGAAGTCCGGTCCCTCTTGAACGCATCAAAGGTAAAAAATTATATCGATGACGCGGACAGCCTGGTACGCCAGGACCTTTACATCGACGCCCTTGTAAGCCTGAAGAACGCCCTTGATATCGACCCGAAAAACGAAATAGCCACAGCCAAGCTCGCCCGCGCGCAGGAGCTTATCAGGACCCTCGGCGAAAAGAACCTTTCGGTGGAAGAAGGCAACAAGACGGCGATAAAAGAGCATTTCGAGAACGGCCTGACCGATTACACCGCCGGCAATTACGAGAAAGCCGTGGAGGAATGGGACAAGGTAATAAAGGCGTCGCCGCTGCAGAGGCAGGTTTATAATTACATACAACGCGCGCAGGAAAAAATAAAGGTGAAAGAAGAGGCTGTGGTCGCAAAAAAGTCGGAGGCGGAAAAAAAGCTCTCGGGCCTTTACAGCGACGCCGTGCTTCTTTATACCAAGGGTGAGTTCGAGAAATCAATAGGATTATGGCGCGAATACCTCAAGCTGGACCCGGACAACAAGGACGCAAAGGAATATGTTGAAAAGATAACCAAGGAATTTCTGGAACTGCAGAAACAAAAGCTCGAGTGGTAGCGGAGGGATTTTAGGGGATTTTCTTTTTGCCCAGGAACTCCGCGCCCCACACGAAGGCCTGCCTTACTATGTGCCAGCACCCGGCTGCGGTGTCCTTTAAGAACTGGAAATAATTCACCTTCTGCGAAACAATAGAGAGTATCAGCGCAATAACCATTATGTTCATGAAGAATACGAACAGCAGCGAAAAAAATATGTTTGAATCCTCATACAGGTCGCTTTGCTTTGTCGTAAGCGAAAAAAGCGTCAGCGCTATATGGAACGACAGCGCCGCCCCCACAAAAAAAGCCACATAAACGCGGTATTCATCCCTTGCTATGAAATAAATAAGAGCGGCCGCGAAAGCGTAAAGCGGGAAAAAATACGGTGCCAGCGACACCAAAAAATTGGATTTGGATACCAGCACTTTCCCTCCCTCCCTTGAGACATGGAGGGACTTGGTCTTTCCCCCGAAAAGAGCCGAAATGAACATATGCGTGAGTTCATGCGCCATAACGTGGGCAAAGACCGGCTTATAAAGCAGAAAATGCACGAGTATATAGGCAATGAATCCGCAAAGAAATGATATTTCCTCCCTGGTGGTCACGGACAGGTTCCGCACGAGCTGGACCATGGCGACCGACGCGGAGATCGACAGCAGGGCGAGGATAAAAGTCAGTATAAAAAATATTATTTTTTTCATTTATCTGGATGCCGACAGCCTCTCGTTTACTTCCTCGAGCCTTTTCCTGGCGGTCAGGTGGTTGGGGTCTATCCTGAGCACGGCCAGCAGTTTTTCCCTTGATTCCTTCAGCTTGCTCTCGCCGAAGAGGTCCATCGCCTCCCTATAAAGCCCGGATGCTTCCTCGTCAAAAAGCGGCTTCAGGTCGCGCATATATTTTAAGGCAAATTCATTCGCCGGGTCTATGTGAAGTATCCTGTTCAAGTATACCATCGCGTCCGCCATTTTCTTGGTCCTGTAAGATTCGTCCACCTTTTCCATGAGGTCTTCCATGCGCACCTTCAGTATCTTTTTTACCTTTTCCATGTAATCCTTCAGTTTTGTCTCAAGCGGCCTTTTTTCCACCACCTTTTTCCATTCCTTCAGGGTGGACATGTAATCCTCTTCGAGGAGCTTGTTTATCCCCTTTATGAACGCCTCGGACGCAAGCGCCGCCTCCACATCCTTGCCGAAATCCTCCCTTGCGAGTTTGGCGTATGATTCGTCCATGGCAGCTTTTATCTCCCGTGAGTCGGGTTTTAAATTAAGGGCGTGGCTGAAAAGCAGAAGGGCCTCAAGGTCGTTGCCCTGCGACATTTCCTCCTGTCCGGACCTGAACATGGCGTCGGTTTCTTTCTTTAATGTCAACTCCCTTAACTTTTGCTCGGCCCCCTCGATATAAGACCTTGCCTGCACGTTCCCCTGGTCGAGTTTAATGGCCTCGCGCCACTTCTCGATTGCCTCCTCGATCCTACCTGTCTTATAAATGGCGACTCCCTCGGCTATGATATTCGGCAGGCTGGCCGCTATGGTGATTTTTTCTTCCGCGGATTTTATGTAGGCCTTTATCTGCGCGTTATTGGGGTCAAGAGAGAGTCCTTCCTGCCACTTAACAACCGCCCCTTTTATGTTCCCTTTTTTATATATGTTGAGCCCTTCCATTATCATATTCCTTACATCCTGGGAATTCTGGTCGGAGCTCAGCCTGTTCCTTAGGGCCTCAAGATTTTCCCCGACTTCGCGGTCGTCCGGATATTTCTCACGCAGTTTCTCAAAGATCGCGAACGATTCCTTTATAAGGCCCCTGGCGGAAAGTTCCTTTGCGGCCTTTATTTCAGCGGCGAGATCTTTTCTTCCCTGCTCCTTCAGCATGCTGTCAAGTATCGACTGCGCCGACGCCCTGCTTGAGGTTATGCCTTTGAGCATAAGTTCAATTTCCTGCGGCGATGTCGCATTCTTCTTGGCGTCTTCTATTGTTATCAGCCCTTTTTTATAAAGGCTGATAAGCGACTGGTCGAATGTCTGCATTCCCGACTGCGACCCGTCCTTTATGAGGTCTTTTATCGCCCCTAGCTTTCCTTCCTCCATATAGCCGCGCACCGTCGGGGTGACAACAAGCACTTCCACGGCAGGCACCCTTCCGGTTGCATCCACCCTGGCGATTAACCTCAACGATATGACGGCTTTCAGGGCGCCCGCAAGCTGAACCCTTACCTGGGCCTGCTGGTCTTTCGGAAAGAAATCAAGTATCCTGCTTATTGTCTGTATGGTGTCTATGGTATGAAGCGTCGAGAATACCATGTGTCCCGTCTCCGCCGCCGACACCGCTATGCCAACTGTTTCCGCGTCCCTCATTTCGCCTATGAGGATCACGTCCGGATCCTGCCTTAGCACGTATTTAAGGGCGGTCCTGAAATTTTCCGTGTCGAGCCCGACTTCCCTCTGCGAAACGCTCGATTTTTTGTCGGAATGGACGAATTCTATGGGATCCTCGATGGTGACTATATGATGCCGGTATGTTTCGTTTATCTTGTTTATCATCGAGGCGAGCGTCGTTGACTTTCCGCTTCCCGTGGTGCCGGTGACAAGCACCAGACCGCGGTTCAAAAGCGCTATATCCGAAAGCGCGGCCGGAAGGTTCATTTCCTCAATGGAAGGGATCTTTATCGGGATGGCCCTTAAAACTATCTCGTATTTTCCCATCTGCTGGAAAGCGTTGGCCCTGAAACGCGCAACTCCCTCGAGGTTGTAGGCGAGGTCCATCTCGTTCGTCTCCTCGAATTTCTTCCTCTGCTTGTCGTCCATGAGGGCGTACATCATTTCTTTCATGTCCTGGCGGGATAATATTTCCATGTCATCCAGGGGCAGAATGTTTCCATCCACCCTTATGAGGGGCGGCCTGCCTTCCTTAAGGTGCATGTCGGACGCCCTTTTTTCAATCATCATATGGAGAAGATCGTTTATATTCATCCTCGGTGGACCCCTTTTTTGATCAGGTTAGAAATATATTGTCAGCCCGAACCTGCTGTTGTTAAGGTTTGTCTCGTTGCCGAAATACTGCTGGTATGCGTAATCCACCGAGAATGTCTCCAGGGCGACGCTTGCCCCGCATGAAAAACCGAAAGAACCGTCCGGCGGAAGGTACTGGAACCCCGCCCTTATCGCTATGGCTTGTATCTGCGAAGCCTTGCCGAACGAGAAATTGTATTCCCCTCCCCCGCAAAAATCCGAAACAGAAGGGGCCCCGTCGCTGTCCTCGACGGTCTTCAGGTCAAAGCTAAGGAGCATATCCGAGGTCACGCCGTAATATAGCCCGGCGTTTATCTCGTAAGGCACCGATTCTTTCGTCCCCGTGTTCCATGTGACCTGCGAGAATATGTCCTTGCACACCAGTCCAATCCTGAAATTATCCTTGAAGGCAACCATTGCCGCCAGGTCCGCCGATAATCCCGATGCGCTTATCTGGGCCGTCCCCAGGGTGAGGTCGGAGTTGACCCCCAGGTATTTCAGGTTCACGCCGAGGGCTATCTTTGGAAAATTATATTTGGAAAACCCGAGATACTTTTCTATCTGCATGCCCCACGATAAAAGCGCGGTATATTCGGACCATTTATTCGTCACATCGCCCGCAAAATCAGGCTCTATCTGCGCGTTAAGATACCTTAAGGACCCTCCAAAGGCGCCGAACCCGCCGGTGTCGCCCTGGGCGTATGAAACAAGCATGTCGGATAGCCCCTTAAAATCATTGTATACCTGGGGGATATATGTCCCGCTGATTGATTTCTCCTTGCCCAGAAACGCCATGCCCGCCGGATTCCACCATGACGCGTTCGCGTCGTCGGCCACCGCGGTAAAAGCGCCCCCCATTCCCGCGGCCCTCGCCGATATGACGCTGTCCGTAAAAGAACCCCCGAGAGAATTGTCCGCGCCCAGTATCACGGGCGAAGAAACCGTCAGGGCCAGTATCAAAAGTGCCGGTATGATTGTTTTTTTCATCTTATTTCACCACCGCGATCATCCTGGACGAGGAACTCGACGCCCCTCCGGTGTTTGTTATTACTATCTTCATTAGGTAAAGGCCGTTGCGCACATACGCACCCTCCCCGTTCTTTCCGTCCCATTTTACGTAATACATCACGCTGGCCGGGTTTGTAGGATTTGCGTCGCTGCCGGTAAAAAGAGCGTGGTCCGCGGAATCGCTGAAGGTCATTGTCCTGACCATGCTTCCGGATATGTTGAATATGTATACTTTCACATCCTTTATGAGGGTTATGTCGGGCGTGTAGTAATATTTTGCGGGCCCGGCAACCGGGTTGAAGGCCTTTGTATTAAGGAAATGGAAAGCCGCAAGCTGCACCGAGGGCGGCGCGTACATCAGGGCGTATGCGTTGGCCAGCGGTATCGTCGCCAGCTGCACTTCAAAATAATGGTCCGTCCCGTTGTCTACCGGGGTCGAAAGTCCTGAAACCTGGGCCCATGTGGCCCCGTTCCACATCCAGAGCGTAAGGCTCAAAGGTGTCAACCCGAGGCTTGCAAGAGTCGCCACATTCGCGTCCGAATAATGCATCCTTAAAGCCGTCGAACATTGATTTGCGTTGAAGCTCAACGGCAGCGTAAAAGGCGACGCGGTAAAAGAGACGCAGTTGCCAAGGATTACGTATGTACCCGGGGTCGCGGGCGGCGTTGCCAACAATTCCGCCGTCAAATCAGCGGCCGGTACGGCGGCATTTGTGCTGTCAGTAATGCCGCTTGTTCCGGCCACGTAGCTTGATAACCTCAGGCATGTTGTAGTGTTTTCGCCCGTACCGGCTAGGTCCACATAAGTTACACCTGCCGTTGAAATATTGAACTGATAGGAATAAGCTCCCTGGAATCCATTAACCGTCGCAGCCGTCACATACGCCGTGTACTGGCCGTCTGAAAGCGTGTTTGTCGGTATAAAAGACAAAATATTTGTTCCGGCTGTGTGCGTCAGGGACCCCGCGACTACGCCCGCCGTTCCCGAAACCATGATCCCTGAATTTGCCCAATCAACGGCCGCGGTGCTGGACTGCAGCATGGTTGAGTTCACCATGGTTACAAGGAAACTCACCTGGGTTGAAGCTGACTGCTGGAGCATCTGCGTTGACCCGGAAATCGACTCGACATTTACATTGCTTACGGTCGGTATGGACTGGTCCACAATTGTAAATGTGAAGGTGACCGTTGGCCCGATATTATCCGAGGCGTCAACCGGCGTTACCTTATAGGTGTACACGCCTCCCACGGTTATGGGTTTATCGGGTATATAATAAATCTCCCATGTTTTTGTCCCGGGCGTGCCTCCGTTCCAGGCAACATGGCCCCCGACAGGGGTGCCGTAAGGGTCAAAAAGCGCGATAGTGGAAAGATTTGTCGAGCCGGCGCCGACACCGTTATCCTGAAGCGTTACTTTAATATAATTTGTCGGGTTTATTACGCCTGGATTGAGCGTCTGGTTATTCGACGGGTAAGCCGAGGAAGTGACTATGACCGGCGGCTGGTTGTCGGGCAGCGGGACGGTCACGTCCTGAGGCACAATAAACGACGCGGTGGTCTGGTTCGATGTCAGGCCGTACCCTCTGTTATCGCCGATAAAAGTGTCGTTGAAATAACTCGGCTGGGCATGCACATTGACCTGCGTGTAGGTAATGGTGTTCGATCCGCAGCTTGTGGATTCCGTGGCCGGGCTGTTGGTCACGTCTATCATCTTTCCAACAAGGATGGATTTAAATGAAACTATGTAAGTTCCGGCCGCCATGGAATTGGAATAGTAAACATACGCCGGATTGGCCGTGAAAGTGTTGTTGCCGTTATCCTTAAAATCGTTAACGGGATCAAAGACTATATCCCAGTCGTTGTTGAGCACTCCGTCGGGGACGGTATATATCGGTCCGGCTAATATTGCGCAAGAATTGGTCGGCAACGGAGTGTATAAAATGCCTCCTCCTCCGTCGAGCTGTCCCGTAAAAGGCAGGTTGTCTGAAAACCTGTTGCTAAAGGCCGGGTTCACGTAAGAGTAATCCGTATCGTCGCTCAGGAAGCTGTCCCGGGGCGCCACAAATATCTGCGTCCCCGCGGAATTAAAAAGCCTTAAGTCAATATAAATAAAAGGGAAATTGTGATAATCGTGCGAAGTCCCCGGGACCTCTCCGTAAGAATAATTAAACCCGAGATTGGCCAGGTTTGCCCTGGACGCGTTTATCATGTTAACGCCCATATTAATGGTCACGACAGTTTCATACTCGGGGGTATGCGAGAATTGCGTGTTTACCGAGGCTACGGTAGCGTCAAGTTCCACCGTTGTTACTATCAAATTGGCCGAATACGGGACTCCGGCATTCCCGGCCATATCCGTATAATTGAAGGTATATGTATAATTTCCGTCGGTAACCACATTCCCGCTGCTGTCCAGGCCGTCCCACAGTATAGGGTTGTTATAACCAAAATTTCCGGTTGCCACGAGCGATTTTATGGTAACTGCTCCCTGCGTTATCGTAAGTGTAACCGTGGAGTTCTCGCTCATGTAGTAAAAAAACTGCGCCAGACCCTTATTTGGGTTAAATGGGTTTGGGTTCACGTTAACAAGCTGGATCGTCGGCCTGATGCCGTCTATGTTCACGGTTGTCGGAGCGGTAAATGGGGCGTTGCTTGCCGATGCCGTTCCCTCTATAAAATTCCCGGTTATCTGGCCGTTCTGCACGTTGAACTGGTAATTTTCCCTTATAAGGAATGCCGCATTATAAATTCCGTTGCCGGCGTCGGCAAGAGGTATTCCGGAAATGGCCGTTCCTATGCTGACCGTCGCGGTGCCGCCGGCGCCGGGTGTTCCTATGGCCCCGGTTAAAAGCTGTATAATGGAATAGCTTGACACAGTTGGCCCCGCAATAAGCATCGTGTTGTCAATTGTCAGCTGCTGCGCGCCGGTATAACCCGCCGTATCGAGCCAGGTGTGTGTCCCGTCATAAATATATATCCCGCCCGGAAATGCGGCTGGAAAAGTGGGGCTGCTGAAAGTTATGTTATTTGCCGTTGATGAGCTTATGGTAATGTCGTTGTATGTCGACGCCGCATTAATAACGGACATATTAAAATTCAATGTGTCTCCAATTTTTGAAACCGTGGCCGCCGGGGAAGGCTGGACATAAAGGGAGGATATTATGTATGTGGCTTTTACCCCCGCGGAAAATATACTTACAAATAAAACTGCAAAAAGGCTTACGACAAGGCTGTTTCTTGTTGAGTTTTTTCTCAATTTAGCCTCCCGCGGTATAAAATCCGTATAGCATAATAATATCATAGATTAAAAAAAAGTCAATGTCATAGGAACCCCCTTAATAAAAAGGGTTTTCCTGTTTTTTAACCTTTGGGTTTAAACAATCTTTTTTTTACACTGTTTTATGGCTTATTATACCTTTCCTTATTAATAATAATATCTGATAATAATCGGGCTCAACGCAAAGTCTTTTGCCGCAGCCACAAGCAGGTTGGTCTTGTTATTGGAGCTGCTTATTCCTATATATACTCCCGCTTCACTGCTCAAGGTCAGGTCCTTGCTTATCCCGGAGAGCACGAGCATGAACTCCGCCCCGACTCCGCCGACAAGGGTCAGCACGCTTGCCCCGGAGCCGTAACCGAATTTTAATCCCGGTATCAGGTTTATTGCGAAAACGTCGTTCTCGGTCATCGGGGAAACCATTCCCGCTCCCATGGACACAAGCGAATCATTCCCGTTCATGGTAAACCCGGCCGATACGTCGAGACCCACTTTTTCGTTCGCCCAGATGCGGTAGGTCAATTCGCTGTTGGTAAGGTCAAAACCGAGCGACTGTTTTTGCTTCAGATCCCCTATAGGCGACGGCGCCGTTGCCGCAAACGCAGCCGCGCATGAACATAAAGCCAGAACCATGAACAAACATATCTTTTTCATAAAACCCCTCCCTTTAACGCTTTTTTTACGAATTCATACATCAGCCTGATCCCTGTTGCCGCCACCCCGTCGGGTATGTATGATTTGTTTTTTATGCCGTATGCCGTTCCGGCTATATCCAGGTGGACCCACGGATAATCGCCCACGAACTCCCTCAGGAATATACCCGCGCATGATGTCCCCGCCCCGCCTTCGCCAACATTTTTTATGTCCGCGTATTTCGACTTGAGCGTCTCCGCGTATTCCTCGAGCATGGGCAACTCCCAGACGGTCTCACCCGTTGTCTCGCCCGATTTTTTCATCATCTCAAGCATCTGCGGGTCGTTGCCCATGAGCCCGGTCGCGTAATGGCCCAGGGCGACAACACAGGCGCCGGTGAGCGTGGCTATATCCACTATGAAGGCCGGTTTATATCTTTGGGCGAAATAAAGGGCATCGCAAAGTATCAGCCTTCCTTCCGCGTCGGTGGATATCACCTCGATGGTCTTCCCGGACATGGACCTGAGCACGTCCCCGGGTTTGTAGGATTTTCCCGACGGCAAATTTTCGGTCACCGGGGCCAGGAACACCGCGTTCAATTTTAATTTCAATCCCGATATTATTTTCATCAATGCGATCACGGATGCGGCCCCGGACATGTCGAACTTCATGTCCTCTATCATGGATGAACCCGATACCTGGGGTTTTAAGGATATCCCGCCCGAATCGAACGTTATGCCCTTTCCCACAAAAACCCCGGTCTTTTTCGAGGAAGGCGCCCCTCTGTATTCGGCCACTATGAATTTCGCCGGCTCGTCCGACCCTTTGGCCACGGAATAAAACGCCCCCATGCCCATTTTCTTCGCTTCTTCAAGGGAATATACCTTTATTTTTATTTTTTTGTCCCTGCCTGCGGCCTCTTTTGCGGCAAAGGCCAGACGTGACGGGGTCGAATAATTTCCCGGCCCGTTCATAAGGTCTTTGGCGAAGAACACTGCATCAACCACTGTTTTTATCTCGTCGATGGTTTTTTTGAGCGGCAGTGATGCCGACGCGAAAGAGAGCGTTGATATTTTGTCCGCGTCTTTTTTCGCCTTGAACTCGTCGTAGGAGTAATCAGCCAGCATCATGCCTTCAAGCTGCGCGGTAAAATCATGTTGTGACGGTGAAAAAACCCTGGAAGCCAGGGTGCGGGCTCCAAGCGATCTCGCCTCTTTGACCGCAAACCCCGCGGCTTCCCTGAGCTTTTCCGCGGAAAGTTTTTCCGGCTCGCCGAGCCCCAAAAAAAGGACTTTTTTGAGCCCGTGCGCCGTTTCAAAGGAGTAAAAGGAACGTTTTTTGTATTCGTCCCTGATGCCCCCGGAAGAAAGCAGGGAAACCATCTTTGCGGAAAACGGAGCGTAATCCGCCGCCGGGAACTGTTTCGCCGGGCCCTTAAAAACCGGGACTATGTGAAGATCCGCATCAATATCAAAAAGTTTTTTCTGAACCGCCCTTACCAGCATAAATTCACCTCGCCTTATTTTACCGGGGCAAAACTTTTTATTTTTCCCCGAAGTGCGTTAAAAACCCCATCACATTTTTCGAAATAAAAGCGTCCGTCCTGTCGACGTCGGAACTTATCACGGAACTGTTTTCCCTGATGTCCACCGGGGCCGAATAAATGCCGGCGCACTCGACGAATATCGATCTTGTATCCTCGGCCCAGGATTCTATTTTCACATCGTAAGCGGATAACTCCTGGTTTACCGGCGGAAAAAACATTCTCGAGCCGATGACGTGCAGCGGCCTTGCGAAAATTTTCATGTCGGAGTCTTCCAGCGAAAATACTTTCCTGACAAGATAATCCCTGCCGTCCTCAAATTGCCTGAGATTAACCAGTTTCCTGATGGTTATGCCGTGCATTATTACAAGTGAAACGGCCGTGGCCTTTGTGAAAGCTCCCAGAAAATCCGCGGCAAGTGCGCTGTAGTAATTGATCGAATTGGAGCAAAATTCGTAGGAGACCTGCAGCCTGTCCTTCAATATCCTGTAACGGGCAAGGTTGTTCTTCTCTTCCTTGGTCGACATTATTACGCTGCCGTCCGGCAACGTGGTAAACGAGGTTATGGAGTGCGATTCGGATACGGAGTCGAAGACCCCGCGCAGTTTCCTGTCCTCCATCTGCACCGGTATGAACACGAACTCCATATTGATAGACATGAGCCTTGTTGAAATATCCATTTTCACCGCCTGTTATTTCAACCATAATAACAGAATCGGCGGCTATTTTCAATCGGCAAGTGTCCGGACCGGGCTTATTGCGAGACCGTTACTCCTTTTGACTGAAGGTAAGGTATGTCGGTATTTATCGCCTGGCTGTCCAGCGGATTATTGTTCAGTATCACCTGGGCGCCGTTGGTCAGCCCTCCGGAGTCGGCGTTCTGGACAAGCGGCGTTATGTCGGTTATCTGGTTCATGTTAAGGTCGAGATAAGTGAGCGCCCTGAGCCCGGAGAGCGGCGCTATCGAAGTTATTGAATTGTTGTAAAGCGTGAGCAGGACAAGCCCTGTGCATTCCTCGAGCCCGGTCAAATCCGCTATCCCGGCCCCGAAAGCGTTCAATGCAGTCATGGCCTCAAGATCGCTGCTGTATATTATCCCCGAAGGTTTCCCTATTGCGGCCCTGACTTTCGCGTCAAGATTGGCGTCCGGAAAATCCACTTCATGAGGAGTGAACGTGGGTGTCACCGTGAACGTCGGTGTTACGGTGTAAGTCTGGGTAAATGTGGGGGTTTTTGTGGATGTCGCCGTTTTTGTGTCGGTGACGGTGCGCGTTGACGTGAAGGTCGGGGAAACCGAGACCGTGGCCGTCTCAGTCTTTGTCATGGTCACCGTATACGTCGGCGTTATCGTCCGGGTTACGCTGAAGGTCGGGGAGACGGTCCGTGTGGCCGTGACGGTAAACGTCCCTGTTATAGTCCCGGTGAGCGTGACTGTCATGGTAATTGAAGAAGTGGGCGTTTGCGTCCTTGACGCAAGCGATGTTTTTGTCACAGTCGGGCTTGCCGTGTATGTCCTGCTTATGGTGGCCGTAAGGGTTATTGTGCACGTCGCGGTGGACGTCGGCGTTATGGTAAAAGTAGGGGTAACCGTGGCCGTGGCCATGCTTGCGATCAAAACCGGAGCGGCCGATATGGGGTGCGTGTTGGTCCCGTTATTGTCCGATTCCACAATAAAAGTATAAACTCCCGGGGATGAAGGCGCGGTAAATCCCGGGCCTCCGCCCGACCTCGAGCCGTAATTGAGAGTTATCCTTCCGGTATCGTTGGGGATGGATGACGCGGAGACCAGTATGATCATTGAATCTGTCAGTACCTGAGTAAGTGTGCCTCCGCTTACGGATACTATAAAATAACCGGGATCGCCGGGATTCAGCGACGGCTGTGAAAACCCGTTAGGTATGGTCACCTTCAGCGTGCCGTTGCCCCATAATGTCTGCGGTATATATGTCAGTACGGCCGTGTTGCCGCCGTACCCGCACGCCGCCGTCTGCGGGGATATCGAAGCAGAACCAAGCGGCGCCACTATGTCGAGCGCAGGACTGTTGTCGATGGGCGATGTAGTGTCTCCGTTTTCAGTCATTTCGACGGAAAAGACGAATGAACCAGCGTTGACCGCCGCGGCCGCGCCCGGGCCGCCGCCGCTCCTGTCGCCGTAATTTATTGTTATTGTCCCTGTTGCCGCGGCCAGGTCCCGGACCTGGACGAGTATCTGCATTGAATTTATTGTGCACGACAGCAATGTCCCGTTTGTCACTGAAACCGTAAAATATCCCGGGTCGGCCGAACCAAGGCTGGGCGCGGAAAATCCCGCCGGAATTGTTATCTTAAGTGTTCCGTACGAAGGTGACGACGCCCATTTCACCGTGCCCGCGCCGTAAACAAGTTTCCATGTATTGCCCGTGGAATTCATTACCGCCCATGCCGGGGAAAGGTAAGCGGCGCCTTTTGGCACCACGGGAGTTGATGTCAGCGTGCATGTGGCGGTGGCCGATATCGTAGGCGACGCGAACGGGGTCCTGCTGGCCGGCAAAGTCATGGTGGGGCTCGCAGTCGCGCTTTGCACGGTCAATGCGGGGTTCATCGTCCCGGTAAAAGTCGGGCTGTTCCGCGGACCCGCCGTCGGCGTGGCTGTCCTTGCAAAATCAATTATCGGAGCCGTTGGCAGCATTTTTTTTGGGTTGCATGACTGCGCAAAAGCAAATACGAGCAATATTACCGGGGCCATTTTTATGATTCCGTTTATTTTTCTCATCTTATGCTCTCCAGGAATTCCTTCAGTTTCAGGTTGCCCGGATCGAGTTCAAGAGAGCGTGTGTAATATTTCACGGCCTCAATGTTATTTTCCATGTAGTAATAGCAGTTGCCGAGCTTTATATAGGTAAGGGGGTCTTCTCTTTCCGCGGCGGCTTTCTTGTAAAATTCCGCGGCCTTCGCATAATATCCTTTCAGGAACTCAACATCGCCGTTTTTTAAAAATTCGGGATGCGTCCGTGGTTTTTCCGCCACAACAGGCAGATCTTCAGGACGGCGTGTTTTTTTCATTGTTTTTTTCGCGGGGTTTTCCGCCGCGGCCTTTACCTCATCATTCTTTTTGTCCTTAACAATTTTCACCGCCCGAGGCCTTGCATTCGCCGATACGGGCGTCTGTCCGGACTTGAACGGCTTTAATTTTTTCTCAACATGGTCAGCCGCGGATACCGTGTTTGCGTGAACTGCATTCTTTGCCGGAGCAGTCACATTTGCCGGAGCAGTCACATTTGCCGGAGCAGTCACATTTGCCGGAGCAGTCACGTTTGCCGGAGCAGTCACGTTTGCCGGAGCAGTCACGTTTGCCGGAGCAGTCACGCTTGCCGGGGTTGTCACGCTTGCCGGGGTTGTCACGCTTGCCGGGGTTGTCACGCTTGCCGGAGCAGTCACGTTTGCCGGAGCAGTCACGTTTGCCGGAGCAGTCACGCTTGCCGAGGTTGTCACGCTTGCCGGGGTTGTCACGCTTGCCGGAGCAGTCACGTTTATGGGTGCGGGATCTACCCGCCGACCTGATTTTTGTTCATCCGCGTCAAACCTGTAAAAGCATCCAATCCCGGCATATCCCCCGGAAAAATCGCAGTTAAAATTTTTTCTTCCGGAATTTATGGCTGGATCGGTAGAGCGCAAAGCCGCGGAAACGGCCCCGGATGATTCCCTGAGTCCCGCGTTAAAAAAGAGGCCTGTTGTATTATTAATATAATATTCAAGGCCCGCTTCCACCGAGCCTCCCGGCACGAGCGCGTCTATATCTTCAATGGTCGCCCTTTCAAGGGGGCCTGCATCATAATAATCATCCTCTTCGATGTAATTGTTGACAGCCATGAATATTCCGCCCCGGACGCCGCAATAACAACGCAGGCCCGCCCGGATGTCGAAATATTTTCTGGCGCAAAATTCAAGACTGTAATAACTCAAAAATACATCCCTTTTTTCCATCGCGCTCCCGTCCTGGTAATACACTTCACCCTTTGTGCCCGCCCTCATGTATCCGCCGTATATGCCGGCTCCCGCCGTTCCCGCAAAAGAAGTGTCAAAAAGAGCGATCAAACCAGCGTTGAAAACCGCGGATGCGCCGACCCCGGATAATTCGCTTTTATATCCCATGGAAACGTAGTCCCCGCCCTGTCCGGCCAGGGAATTATTATAACCGGAAAAACCTCCAAGCCCCGCGCCGAAAGAAGTTTCGCAGAGCACGGCCTTATAATTGATATCCGCGCCAAAAACCGCAAATCCGGCGGATAACATTACCACCGCCGAAAACATCAGCTTTATCCAGTTCCCTCCCATACAGCCACACTCATCCATGCAATAATTACAGCATATTCCGTGCCGGAAAAAGCACGATTTTTATAAGGGGTTTATAGCATGATGATGAATTGACGCGAAGAGAATTTCATGAATTATGGAATGGATTCCATGGTCTTAAAATAAATATTTCGCCTTAAATCAAAGCGGTTTACAGCTTAAAGGCGTCCTGTTCAGGGACCAATATTTCGGCAATGCCCATCATATCAGGCTGGCTCCCGATCTTATACCTGCAAACCACAAACCTGCCTTCTCCAAATAATTCCTTTTCCTTTTGGACGTCCATAATTATTATTCCGCCGGTCCTGGATTTTTCATCGGCGCGGGCCCTGTTCACCGACGCCGTTATCTTTGCGCACTCTTCGGCTATGGCGTCACTGTCGCCCTTGTCCAGGTTAAGCGTGGATATTTTCTCGTCCATTGCGGCCCTGTCCATTTTCGACACAAACGCGGCGACTCTCAACAGGGATCTCGCGGAAATCCTGAAGATGATCCCGGGCCCATTCTCCCTGACATTCTCAAAAGTAATGAATTTTTCATCCTGCATTTTTATTATATCCGGCCCTGCGGCGACATCGGCTCCCTGGAACTCGGTATTGAACTTTTCATTTATAAGATTCGAAATATCCTCGGCCATGCATGTGAAAACAGCCGCGGCCACGGATTCAAAATGTTTCTTTGCCGCGTCCGGATCCGTGGATGCATTTTCAGCAGCCGCTTCATCTCCGGAATTTTCCCGTTTAGAGACAATACCGTTATGCTCCAGTTCCTCCCTTATTAGCCTTATTATCTCCGCCTTCAGGTCCGGGGCTATCCCGCATGCCGCAGGGCCTGCCTCATGTTTTTCGCCGCCATCAGCCTGCTGCGATTCCGTGGATATCCTGTAAACCAGGGCCGCAAGCTCCCTGTACTTTGTCTCGCCCATTGTGTCGATAAGGTTTGCTATTTCAACGGCATAAGGTTCGACTATAGATCCGCTGTATCCGCTGTCATTTGCAAATTTCTCCACAGCCTGTCTGATGCCCGATTTTAATTCCACAGTATTCTCCCCGCCTCAACTTCAGGCAAAATAGCGATATTGGCGCAAAAGCGCGGTTCCATCATTATATTCGGTTGTTTGACGCGATTACTTAAATGTTATCGTTCCTTATTCCCCCGTTATTTTCCTGATGAGGCCCGTGTGGTCGGCGTCTATGAGCATAAAATTAACGCCGATCCTGAATATGCCGAGTATCTCCTCTTCTTTTTTGCACCATTCGACCTTTCCGAACGTCGTGAGCGGAACTTCCTCTCCCGGAAGATAAATGTCCATCTTTATAACGTGGCCGGGGGCAATGCCGGAATCCGAAACCATCTGCAGGCCCGATACGCTGATATCCAGGCTGCGTCCGGACCTTTCCTTTTTCAGGTTGTCCGTGTCTCCCCCGAAATCGAGTATGTCGGCGTATTTATAAACGACCTTTGCCGTAATATTCGCCCTCCTGTGCTTCCTGTTCTCCCTGCCTCCGAACGCTTCCATTTTTCACCAGCCCGGGGTCCACGCATAATAACGTGGTATTTACGGCTTATAAAACAAAGGCCCGGGCATGAGCGCCCGGGCCCCTTATCTGGAACGGTTTTTATACCCTGTTCTTGACAACGCCCTCGCTCCATGTGTCGCGCATCATCTGTATTATTTTCAGGGCGTCCTCGGCCTTCTGCCTGTCCTTTTTCATGTTGCTTAACGTTATGGACCTGTCGATAAAAACGTAAAGCTTCCTGAAATTAACCGCGATTTCCCCGCCTTTTTCAAAATTAAGCGAGCCGTTAAGTTCGTCCACGATGGCGTCGGCCTTGTTGAGGTTGTTGTTTATTTTCTCGTACGATTCCTCGTTGAAACCTTCCAGCGCCGCCCGCAGGAATTTTATGCATCCGTCATACAGGTCGAGAATAAGCAGTTCCGGCGGGCGCGTCAGAAAACTGTTATTTACGTACTTTTTTATCGAATTATTCATTACGTCTTCCGTCCTGAGCTCGTTTTTTTCCATTTTTACCCCCGCATTTCCTAATGTAGTGTGTTTCCTTCCATTACGTCCTTGTACAAAACCGGCATTGTGTCTTCCCAGCTGTCTATCATCGGCAAAAGCTCGTATTCCACAATGTCCGCCGTCATTATGTTATCCTCCAGGCTGATGGCGTCCACCATCCTGGTAAGCATTCCGTTTACCACGGATGATTTGTCGATAAATTCCTTTACATAACTGCGCCCCTCGACAAAGTTCAAAAGCCCGGTGGCTTTCATATTGCCAATCATTGAAAAAATCGTCTGTATGCTTGACACGCACTGGGAAAAACTTTTCATGGATTTCTCAAATTCACCGGTCAAAAGAAGCTCCACCACTTTTTTCAGCGTGCCTTTCACCTTTTCAAGCATAAGGACCGAATCGTATATTGTCGCCATGGCGATCTCTTTCTGGGTCGCGGTCACAAGGTCCACATATTCGTCGTGCGCGCTCACGAGCCCGAAAATATCCTGCCCGTAAAAATCATATTTGTCGCCGCCCGGGGTCTTCAAAAAAACTATTATCCTGTCCTTTTTCCCGGTCCCCTGCGCCACAAGGTCCGCCAGCGTGGCCCTGCTCTGTTTTTCAAACTCAATGGAGCCGCATTCGATTCCGTCAATCAATAGTTTCATGTTTTTCACCCCTGGCTTTTATTTTAAGCTTTAGCTTGAAGTTCCGGATGATGAATCCGAACCTGAAGAGCCCGACGAAGACGAAGAAGATGATGACGATGTCGAAGTTCCGCTCATGGCCGAAAGATACTGCATCTGATTTTTCATGGTCGACATTGCGGCTTCCATATTTGAAAATTCGGTCTGCAGCTGGCTCTGTTCCTGCGTCATCCTCGATTCGAACTCCGTTATCTGATCGGTTTTTGACGAGACATCGCTGTTGAGGTTTGTGACTTCCGCACTGATCGGGCCCAGCGGCGCCGTATAATTATTGAGTACGTTGAAGGCGTTCTGGGCGAATCCGGTGTTGGAGGCGAAAAATTGCGACATGCCGTTGGGATTCGAGCTCAACATCTGCTGGAATGTCGTGGCATTGAAATTAAGGGTAAGAGTCTGGTAATTATCGTTTGACGAAAGTGAAAGCCCCGCCTCGGCCGCCATGTTTACGCCTCCGCTCATTCCTGGTATAAGGTTGTCGACCATGCCTTCAAGCTTTTCCTTCAATGTTTCGAGGGTGCTGTTGTTGCTCAGGCTGCCCTGGAACATTTCATCGCCCGTGGTTGGGTTCTGGACAGAAGCCGTTGTGAGCTGGGTTTGTATGTCGGTCATGACCTTGTTATATGCGTCCGTAAATGTCTGTACAGCCTCGGTTATGCCCTGGGTGTCGGAGGTAACGCTTATTGTGGTCTGCCCGGTGCCTGAAAGATTCACCGTCATTCCGGGTATGGCGCCTGTGATGACATTTGAAGAAGACGTCTGGGTGCCGCCGCCGTTTATAGTATATTGCGCGTCGGTTCCCGAATATGTGTCGGAAGCGCCTCCAGCCGGGGGATTGTTCGATGATAATTTGAGGGCATAAAGTATGTTGGAGGTGTCGTCCGCGCTTCCCAGGACTATATCATTTGCGGATCCTGATTTATCCGCCGCAAGGCTTATGGTCCCGCTGGCAGAATCATAGGTGGCTGTCACCCCGGCGTTGGATGCGTTTATCTCCGAAAGGACGGAATGTATTGAATCTTTGGAAGGATCAACGCTGAATTTTACGTTATTAATGGTAAAAACACCGGCTGTAACGGTGTTGTCCAGGTTGGCCGAGCTTGAATCAAGCAACTGCGATTGGTCCGTGGCTTTTGCGTCCGTTCCCGTACAGGTTCCGGCCGTTAAATTAAGCGCCTCCAGAAGGTTTCCCGAAGTCTCTCCGAGCGCCACGGCGGCGGTCTGCCCCGTTGTCCCGGAACTTATGTTAAATGTCTGGTTCCGGGCGTTAAAAGTGGCTGTTGCGCCGGTATTGGAAGCGTTTATCCTCGCGGCAATGTCGTTAAGGCTGTCCGTCGAGCTCCAGTTTATGGCGACACCGTTCACGGTAATTGTCCCTGAATCGTCCGGGGCCGTATTGAAATTTGTCCCCTGCGCGCCCAGCGTGACCGCGGATGAGACAGTGTTTCCGGCTGAATTTACCGCTGCGGAACTTGTCTCCGATGCCGGCATCGGGTTGGCGTTTGATGCCGTATAAAGTACGCCGCTTGTTTTAATGGCGAAAGAAGCAAGGGAGGTTACATTTATATTATAATTGCTCAGAGGGGTGTTATTGTCGCTTAAAGTCGCGCTGGCTACGGAAGGATTTGAAATGGACGGGGCCTTTGAACCAAATACATCGCCGCCTATATTGCGCATGGCATCGGCCGCATTTTGAAGGGAGTTCACGTCAGTTGAAAGTCCGGACCAAAAAGTCAGCCCGTCGTTGTCCGAAGCCACCTGATTCTGCATCGTTGTTTCAGGTATGCGTGCGGCGGTCATCATTTCTGTTATTATTGACGACCAGTCGATCCCGGACGATAAACCCGTGATAAACAGACTTGATGCCATTTTCGTTCTCCTTGTTTAAAGCCTGCGGAAATTCCGGCTGATTAAAAGGCCGGCAGGGTTTAAGCCCTGCCGGCCGGTTGATTTAGATCTTACTGCATCAGTTTAAGGACACTCTGCGGCAGTGAGTTTGCCTGCGCAAGCATGGAAGTGCCCGACTGCTCGAGTACCTGCAGTCTTGTGAAGTTTGACATTTCCGATGCCATGTCGACGTCCATGATGTTGGATTCGGATGCCGTCATGTTCGTGTTCTCGATATCGATGTTGCTGCTTGTCTCCTGGAGCCTGTCCATAACAGCGCCTATCTGGCCTCTGTTGGCGGACACAAGATTGATCGCCGAAGTTATCGAATCAATCGCGGCCTCGGAACCCGCAACCGTGGTGAAATCCAGCGCGTCTACCTTAAGTGTTGTCGCGCTGACGCCGGTTATGCTCAAATCGATCTGGTCCGATGAGGCGGAACCCGTGCCCACCTGAAGCTGTTCGTTTGTGAAATTTCCGTCAAGCAGGTTTTTTGTGTTGAACTGCACCGTCGAGGCCATCCTGGTAAGCTCCGAAGTGAGCTGATTTGCTTCGCTCTGTATCAGCCCTTTGTCCGCCGTAGTAAGGGTCGCGTCGTTGGCCGACCTTACAGCCAGGGTGTTGAGCCTCTGCAGTATGTCGGTTGCCGTGTTTAACGCGCCATCCGCCGTCTGCATGAGGGAGAGTCCGTCCGAGGTGTTCTGTTTGGCCTGTGTCAGGGCGTTCATCTGGGCCAGCATTTTCTGCGCGATTGCCATGCCCGCCGGATCATCCGCTGACGTGACGATTTTGTCGCCTGAAGAAAGCTTCGTGAGGGAAGACTGCATTGCACTGTCCGTGTTGTTCAGGTTCGTGAGAGCGATCATCGAGCTGATGTTGTGATTGATAACCATGATTCATCCTCCGTGATGTTTTTTTCCCGGAATCCATTCCGGGTCTTTCGGCGTCGCTTGCTCCGTGGCCATCGAAGCAGTTGTCGTTTTTTCTTACAACATATCTTCGTCTTTCTCTTCCAAAAACTTAAATTTTATTTTTTCTTTTTCCCTTTCAGTTCCAATTTCGTTAAATCCGGCGTTTTTTCAACCAGCGCCTTAACATTCTCCTGCTGGACCTTCCTGTACACCTCCTCCCTGTATATTGACACGTTCTTCGGGGCCGATATGCCGATGCGCACCTCGGAACCCCGCAGTTCGGCGATGGTTATTTCTATATTACCGTTTATTATTATCTTTTCTCCCGCTTTCCTTGACAGAATCAGCATTTGCCTCTCCTCTTTTAACAAGCGGCTCTTTGAGGGAATATCCGTCCTTCAAATTGACAAATTGCCCGCCGGCCATTTTTTTGTAATTCACAACTACAGGGGCGACCAGGTTGACGGTCATGTCCTCCGGCTTTTCCGGAATGCTGACAAGCCCGAATATCAGAGCGTTGTTCCCGTCATAGCCTAAGAGTTCCCTGTCGTCATTGCTCAATTTTAAATCATAGCCTGGGAAAAAGTCAAACACATTAATGACGATAAACTTGAGCGAAGCGTCCTCTGCGGCCGTCATCCACATGAAGGGGCTTCCCGGCTTGTATTCCTGGAAGGAAAAAATCCTTTGTTCCTCGAATCCCAGGACCGGTTTTGTAAACACTATTTCCCTGCTTTTCTCCATCGTTTCCAGAACCGCATTCGCCATATTAATGCCTCTTTTCTTTTCCATAATTTTTTATCTTAAGATATCCGCAAGGGTGGTCTGCTGCATAAGCTGTGAAATTGACGTCAGGGCCGACTGGTAGACATTTTGCTGCAGCTGGAAATTTGTCATGGCCGTCGGCATGTCGACGTCCTCCAGTGTGGACTGTATGCCCGTAAGGGTCGTGTTGGTGTTTGTCAGCGTGGAGCTCACGTCTGAGGTCCTCTGAAGCCTTCCGCCTATATCCGTGTTAATGGAAGTAAGGCTGTTGTAAGCGTCCTGCAGTGTCCCTATGTCGGCCGTTATTCCGGCGGTATTGTTGTTCTGGAGGTCGTTCCTGAAATTTATCAGAGAATTATATACGTCGGTCCCCGCTGCTGTCAGGCTTGACCCGGGGACGTTCTTATTGATAATATCGTTCTGGTTTATCTCTTCAGGCATCAGCCCGTCGTCGCCGTTGTATGTTACGCCGGTGACCGACGTGCCCGTCAATGCGGCAGTGAAAGGCTGCGAAGCCGTCTTAAAACCGCCGAAAATATACTGCCCGTTCACCTGAGTGTTGCCCAGGGTCAGCATTTCCTGTATCTGGTTGTCCACCTGTGTGGCCATCGTGGACCTGTCCGAGGCGCTGTAAGTGTCGTTCGCGCTTTGCACGGCAAGGGTCTGCGCGGAATTCAGGAGATTGGTCATGGATGTTAGCGCGGTGGATGTGGCGTTGAGATAATTATTTGTCGCCCCGACGTTCGACTGGTACTGGGTAATGTTGTTTATAGAATCCCTCAACGATATTATACTGCCTATTTTATCGGGCGAGTCCGACGGCTTGTTCACGTCGAGCCCCGTGGATATTTTCTGGTTTATCTTGTCCAGCTGTTGCATGTTGTTCTGCAGGTCCGATATAAAGCTGTCGTACATGTAGGAATCCGTAACTCTCATAGTTCCACCTCTGTTGTTTATTGACTTTTAAGGATTGATCATATTTATCAGAGTCGATAGCATCTGGTCCTGCACAACCATCACCTTTGAGTTTGCCTCAAAAGCGTGCTGGAACTGCACAAGATTTGTCATTTCCTCGTCAAGCGATACTCCCGATTCGGACTGCCACTGGTTCTGCAGGTTGGAACTGACGCTGGTGTATATCTGGTCGTTGTTCTGGGCGCTCTGGGAATCGCTTCCCACCTGGCTCACAAGGGATGCGTAATACTCCCCTATGGTCTGGGTTCCGCCGGACATCAGGAGCGTATTTTGCGCGTCTGCCATGGCAAGCGCGTTTGAGCCGTCCCCGGGCGACGAAGCGTTTGACGCGGCCGCTATCAATGTCGGGTCCGCGGCTATGGCCGGGTTTACCGTTATGTTGGTCGAATCGGTGCCGTTGAAAAAGTTTATGCCGGTCGGCGCCGCGCCGTTGAGTCCGTATCCAGCGGATTGCATGGCGTTTACGGAAGTCATCAGGTTCTGGGCTATGGAATCCAGGGAACTTTTATACTGCGCCATGTTGCCGTCGCGCAGCGTCATCAACCCGTTTATTTCCCCGCCCGTGGTCACCAGCGGCGTCCCGTCGTCTGAAAATTCCGGCATGACCGCGTTATTGTTGGCCGGGTCGGTCACCGTGGTAAGCGGCACCGTGTAATTTTGCCCGACAAGCGTGTGCCCGTTTATTTCTATCTTCATGTAGCCGTTGCCCATGTCGGTCGCCTGAAAATTGGTAAGTTTTGAAAGGCTGTTCATGAGGTCCTGCCTCTGGTCGAGGAGGTCGTTCGTGGCAAATCCCATATTCTGGGCCTTATATATCTGGTAATTTACGCCGTTTATCTGGTTCGCCAGGTTGTTGACCGAAGAAACGTCGGCCGCCACATCCCCGTTGATCTGCGTATCCATGTTGTTAAAATTTGTGGTCATGCTGGAAAATTCGCCGGTAAGGGTTCCGGCCGAATTTATAAGATTCTGCCTTACGCCGATGTCCGTAGGATTGCTCGACAGGCTGCTTAAGGCGCTGTAAAAATTATTTAGGGCGTCCCCTATCGACGGGGTTGAAGGCTCGTTAAAGAACGATTCAAGCTGTGACAGCCCGGTCATTACCGCCGAATTTGACGACTGCTGGGAATTGTTCTGGGTAATCTGGTTGTTGAGCATTTTGTCCCTTGCGCTGTCTATCGTGGATACAACGACTCCGGTCCCGAGCTGTCCCGCGATCATGGCGGCGTTCGCCGACGGGTCCGGGTAAGGAAGCGTGGATGTCATCTGTGCTACCTGCTTTGTGTAACCCGGTGTGTTCGCGTTGGCTATGTTGTTCGAAACCACGTTCTGTGCCGCGGTCTGGGCCGTCAATCCCCGTAACGCTATCTCAAGGCCGAAAAATGTTGATGGCATCTTATCCTCCTACAGCTGTACGTCAAGGAAATTCAGTTCATTCGATTTTTTTACGGCAAATCCCTTGTCGGAATAGACCGTCATTTCGCCGTCGCCCTTTTTCATGAAATTTACCACGTAATTGATGAACTTTACCGTGTCGGCTATGAGCCTTTTGTTTACCATGCCTACCGTCCTGATGCTCGAGGTGTATTCCCTTAGCCTCCTGAAAACCATCTCGAATTTCATCGTCCAGTCGCCGGGAAAAAGCTTTATGAGCCTCATGACCGGCACCTGCTCGCCCTCGTCATAGCCGTATCCCCGTTTTATGCCTTCCATGTGTTCCTTTACTTCGTCTTTCTGGACGCTCACGGCGTTCATAAGCTCCTCTTTTTCAATTATCGTGACCGTCAGGGTTTTAAGGTCCTCATATATTATCAGGTCCTTTTCCTTCATGGAAAGGTCGAGCAGTTTCTTATACAGGTCGGCTATGTTATCAAAACACCTGTAGGCGTCCTCGATGCATTTTTCCGGCGCAAACGTCGTTTCCATTTGTTCTCCTTTGGGACTTTTGACTTAATCCCAGTTATCCACTATTTCCCTGCCGCTGACGCTGTAAGTGCCTTCCGCGTACATGGCCCTGATCTCGTTGATCTTCCTCGTTCTTTCCGCCTCGGCTTCGCTCAGTTCCGACTTTAAGGCGCCCATCTCTGCCGTGTCGCTCTCCGTCTTTTCCGGGTCGGAGCTTCCGGAGTTCTCTATTTCTTTTTTTAATTCGTTAATATCGTTCTGGTAATTGAAACTTTGCCTCTCGATGTCGCGAAGTTCATCGTTAAGTTTCAGTATGTCGTCGTTGAGCCCCGGCGCCGTCTTAAAATCATACGCCGTAAAATATCTTTTTTTTGGCGGCGCCACATCGGAATTGCCCGCGCCGCTTTCCTGCTCCGGCGGCGGCCCCGTCCTGTCGGATGCGGCGGGTGTGCTTACCCTGGCCGGCGCGTTTTGCACTGGACTTGCTTCCACAGCCGGGACGCTTTCCTGTTTGCCGGAAACCCCCTGGACTGCGTTTGTCTTGTTTATCTCCATGATGTTCCACACTCCTTTGGCCTTGATATTGACGATACTTATTCACATTCAGTATCGGCACGCCTCGGGTGAATGTTAAACACCTAATAAGCCGCAAAACATCCTTTTTCCTGTAAAAGAGCTATTTTACTATGACTTTTGCCTTTATTGCCCCGGCTACTTTCATGTCTGTTATTATGGAAATAATATCATCAGCCGAAACCCCCATGGTGTTGAGGTTCTTGACCACGTCGGCGAGCGTGGCCCCCTTTTTGAGGGCCGCAAAATTTGCCCTGTCCTGGTCCACAGTCATGTTTGAATTTATGGCCTGTATCGTCGTTCCCGGGGAGAACGGATTGGGCTGTGAAATTATGTTTTTGGAAGAGATGGCGACGTGCAGATTGCCGTGCGAGATGGCCACTTCATCCACGGGAACCTGGGCCCCCATTATTACCGTCCCGGTCCTTTCGTCGAGCACAACGGAAGGCTCGCCCGGATCGTCTATTTCCATGGACGACATCTCCGCTATGAACTGCGCTTTCTTGTTCATGTATTCCGCGGGGACGTTTACAAGTATCTTTTTTCCGTCGGTCGTATTCGCCATGCCCGCGCCGAACTTCGCGTTTATACCCTTTATAATAGCCTCGGCAAGCTCAAAATCGTTCCTGGCGGTGAATAAAGCCACTTCGCTGTCCGCGGTAAAATCGGCGTCTATTTTTTTCTGCACGGTCGCCCCGCCGGCAATGAACCCGGATGTCGGCGCGTTCTTGCTGACACTGTTGTTATTGACCTCAAAATTATGCCCTCCGACGGCCACCGATCCCTGGGCAACTGCGCAGAGCTCGTTGTTCCCGGCTTTGAGCGGCGTCATAAGCAGCGTCCCGCCGTAAAGGCTTTTTGCGTTGCCTATGGACGAAATGTGAATGTCTATCTTTTCCCCCTGATCGCAGGTCGGCGGAAGGACCGCTGTCACTATGACCGCGGCGCAGTTCATGGTCTCTATCTGGTCAAGGGGGACCCTCACCCCGAGCTTGTCGAGCATGTTGACCACGGATTCCACGGTCACAAGGTCCTTGCCTTTATCCCCCGTACCGCTTAATCCCACAACTATTCCGTAACCTATAAGGTCATTGCTTCTCATCCCGGTCATGGATGTCAGGTCCTTGATCTTCGCGGGTGTCGCAAAGATGACCGCCGGTAAAAGAATCATTAAAATGGCAGTGAGAACCGCCGATACCCGGACTTTTTTATTTGCAGCCATCCCGTCCCCTTTCATCAGAATATCCCGAGCCAGTCGAATACCTGGCTGAGGAAACCCATTTTTGATTTGTTGCCCAGCACTCCGTCGCCTGTATAATCTATCTTCGCGTTGACTATCTTCGTCGACAGGATCGTGTTATCCGCCTCAATGTCCATGGGATTTACCTCCCCTTCGACCGATATTTTCTGCGTATTGCCGTTCATCTGCAGGTTTTTCTGCCCCTTAAGGACCAGGTATCCGTTCTGTTTTACCTCCACCACCTCAACTGTTATCTCTGTCTGCAGCACTCCGCTCTGTGTCGCGGTACCTTTGCCCGTGTTCTGGTTGTTATATGTGAACTGACCGCCGTAGGCCGAATTATTGCTCGCCGGCCCGGCGCCGGCTGTAAGCCCGAAATCCCTCGAAACGCCGGTCTCATTTGACTGGGCCGCCGTTGCATTTTCGTTTATCAGCACCCTTACGGTATCGCCGGTTTTGTATGTCTTTGAATTCGTATAAAGCGAATTAAGGTCGCCGGACAGGTCTGCCGCGCACGCAAAACACGCCGGCAGGACCGCGAGCAGCACAGAAGATATTATTTTTTTCATTATTATTCCCCTGTCTGGACAGTGGACGGTGAAACGACCCTGGCCATGATGAGTTTTTTGGAAGAAGTGTTCCTGACCTTTATCGAGTCGCCCACGGCTCCCTGTTCCTCGGCGCGCCCCTGCGACTCCATCCTCATATTTTCACCGGTGCATATTATTGTCACAAGGGCTCCCGGGGATATAACTGGTGTTTTTTCAATATCGAACGGCGCTATTACCCGGCCCTTTTGAAGCGCGTTGGCAGCGCGTTCGCCCACTATACCCGATCCGTCGCCCATAAAAGGTATAAAATTCATCGCTGCGACATTTTTTTCCTCGTATGCCAGGTCGGTTTTCATGATTACGCTCCTGGCCGAAAGGGTCCTGGATGCCACAATCACCGGGCAAACCGCTTCCACCAGGACCTGCGTGTTGATGTCGACTTTTTTATCCGCCATGAACCCCGATATCCTGAAGCTCATCTTCCTTGAAAGGTTGTCGGATGTGGCCGCCGAGATGGATACCGCGCCCGCAAAAATCCCAAGGGCTTCCGGCTTTACGAACTCAACGCTTATTGCCGCGTTCTTCGGCGCCGCTTTTTTTATTTCAGCCGTTACGGCCCCCTTTATCATTTCAATTGCGCTTTTTTGCTCCGTCGCCGGAAACGCCCCGAAGATGGCCGGCGCGAGCGAGAGCAAAACTATCGCCGTCATTATCCTCATCATTACCTCTTTATCCCGTTGGCCAGGCTCATCATCTGGTCCGTTGTCTGGAGGACTTTTGTGTTCATTTCATAAGACCTCTGCGTCAGCATCATTTTCAGCATCTCGCTGGAAAGGTCCACGTTGGATCCTTCCGTGTAACCCTGCTGTAGGGTCCCGAGCCCCTGTTTGCCCGGGGCGTCGACTATGGGATCTCCCGAATTGGCGCTGGGCTTGTATATTCCCGAACCGTCGCTCGTGAGTCCCCCGGGATTGATGAATTTCGCCAGTTCAAGCGAGCCTATCACCTGGGTTGACCCGTCGTTCTTGGTCGCGGTTATCTGCCCGTTGGCGGCTATCGTAAGGGATGTCGTGTCCGACGATATGGTGACGTCGGGATAAAGCTTGTTCCCGTCCTTTGTGACCAGCGACCCGTTGGCGTCGACCGAGAACTGGCCGGATCTCGTGTAACCGGTCGTCTCGTCGGGCATGGTAACTTCAAAAAATCCGTCGCCATTAATGGCCACATCCAGGCTGTTGCCGGTGGATGTCACCGTTCCCTGGGAAAAATTCCTCGAAATCGACGATACATATGTGCCCGCCGGGTTCACCTGGACGTTCTTGCCGTCGTCGTCCACCTGGGACATTTCCTGGACAAAGGCGTCCTGGAACTTGTAGCCCACGGTGTTCATGTTCGCCATGTTGTTGGCTATTAGGTCAAGCTTCTGTTCTTCCGCCGCCATACCCGAACCCGATATCCAAAGTGCTCTCATTTGCGTTTCGCCTCTTTTATTAGAATTTGCCGAACTCGGCGATGGCCCTGCTTACGGCGTCGTCGTTGGCCTGTATCATTTTTTGGTTTGATTCGTATGAACTTAAGGTGTTCACCATTTTTATCATCTCGTTCACCCTGCTGACATTAGAGCCTTCCCTCATCCCCTGCGATATAAGTGCGTATCCGGTCGGCGCCTCCACTCCGCCCTCGTCTATCGTAAAGGTGCCGTTGCTCTGGGGGGTTATTTTTGCCTGGCTGCCGGTCTGGACAATGTCTATCCTGTCGATCACGCTGTTGTTCTCGATGCAGTCGCCGGACTGCGTTATCTTAAAATCGGAAAGCGACTGGACCTTAATGCTGGTTCCGCTGGTGTTGAGTATCTTCATGCCCTGGTATGTGAGCTCTCCGGATGAATTGAGCGACAGCCTGCCGTCCTTTATATAATATATATTCCCCTCGTCATCGGCGGCCTTCATAAAATATTTCTTTCCCAGGACAACGTCCATGGGGTTCTTGGTGGTGCGCAGGGCGCCGCCCGAGAGGTCCGTTGTTTCGCTGGCCTCGGGGGTGTCGTCGTCGGAATTGACGTAAAACAGCTCGCGGCTCTTGTAATAATCCGTGTCTATGTTGGAGGAATTCTGGGCCGTTAATTCATGCTGCTGCATCCTGACCGTCATGGCAGCCGCAGATATCCTTACCGCGTTATCCATCGCAACCTCGTGTTATAAATTTTTGATCATATAGATATTTAGCATGAAGCGTGCCGATGGGTTTTTCATTTAAAATATGGGTTTTTTGTTTTTATCAGGCGTGATAATTTGGGGAGTCTTCCATAAATTATGGAAATCTTGGACCGGATTCAGGCGCACCTTGGCAGATGGATGGTGAAAACCGTCCCGTGGCTTGAAGTGATAAAATCTATCTTACCGCCCTGCAGTTCTATGGCCTTTTTCACATTGTACAACCCGAGTCCCGTTCCCGTCTTTTTTGATGTATTGAAAGGCTCGAATATCTTGTTCTTTATCTCTTCCGGGATTCCCTTGCCGGTGTCGCCTATCTTTAAAACAAGGTCCTCTCCGTCCTCGAAGGCCGTTACGGTCAGTTCTCCGCCGTCTTTCATCTCGTCCATGGCGTTCATGTAAAGGTTCAGGAGCACCCTTTCAAACCACATCCTGTCGGCCTTTACCCTGGAGGTCACTTTCAATTCCTTTTTTATGATAACTTTTTCGGATTTGGCCTTATGGCCGATAAAATCAAGGGTTTCCCCGATGGAGGCCACCGGGTCGAATTCTTCTATGGTTATTTTCATCTGTTTGGCGTATTCCATCATCTGTTTTAATATATGATCGATGTCTATTATCTTGCCTTCGAGGTGTTCGAGTATGCTGTCCTTTTCCTCCACAGTTGCGTCCCTTGAGTTCTGCACCGCGCCGAGCATTATGGTCAAAGGGTTCCTTATCTCATGGGCCACCGCCGCCGCAAATTTGCCCATTCCCGCAAGCTGCTCGCTTATTATCAGCCTTTGCTCTGTTTTGCGCAATATCTCTGTCGTATTTATAAGCTGCTCGTTCTGTTTTAATATCTGGTCAAAAAGGTATGAATTCTCTATTGATTTCGCCACATGCTCCATCAAAAGCGCAAGCATTTCCAGGTGCATCGGGTCGGTTTCCTGCTTTTCCACGCAAACATAGCCGATGAGCTTGTACCGCAGCTTGAGCTGGAAGACCTTAGTCATCCCGGGGGTGTTGAAAACATCAAATTTTTCGTTTTTCATCAGAGCCTCGACCGCGTCCTTGCCGTAATTCTCTATTTCTTCCCTGTTTATGGTCTTTCCGGAATAGGCGTCAATGCGCTCCTTCTCGTATCCGGTGCAATGTATGAGCTCCAGATTGTGCGTTTTTTTATTGAACAGAAAAAGCCCTACTTTTTCCGAGCCGATGAACTGCGAGACTATCTCCACAAATATCCCTATGAGCTTGTTGTATTCCATCGTGGAGTTTATTATCTGGGATATGTTTATCAGGCTCCTGACAAGTATGTTCTCCTTGTTAAGCTTGCCGACCAGCATCATGTTCTTGTAAAGGACGCTGATGATGTTCACTATAAAATCTATTATTTCTATCTTATATTCAAAAGCCTTCTCTATGCCCGGGGAATTGTAGAGCATCAATATGCCGAGTTTTATGTCCATGCCCTTCAACGGTATGACCACAATGTTCGAGACCCTGCCGGACGGGTCCTCCATGTATTTTTTAATGTCCGCGCCCGACACAAAAGAGGGGTGCTGGTGCATGGCTTTTTTCACCTGCGGGACGAGAACTTTCAGCTCGGCTTCGGTGAATCCTCCGCCCCCGTGTTCCTCGATGCCGCCCTTGTATATATTGTCGCCGTCGAATATGTAGACGGCGCCGGCTTCGGCGTAAAAATAATTTTTAATTTCCGATAGAAGTTTCTGGAAAAACTCCCTGTTGTCCGACGATTCGCTCAGGGTGTGGCGGAACAGCGTCTGGATGTTCGCCAGCAGCCTCTCCCTGGTCCTGTCGTTTATCATGAGGATAAACCTCTGGCTGCCGTATATCTCTATCACGTTGATCTCCAGGTAAAGCTTTCCCTTAAGCGGTGCGAAAAACTGGACGATGGTGGGAGTGCCGTCGATTTTCATTCTGGCGCCGAAAACCTTGGACGCGTTCATGCCTATGATGCTTTCCTGGCTCACCGAGAGCATTTCATAAAGATTCGAATTGGCCTCGAGTATCTGCATGTCGCCGTCCGTCAATATGACGGCAAAAGGCATGCCCTTCAACACCTCGTCAAGCATCCTCTTGCGGACGCTTGCCGCCTCGGATGCCTGTGAATAAAGTTTTTGCAGGGATGAATTCGCCGTCTCAAGCTCGTCTGTAAGCGTTTTTATCCTGAGCATCGCCTTTATCCTGGCGCGCAGCTCCTCCGGCTCGAAAGGCTTGATTATATAATCATCGACCATGGCGTTTATCAGGCTGTCGATCTTGTCTTTCTGCAGGTGCCTGGCCGTCACCATTATTATGGGTATCTTTTTTAGCTCCGGGTCGCTTTTAATTATCCTGGCGACCTCGTTGCCCTTTAAAAAAGGAAGCATTTCGTCCAGAAGTATGAGGTCGGGCCTGAAAACGGTTATTTTTTTCAGGGCATCCTTGCCGTCGCCGGATGTTTCCACTTCATACTGCCCGGGCTCAAGCTCGAGGATTATTTTTATTATTTTTACTATGTCCGGCTCGTCGTCGACAATAAGGATTTTTTTCGGCATTTTTTTCCTTTATCCATGGACTGTCAAATTTTAAATACGGGACCATACGTCAATTTTAAAATATATTAAGCGTTTTTTCAATGGAGAGTTTTGCCTTTATTTTCGAAATGGCCTGTCCGTGTATCTGTGAAATCCTGGCCTCGGTCAGGTCCATTGTCCTTGATATCTCCTTTAATGTAAATCCCTCGTAGTAATACATGGACAAGACCGACCTCTCCCTCGTGTCAAGAGCGGTGTCTATTATCCTTGCCAGAAGTTCCTTGCGTTCGGTCGATTCCGCGGTGTCGTCGGTATAAACCGGGCATCCCGCACCGTCGGCCGCGAAGAATTCGTCTATGGAATAAACCTTGTTGACGTGCAGTCCGTCTATAAGCTTGTAATACGAGGGCATATCGAGCTTCATTTCCCTGGCGACCTGTTCGTCGGTCGGGTTTGCGCACCCGCGTTCCATCAATGCCCTGTATGCTTTTTCCAGCCTGAGCGATTTTTCCTTTACCGACCTTGGCGCCCAGTCCGCGCCCCTCAAATAGTCCATTATGCTGCCGTATATCCTGAAGTAAGCGTATGTGACGAATTTTATATCCCGCCCGGCATCGTACTTTTCCACGGCCTCAAGCAGCCCCATGGCCCCGACGTTGAAAAGGTCGTCCTTGCTTGCAAGCGAAGAAGAGAAATACACCCTTTCGACGACGAACCTGACGAGATTGATATGTTTTTTCGCTATTTCATTCCTGAGAGCGGTGCTTTTTGTCTTTGCAAAGCTTTCCCACATCGTCCTTTCATCCTGGTTCATCCGGCACCTCAATTGCTTTTTTGTTTTCTTTCCATTATCCTGCTCAGGACAGCCATGAGCGCGAAGGCCGCCGCGTAAAAAGCCACCGACGCTATCAGTGTTCCGGCCCAGGATTTGTGGAAGACAACCCCCAGTATTGCGCATAAAAAGAATGACGCCGGGGGCGCAAAAAACATCATCATCCTCATTTTTCGACCGACCTCATAGCCCGTATTCCTTCATCTTGTTGTAAAGGGTCTTGTAATCCACTTTTAAGGCCTCCGCCACTTTCGTCTTGTTCCACTTGTATTTATTCAGGGCCTTCATTATCATTTCCTTCTCTATTTGTTCCCTGGCCCTGCCGCATGCGTCCTTGAGCGACAATATTTCCCCGTCTTCGCCCTGTCCATAGCCGGATACGTCCGCGGTGCCGTAAGAAGGCTCCATCATGGCCCGGTCGGTCAGGCTCTTTGGCAGGTTTGCCATGGTTATGACGTTGTCCGCCATTATAATTGCGTGCTTTATGGTATTCTCGAGTTCCCTTACGTTGCCGGGCCAGGAATAATCCATGAATATCCGTTTTACCTCGTCGTCCACGTCCTTGACGTTCTTTCCGAATTTCAGGTCATACTTCATTATGAACCTGTTGGCCAGGAGCAGTACGTCGTCCCCCCTGGTGCGAAGGGGCGGCAGTTCAAGGTAATACTCATTTATCCTGTGGAACAGGTCGTCCCTGAATTCGCCCTTTTTGACCGCCTCGTTAAGGTCCACATTGGTCGCGGTAATGACGCGTATATCCAGGTCTATGGTCTTTTTTCCGCCTATCCTGACTATTTTCCGCTCCTGCAGGACCCTCAATAATTTTTTCTGTACATTCAGCGAAAGATTACCTATCTCGTCAAGGAAAAGCGAGCCTCCGTTGGCAAGTTCGAACCTTCCGGTCTTTGCCTCCGTGGCCCCGGTGAAGGACCCTTTTTCATGGCCGAACAATTCCGATTCGACAAGGTTGTCCGGAAGCGTGGCGCAGTCTATTGAAATAAAGGCCCCGTCTTTTCTCTGGCTGTTGCGGTGTATGGTCCTGGCGACGAGTTCTTTCCCTGTTCCCGACTCGCCGAGCAGCAATACCGACACTTCATAACCCGCTATTTTTTCCGCGGTCTCCACCGTCTTCATGAAACCCGGATGCCTGGTTATTATTTCCTCGTCGGCGTCCTCGCCTTTTATTTTTTTGCGCAGTATCTTTACCTCTGTTTCCAATTCCTTTGTCTTCAGGGCGTTCTGGACCGTTACCCGGAGTTTTTCCTCGTCGACGGGTTTTACCAGGTAATCATAGGCACCCAGTTTCGTGGTCTCGACGGCAAAATTCACATTTTCATAGGCTGAAAGTATTATGACCGGGGATTTGAACCCCTTCTCGTTCATCTGTTTCATGACATCAACGCCGGAGAGCCCCGGCATGGTAATGTCGAGTATGACCATGTCATACGCGGTTTTTTCTATCTTTGCCAGCCCCTCTTCGCCGTTGGGGGCGCTGTCGAATTCATAGCCGAATTTTTTCATCAGGCCGCTTATATACCAGACTATTTCAGGATCGTCGTCCACTACAAGTATCTTATGCGCTTTTGTTTCCATGGAACCTCCGGTTTTTACCGTATTTTTTACGGACAAACAGCGCATTAATAATAATCATTTTCCCCCCATTAATCCATAACATTTTTGTCACCCGCGGCGCCTTCAGGCACGCCTATTATGGCCACAGATTCGACGTTATAAAGGGGGTCTATCTCGTTGTATGATATGATATTTAAATGGGGTATTATTCGTTCGGTGAGCTTCTTCAGGTGCATCCTGACGTTCGGCGAGCATACAACAAGCGGCATGGGGCTCACCGAGAGCAATTTTTCCACGGCCGCGCTTATGGATTTCACTATTTTTTGCATCAGGGTGGGCTCTATGGAATACACCACGTCGTTGTCCACCTGCCTGACGTTGTCGGTTATGATTTTTTCAAGGTTGGGATCCATGGCGACGACGGTCAAATGGTTCTTGCCGTTATTGAACTGGCTGCATATTGAGCGCGCTATAGCCTCCCTTATTATCTCGGTCAAAACATCGGTGTCCTTGACCTTTTTTCCGTTATTGGCAAGGGTCTCGAGTATGGTCTCAATGTCGCGTACAGGTATCCTCTCCTTGAGCACGTTCTTTATCACGGCCTCAACGTCGCCCGCCGACAGCGTATTCGGGATAAGGTCCTCGACCAGCGTCGGGTTGTCTGATTTTATGATGTCGATCATCTGTGAAAGCTCTTTTCTGGTGAATACCTCGTGAGCATAGGACTTGATCACCTCGGTAAGATGCGTGGCAAGCACCGAAACGGAATCCACGACCGTGTACCCGGACGTCTCTGCCTTTATCCTTTCTTTTTCTATTATCCATATTGCCGGAAGGCCGAAAGTCGGTTCCTGCGTCGGTATGCCGTTTATTTTAACCTTAATGTCCTTGCTGGATGTCATGGCCAGGTAATGTCCTATAAGTATCTCTCCCTGAGCGACCTCGTTGCCTTTTATTTTTATCGCATACTGGTTCGTGGATAATTCGCTGTTGTCCTTTACCCTGATTAGCGGCAGCAGGAAGCCCAGTTCCTTTGAGACGTTTTCCCTCACGAGCTTAAGCCTGTCGAGAAGGTTGCCTTTCTTGTTCTCGTCGATGAGCGACAGAAGGCCGTAGCCTATGTTCAATTCTATGGGAAAAACCTTTATTATATTGTAAAGCGGCGGTATCCCGTCCTTCTTCTTTTCCTCTTTTGGGTCCTTTAGCCTGGAGGCGTCGGCGGAGGCTTTTACCCTAAGGGAAGCGATGTGCATCAGTATCGCCATTACCAAAAACGGGAGCACGGGCAGTTTTGTGAAAAAACCGGCCGCCGCGAAAACATAAAGGAACCCCGTCACTATTTTTATGGCTTTTGGCTGCCTCGATATCTGGAACGTAAAATCGGAGCCGAGGTCGGATTTGGATGCCGCACGGGTCACGATCACGCCCATGGCAATGGAAACCACCAGCGCCGGTATCTGGGCCACAAGCCCCTCTCCTATGGTCAGGATGGTGTATATCCTTGTGATATCCAGCAGCGACATTCCGCCCCTTAAATATCCCATTACCATGCCGCCGAGGATATTAATAAAGATTATTATTATGGCGGCTATGACGTTTCCCTTGACGAATTTCGACGCGCCGTCCATGGCCCCGTAAAAGTCGGCCTCGTCCTCGACTTCCTTTCTCCTGCGCCTGGCCTCCTCGTTGCTGATGAGCCCCGACGACAGGTCCGCGTCGATGGACATCTGCTTTCCGGGCATCGCGTCCAGGGTGAACCTTGCCGCGACTTCGGCTATCCTTTCCGCGCCCTTTGTTATGACCACGAACTGCACTATTGTTATTATGATGAATACCACGAGTCCCACTATGACGTTGCCGCCCACCACAAATTCGCCGAAAGCCGAAACCACAGAGCCCGCGTTGCCGCTCAACAATATCATCCTTGTTATGGATATATTGAGCGCCAGATCAAGCAGTGTCATGACAAGCAGGACGCTCGGGAATACCGAGAACTCGAGCGGGTTTCCGATATAAAGGGTTATCATCAGTATCAGAAGCGACAGGGTGAAATTTATTACTATCAGGAAGCTTATAAGCGCCGGCGGGAGCGGTATTATCATTATCAATATCAGGCTCACTATCATTACCGCCACGGCAATGTCTCCCTGCTTGACGGGTTTCTTATCTTCCATTTTTTTTCTCCCTTTCCATTTTATATATGAAGACCAGCACCTTCGCGAGCGCCTTAAAAAGTTTCGGCGGTATAAATCGCCCGACCTCGGTGGAAAAATATATGGATCGTGTTAGCTCCGGGTTCTTTATCACCGGCACGTTGAACTGCTTTGCCAGCTCCCTGATCTTCCGGGCCATAAAATCCGCGCCTTTCGCCAGCAGTTTCGGGGCCTTCATGCCGCGCTCATATTTCACGGCCACGGCGTAGTGCGTTGGGTTCACCGTGACAAAAGTGGCTTTTTTGACGGCCTCCAGCATGGCGTGCTTTATCTTGCGCTTGTGCCAGTTCCTTATCATGGCCTTTGTCCTCAGGTCGCCTTCCGTCTGCTTTAGCTCTTCCTTGACTTCTTCCCTGCTCATTTTCAGGTTGGACATGTAATCGTGTTTCTGCCACATGTAGTCGACGACCGACAGCGCTATGAGGAATACCGCTATCTTTTTTATTATTTCAGTGAACAGATGCGCCGAATAATTAAGCACAGTATACACGTCGCTTCCGGAGAGCAGCAGGAGCTTGTCCTTTTCAGTCATGAACACGTTGTAAAGTATCCCGAATATCACTCCGATCTTGAATATCGCCTTGAGCAGTTCCACCCAGGAGCGCGCAGAGAAAAGCCGGGAAAATCCGTTTATGGGGTTCAGCTTGCCGAAATTCGGGGAAAGGGCCTTTCCCGCGAATGAAAAGCCCGACTGGAATACGCCCGAGAGAAGCGCAAGCCCCAGCAGGGTGAACAGAGCCGGTGTGATGGCCGCGAATACATCCATGCCGCCTCCCGCCAGAAGCGCGTAGGCCCTGTTAAAATCAAGCGGCTTTCCGCTCCCGGCCGCCTCGATGTTGGTGTAAAAACTTTTCACCATTATTGAAAGCATTGACCGCGAGGATACGAATACCACGATAAGGAAACCTATCATCTGTATGACCGAGGACACCTCTGTGCTCCTGGCCGCCTCTCCCTTTTCCTTCGATTCCCTTATCCTCTTCTGGGTCGGCTTTTCCGTCTTGTTGGAATCCGCCATTATTACCTCGCAAAAGCGGCCAAAAGGCCGTTTATTTCAGCGAACATCCTGCCCATAAGGTTCCTCACAAGCTCGCTGTCCATCGGGATCGTCACTATTATCAGGACAAAGGCAAGCATTATCTGCAGCGGTATGCCCACCATGAATACGTTGAACTGCGGCATTGTCCTTGACACCACCCCCATGCTGACGTTCGACATAAAAAGCGTCACCGCCACGGGTGCCGCTATCAGCACGCCGGCCATGAATATGGCGCCGGCCGTTCCCGTCACACTTGACAGGACCGCCTGGTTAAAAACCACCGGATCCAGCACCGATATTTTCCGGAAGGAAAAAACAATGGCCTTTAATATTATCAGGTGGCCGTTCATGGAAAAGAATATCAGCATGGCCATTATGTTGTAAAACTCCCCCCATACCGTCACCTGCTGCTGCATTGATGGGTCGATGACGTTGGCCATTGAGAACATGGTGTTGAAACTCACTATATCGCCGGCCGCCCTTACCGCCATGAACGGGAACTGGGAGAAAAAACCTATAAAGAAACCGATGAAGGCCTCTTTGACCACGAAAACCGAGAACATGACGTTGTCCGAGAGTATCGGCGCCACGACCGCGGGCGTCCCCATCATGACAACGAGCGATATGGCGCCTATTATGAATATCTTGGCGATGGCCGGGAAACCGGTCGAGCCGAACCCGGGAAAAAGTATGATGATGGCGCTCACCCTTACCGCCATCAGAAGATAAAACTTCAGGACAAGGATCAGTTCTTCCACATGCGCCTCACTTTACAAGGTCCGGTATCGACCTTATCAGATTCGTGGAAAAAGAAACCACCATTTGTATCATCCATGGGCCGAAAAAAATTATGCACAGCAGCGAAATGAGTATCTTTGGGACATATGTAAGGGTCATTTCCTGTATCGATGTGACGGCCTGAAAGATAGATATGGAAAGTCCAAGAACCAACCCGATGAACATGATAGGGGAAATTGTTATGAAGGTGACAATGGCGGCGTTTTTCAGGATCATCATTACTTGTTCTGTTCCCATTATTCCTCCATTAAATGATTACACATATTTTTATGGCATGAATACCATATTGCACGAACCATGCCGTAAAATACGCCATTAAAATAAAGGTTATAACGGAAAACATGGAATTCATTCCATAACAATGCATGGAATTATTTCCATAATCCTTGCCGGAGTTTTACTTACAGAAATTTTTGTTGTTCATTAAGAAACCGTGACAAAAAATATCCAGGAAGCCCTATTTATTCAAGGGTATTTCCATTATGAATATGTTCCCTCTGTCATGTCCATTTTGGCCATAATTCAGCCTTCCGCCGTGGGATTCCGCAATTGCCCTTGAAATATTCATGGCAAACGGTGTGCCTGTGTTTTTTCCAGAATACTTGTCTTTTATTATGAGCAGCCCGGAAAATATCTTTTCAAGCTCTTCACCGGTCAGCCTCTTGCCCATATCCTCGACGCTTACTCGCGCCGCGGCGCCGTCGCCCGACTCCACGCACGACACCCTTATGATGTCCCCCTTTGACGAAAATTTTGCGCCATTCCTTATCATGTTCGACACCGCCTGCTCCAGCCGTTTTTCATCGCCAAAAACCCGGCACCGCCCTTCTTTTACCACTTCTATAGAAACGCCTTCATCTTTCATAATGTAATTGTATTTGCGGGCCACATTCTCGACCACGGTGGACATGTCGAATTTTTCCTTTATAAGGGATAGCCTGCCCGATGATATCCGCATTATGTCGATAAAATCGGCCGTCATTTCGGTAAGCCTGTCCGCGTTGGATTCTATCATGGAAGCGTATTCCTTCTGCATGTCGTTTAGAGCGCCGGCCGCGCCGCTCATCAAGAGCGAGGAAAACCCTTTTATCGAGGTTAAAGGCGTCTTTATTTCATGGCCTATCACGGATATGATCTCGCTCTTGGACGCCTCTCCCTGGATCAATTTTTCATATTCGTCCATTATCGTCTCTTTTTCCTTCTTGTCTGAAATGTCCGCGAAGATAAAAATGTGTCCGGCGACATTCCCCCTGTTGTCCCTCACTTCGGTGTGCGAGGCCGAAACCGGCAGCTGGGCGTCGTTCTTTCTTTTCAGGAATGTCTCGAATTCATTTTTTTCACCGCCTTTGAGGTCGGTAAAAGATTCAACATTCAGCCCCTCCACCTCCTCCATCAGAAAACCGGTCATCAGGCAAAAATAAGCGTTTACAGACGTTATCCGCATGTCCGGGCCGGTAAGCGCAAACCCTTCCTTCATAACGTTCAAAATGTGGCCGGCGGAGTTCTTCACGTTCACCGAAAACATCCTGTACTTTACCGCGCCGAAAACGATAATTGTCATTCCCACAAGTATGGCGGTTGTGGACATTTCAGGGACGTCCATTTTAAACAGCACTTTCTGTATCTCGTTTGCCGAAGATATGAGTGTTGCCGCGCCGATGCCGGCCGCTATCACATACGCGTGCTTTTTCCGGACAGTATCCTTTATCCGCGCCGCGAATATCAGCAGCCATATTGTCGAGGCGGCAAATACGCTTATTGAATAAAAATTAATTATGCCGAAGAAAGGGCCTTTTGTGACGGTGTAGCCCCACCACTGTAATACGGGCGGTCCAAAATAAAGGGGTGTAAAGAAAAGATGTATCCCGGCTATGGCCGCCGCCGGCGCATAAAATGCCATAACCCGCAGGGCCGGTTTTACTTTTTTATCAGCATATAAAAAGTGGGTTATCGAATCGGCCAGGAAGCCGAGCCCCGGCGCCCAGGTAAAGCTCATTTTTATCCAGAAAGATGCGTAATCGGCGTCCGGCGCGGTGCGGTAAAGGAATTCACACAGCGCCCACCAGGAAACGGCAAAAGCTCCGTACATGAACGTCCTGTTAACGGTCCCTTTTGGGTCATACCTGTAAATAAAACCGCCCATCAGAAAAACCGCCACGGCCGTTATAAATGATATTCCGGCAAAAACGCTTATCGTCATTTGACGCTCACCATGCCGCATAATTTTTTGTTCTTTTTGTATTTGTAACACTTGTAAGGTATTTTGTCAAGCGTGATGAGTTTGTGTTATGAAACCAAAAGATAATTTTGGTCAGGATTTCTCAATGAAAACTCTTAAGAAGGGCTTCTGTGACCAGCCGCCATCCGTCTATAAGGACAAAAAGAAGTATCTTAAACGGCAGGGATATCATAATTGGAGGAAGCATCATCATGCCCATGGACATCAAGATTGACGCCACTATCATGTCGACAACAAGGAACGGGATATATAATATGAAACCTATTTCAAAACCGACTTTTAGCTCGCTTAAAACGAACGCCGGTATGGCCACAAATATCGAAAGGTCCTTCCTTGTCTTCGGTTTTTCCTTTACAAGCGAGAGAAATACCGAGAGGTCCTCGTCGCGCGTCTGGGAGAGCATGAATTTTTTCAACGGCTGGGTGCCGCTGTCAAGCGCCTGTTCCCACGTTATCTGTTTGGCGTAATATGGTTTTACGGCGTCCTGGTTTATCTGCTGTATCACGGGAAGCATGTTGAATATCGTCAAAAACATGGCAAAACCGATGAGTATCTGGTTGGGGGGCAGCGACTGGAGCCCTATGCCCTGTCTTAATATCGAAAGTACTATTATTATCCTGATGAATGACGTGCACAGCACAAAAATGGCCGGGGCAAGGGAAAGTATGGTAAGCGCCACAAGGGCCTTTACCGCGCCGGATAATTCCTTTTCGTTGGCGGGTTCCGTCAGGTTGACGGCAATGGAGCTCCCCTGGGAATTTACCAGGCCGGCGCCGTTCGACGATCCCACGCCTATGTTCAGATTCAGAGTGTCAGCCGCGAACGCCGGGGTAAAAAGCGCGAGTATCGCCGCCGCCGCAAAAAATATCCTGAGCTTCATCTTGCGCCCCCTTTTTTCCCGCTGTTTGACGCGCCCAGCGAATCTATAAGGGTGATGTTGTCCTTTGTTATGGCGATAATGTATTCCCTGCCCCTGGCCTCGATTATTGCCGCCTTTTTATCGCCCAGTATGGTCTTTACGGCCTTTAACTTTATCTCATCATTGAACGCCGCCGGGTTCAGATTATATTTTTTCATAAGCTTGACGGCCGCATAGGCCAGCCCGGACATTACCGCCAGCGACAGGAGTATCTTTACGGCGTATATACCGGTCAGATATCCGGTGCCTTTATATTCGTAGCCCGCGTCCTTTGCCGTCGGCGTCACGCCCATGCAAAATCCCGACAGCAGAAAAATTATCACGAACGCCGGCAGTAATTTTCTCACAACTTCGCCGCCTTTACCGCCGATCCCGCCGCAAGCTCGGTGATGCGCACGCCGTATTTTTCGCCGATGACCACCACCTCGCCGCGCGCGAATAAATTCTCGTTTATGTAAAAATCGACCGGCTCTCCCGCTACCTTGTCAAGTTCTATCACCGTCCCCACGTCCACATTAAGGGCCTTTTCAAGGGTCAGTTTTGTGTTCCCGAGCTCGACCGTTGCGCCGAGCGTCACGTCAAGTATCTTTTCTATCTTTTCCCTTGTGATGGCCTCTTTTCCCTGCACGGGCTCGCTGTTGTCTATCTGTGCGAATTCGGCTTTTTTTACCTCATCCATTTTCTTTTCCTCCTTTTATGCAGGCGGTCACTTTGACGGCCAGCTTTTTTCCGCGAAGTCCCGGCATGGCCAGAAACTTCGCCTTTCCGCCTATGGTCACCGTCAGCGGCTTGTAAATGTCGTGGTCAAGCGTAACGCAGTCGCCGGGCTGAATGTCCACCAGGTCTTTTAACCTTATATTTATCCCGCTCAGGACCACCTTGCATTCCACGGGAACGTCCTTGAGCCTTTTTGCCTTTGTCTCAATGGTTTCCTGGCTGGAATTCTTTTTTTCCTGCGGCACGGGCTTCTTTGCCCCTTTTTTTAGGACCGGTTCCAGCAAGAAAGACGGGAAACCAAGGACTATGCCGCCCTGGTTGTCAGCGAAATTTACGTCAAAATGTATCGTCGTCACAAGGTCGTCCTGCGTATGTATCTCGAAATTTTCCGCTTTTTTTATGACTTCCTTTATCTCAAATGAATACCTCAGGTTTTTCGGAAGGGCCCTCTCGAAATGCTTCAGTATCCTTTCGCATGTCCTGAAAAGTATCCGCTCTTCGATGCCCGTTATCTCATGTCGCTCCTCGCTCTTTTTCGAGTCGCCTCCCAGAAAGCCGTCCGTCATCAGATAGCTCAAATTCCTGTCTATCTGCATGAATATCTCGCCCTCAAGGCCTTCGATGCCTACCCTGGCCACGACGACCGGCATTTTCAGCTTTTTGGCCGCCTGGCCGAACTTATTGACAACCGTTTCCCTGTACCTGACTATGAACGGCCTCTTAAAATGGCTTGAAAAAGCGAACGACAACATCTCGGTAAAGCTTTCGGAAAGGAATTTTATTGATTTCAATTCCTCCGGCTGCAACAGGATATTGGACTTAAAATCGTAAAGTTTGACGCCGTTCTCTTTTTTCTCGGTCAATGCCATCACTTTTGCCCTCCTTATTTTACTGCATCATCAGGGCGTTAAAATATATGTTCACCACTTTAATGTCGGGGTCCAGGTCCGCTATCGAGCTTATTATCTCCTGCTTCATGTTCTTTTTTCCGTCCGGCAACCCAAGCTGCTGCGTGGTATATCCGCTTAATTTTTCAAGTATGGTGTCCCTGTATATGGCCTCTTTTTCCTTTATGGCCTTGTCTATTTCCTTGGCGTCCTTCACTTCCATCGTAATGTCGGTCTTTAAATATCTTGTGGCTTCCTTATTGGACAGATTTACTATGAATTCCCCCAGCTTGTAATATATGGTCTTTTCCTTTGCCTTGTCCTTTGTCGGGATGCTTCCGGGGTCCTTGCCCGCTTCCTTTACCGCGGGATTGCCCCCGCCGGATGGCGCCATGAACTTTGCCGTCAAAAAAGACGACAGGAACGCCCCTGCTATCATTATGCCGGCCAGCACCATTATGCCCGGGGCTGCCTCTTTTTTTTCGGCTTTATCCTCTTTTGGTTTCTGCGTTTCGTCAGCCATCTCATTTGCCTCCCTTGAATGTTTTTTTCATGACAGCTATCAGCACCCTGTCGTTTTTGGCGTCATCGTCCTTTGCGCCGAACATGGGCCTCCATTGCCCGTAGCCGGTCAGAGAAAGCCTTTCCGGCTCCAGCATGATCGTGTTTTGAAAGAAACTTATAACGGACACGGCCCTTGCCGCCGACAATTCCCAGTTGTTCTTGAAAACGCTCTCCGCCGGCGGGGTGGTCGATGTGTATCCTTCCACGGATATCTCGTTCTTTATGGGTTTCAGCATGCCGCCTATATCCGTCAGTATCTGCCTGGCGTCTTCCGTCAGGACCGCGTCTCCCTGCTTGAAAAATATCCTGTCCGTTATTATGACTATGTAAATATTGCCCTCTTTTTCCTTTATGTCGATTATGCCCTGGAGCTTCTTGCTTATTTTAAGGTCTATCAGCTGCTGCTTTAGCCCGGCGAATATCGCGTCGTTTGGGGACGGTCCGTTGGATTCGGTCACCATCCTGGTCCCGCCTGTTTCGCCCTGCTGCTTGTTCATGACGATGGGCTCCACGGACATGTTCTTTTCCTCGTTGATGACGGCTTCGCCCTTCTTCCCTTCCATCTCGCCCATAAAACCGCTTTTTATCGAAAGCGCGATTTCCTTGAATTTCGCAAGGTTAAGCACCGATATGGAGTACATCATGATAAAAAACGCCACGAGAAGGGTCATCATGTCCGCGTATGTCAGCAGCCAGCGCTCTTCATTGTCATGATCATGGACTTCATCGTTGAGCCCGCCGGGCGGCGGCGTTTGTGATGCCATTTTGTCTCCCTTTCATGTAATATATTTAATATATTATTTTGTTTCTTTTGCCGCGGCGCCTTTTTTACTGCGGCCCTCGTCCCTGTTTTTAGGGGCTATGAACGACAGCAGCCTTTCTTCTATTATCCTGGGGTTGTCCCCGGCCTGGATGGAAAGAAGCCCCTCGAGCATTATCCTTCTCTCAATGACCTCGTTCGCGCTTATTTTTTTTAGCTTATTGGCTATCGGAAGGTACACAAGGTTCGCCATGGATACGCCGTAAAGCGTCGCGATAAAAGCCGAAGCTATGGCCGGCCCCATTGTCGACGGGTCCGAAAGGTTTGAAAGCATGTTCACCAGCCCCATCACGGTGCCTATTATTCCCAGGGTCGGCGAGAAACCGCCCAACTTCGTGAAAAAATCCTGGGATTCGGCGTGCCTTTGTTTAAGGAACACTATGTCCGTCTCCATGATGAGCCTGATATGGTTCATGTCCACGCCGTCCACGAGAAGCTGCACTCCCTTGCGCATGAACTCGTTGGTTATGCTCTTTGTCTGCTTTTCCAGGACGAGCAGTCCGTCGCGCCTTACCTGCCGTGAAAAATTCACCAGGGTCTTTATTATTTCCGGGTAATTTGCCCCGGTGTTGAAGAACGCTTTTTTTATGTAATTCGGGATGGACATGACCTCTTCTTTGGTGAGGCCTATCATCGCGGCGCCGAAAGTGCCGCCGAAGACAAGCAGGATGGGGCCCATCTTTACGAACATCGACACATTCACTCCCGAGCCGCCTTCCATGCCCTCTATAATCACCGATCCAATGAGAGATGCCCATGCAAGGACAAGCCCCAGTGATGTGATTATGTCCATTTATTTTACCTTCCTGTCCTGTTTTTTTTGTTCCATTTCTCTATCATTTCCAGTATCTTCTCGGGTGTTTCCTTGACCACAAATGTGGTGCCGTTGTGAAGGGTTATCGCCGAATCCGGAGACGCGTCCAGTATCTCCACGTAGTCCTCGTTGATATAGACCGCGGTGCCGTCCAGCCTGGTTAATTTTATCATTTATCCCGCCTTACCTTTTCAGGCCTATGAGCGTCTGGAGCATTTCATCGCCGGTTTGTATTATCTTTGAATTCGCCTGGTATGCCCTCTCGTCGACTATCATGTTAGTGAACTCCTGTGAAAGATCCACGTTGCTCATTTCAAGGCTGCCCGAAATTATGCTGCCCCTTGAGCCGGTTGTTGCTGCCCCGATGTCCGCTATGCCTGAGTTCGGGCTCGACTGGTAATTCGACGAGCCTGTCTTTACAAGTCCGTCCGGGTTCCTGAACGTGGCAAGCGCTATCTGGCCGACGTCCTTTGTCGAGCCGTTGGAATAAACCCCGGTTATCGTCCCGTCCTGGCCTATTGTAAATGACTGAAGTACACCGGGCGCATAACCGTCCTGGCTGCCCACGGTTGCCGTCGAGGCGGTGCCGAACTGGGTCATCGCGGTAAAATCCGGAGTAACGTCAAGCGGGCTCATCGCCCCTCCAGCCGCGACATCAAGCTCGAACATTCCCGTCTGGTCCACGAAGTTGCCGTTATTGTCAAAATCTATTACGCCCGTATTGTCCGGGCCCACCGTTATCCCGGGCCCCGATGCCGTCCATTGCCACTCGTTTGTCACTGCTGTTTTTTCAAACGTCACGGTTACAAGATGGCTGTTCCCCAGCGAATCATATACCTGGAGAGTGTTCTGGAAATCGGACGCCGGCCCGGCGGCAAGCGTGGAATTTAGGTTTCCCACATAGGCCGCGTTATCCGTGGGCTTCGACGTCATGAGTTCGCCCATGGGTATCGTAAGGTTCTGGATGGGCGCGCTTGTGTTAACGACGCCGTTCGCATCGGCCATCCATCCCTGAACTTCCATCCCGTTGCTCGGGTTGACAAGGTTGTTGTTTGCGTCGACATTGAAAGACCCGTCCCTTGTGTAAAATTGCTGCTGGCTTCCTCCCTGCGTCAGGATATAAAATCCGTTCCCCTGTATCGCAAGATCCGTCGGGGAAGAGCTGGTCTGCAGGTTTCCCTGGGTGAATATGGTGCTTATTGTGCCGCTGGCGACCCCGAGTCCCACCTGCCTGGGGTCCGTTCCTCCCGATGTGGCCGTCGGCGCCATGGCCCCGGCCTCTGTCTGCGATATCATATCCTCCAGGGTCACTTCATTTGCCTTGTAACCCACCGTGTTGACGTTGGCGATGTTGTTTCCCACCACGTCCATCATTTCCTGGTATTGCTGCAATCCCGAGACACCCGCGTTCAGCGACCTCATCATAAATTGTTTCCTCCTTATTTTTTTAATTTCAATATATCTTTATTATATTGGAGAGCGGGACGCTCGTGTTGTTTACCATCACGCTCGTATTGCCCGCGCTATAGTCTATGTTCGATACGACGCCGGTCACCTGGTTGCCGGATGCGTCTGTTCCCACGATATTATGGCTTACCAGGTTCACCGCGAAATTCAGCTGGGAAAGGCTCTGCTGGGTGAGCAGGCTCTGGAAATTGGTGTTCATGTTCTGCATCTGCTCAAGGCTGGAAAACTGCGCCATATCCGCGATAAAATCCTTGTTGTCCACAGGGTCCAGCGGGTCCTGGTTTTGCAGTTCCGTCACGAGAAGCTGAAGAAAATCCGCCTGCCCGAGCGTCTGTGTCGCGTTGGTTACCGCGTTCGCGGTGCTGTTTGAACTTGTGGTCGAGCCGGTGGATGTCACTCCTGTAACGCCGTCTGTCGTCGACATATTGGCCTCCTTTTTATACCATGTACGAATTTTTTTCAACGTATGCCGCCTGCCTGACGGCCTGGCCCGAAGAATGGCTGTAAACGCCGTCCTGGTAAATATGTTCTTCGCCGCGGCTTTCCTGGCCGGCGCCGGAATTCCGGGGATCCTGCCCCTGCGTGCCCACATTAACGTCAAGCTGTCCCGGGCTTCCCGCGAACACCCCGGAAAGTTCCTGCTTCAGGGTGTCCAGCTTCGCGGTGAGCATGGATATCGTGTCGTTGTTTGTTGCCGTTATTTTTACGCTTATGGTTTGATCGGGTTTTAACACGGTTTTTATTTCCATTGACCCGAGAGACGGCGGAGACAATTTTATGACGGCCGTGTATTCAACGCCTATTTCAGGGGCCTTGTAAAATGAGGCCTTTAATTGCGCCGTTATGTCTTTTATGACCTCTTTTGCGGGGGTTGCGGTGTTCGCATTGATCATATCCGGCATTGCCGCCTTTTTTTCGTTATCAACGGGCATCTGCTGGGCAGGCCTGAAAATGTTTTGCCCATCCCTGCCATTGTCGTCCGGCCCGGCCCCGTCATCCTTCGGTTTTGAACTTGTGACAGATATTGACGTAATAGGCTCGCCCTGTTTTGACCCGGTTGCTTCCTGCTTTGATCCGGCCGCTTCCTGTTTTGACCCGGCGTTTTCCTGCTTTACCGCCGGTGTTTCCTGGCCGGCCGGCGTCCGCTCTTTTGCCGCGGTTGTCCCGAAATTCACGGCGCCGGTTCGCGCCGGGGTTGAAGCTTCGGCCTTTATTTCCTTAGACTTATAAGTTTCCGCCTGAACCGCGGCCGTTTGTGTCTTAGCAACGGTTTTGACAGTCTGCCGGGCATTGTTTATCGTGCCGGTGAGCTCCGCCGGATAAAAAGCTGCGGCGGTCTTGGCGTTTTCGGAATTTCCCTGTTTTTTTCCGTCCGGATCGGCCCCGGTAGTTTTTTCCTTTTGTTGTTCCTTTGGCTTTTGCGCAATATCCGACGAGCGCTTCTTGGCGCACTCGGTTTTTACCGCAGGCTGTTCCTCCGCCGCGGCGGAAATGAGCGCCGCCTTAAAAGCCTTCGGATCCGTCTTTGACGTGTCGAGAGTCTTTTCGCCGGCCTGTCTGGCCCATTTTAATCCGAGGACCGGTGCTGTCGAGTGAAATTTCATGGTTTCACCTAATTCAATCCTGCGCTCTGCGCCCTGAATTTGAAGACCGCGTATTCATCGGATGTCTTTTGCTCGTTAAGGTTCTCCGCATCCCCAAAAACCTTCTCATCCCTTTCCTTCATCTTTTCATAGGTGAGTTTTTCAACCCTGGCCTCGGTGAGTTCGGCGAGCAACGCCTCAAGACCGGCTTCCAGCGATGCAATTTCATCTTTTTTTCTTTTTATGAATTCGCCGATATAAACCAGGTATGTGTGGTATGATTTTATCTCGTTAAGGTCCTGTATGGCGTGTTTTCCCGCCGAAGCGGTCCTGAGCATGGAGTGCCTCATCAATGATTCCTTGTCCACGGCGACGTTTAATTTTATCTTTTCCAGCCCGATTTTTGCCCTCAGGACGTCGCACCGTTTTTTTATCTCGTTTTCCGCCTGCTCCTTGTTCTTCAATATTTTTTCGAACCTGTATTTAAAATTGCTCATTTTTTCGCCTCCGCCTTCAGGATGTCCTCAAGTTCGGCCATGCTCTTTGCCGGGTCGCTTTTTTCGTCTATACCCTGCCGCAGGAAAAGGTTCAGCTGTTCTATTATCCTGCGCGCGTGGTCCACCTTGGGATTGGCGCCTTTTTTGTAAGCGCCTATGTTTATAAGGTCCTCCATCTCCTGCATTATGGATACCGTCTCCTTTACCTCTCCGGCCGTCCTTATCCTGCCGGCATCAACTATGTCGGGCATTATCCTGCTTATCGACGAAGTAACGTCTATTGCGGGATAATGGTTCCGTGTGGCGAGCTTCCTTGAAAGGACTATGTGTCCGTCAAGGATGGAACGCACGGAATCCGCGACAGGCTCGTTCATGTCGTCGCCTTCCACGAGCACCGTATAAAACGCCGTGATCGAGCCGCCCTTCACGAAGTTTCCCGAACGTTCCAGCAGCTTTGGAAGTTTGGTGAAGACCGACGGCGTAAACCCTTTTGTCGACGGCGGCTCTCCTGTCGCAAGCCCTATCTCCCTTAATGCGGTTGCGTAACGCGTCACCGAATCCATCATTAAAAGGACGTTGAGCCCCATGTCCTTGAAAAATTCCGCTATGGTGGTTGCCGCCATTGCACCGTGCACGCGCTCCAGGGCGCTGCGGTCGGAAGTCGCGGCTATGACTACGGCCCTCTTTAACCCTTCTTCCTGCAGGTCTTTTTCTATGAAATCCTTGACTTCCCTTCCTCTTTCGCCTATGAGGCCTATGACGTTCACGTCGGCCGAGGTGTTGCGGGCCATCATGCCCATGAGCGACGATTTTCCGACGCCGCTTCCGGAAAATATCCCCATCCTCTGCCCTTTTCCGCATGTAAATAACGCGTCTATGGCGCGTATCCCCGTGGTTAATTTGTCCTTTATCCTGTCGCGTTCAAAAGGCGTGGTCGAGACCCCGTAAATGGAACGCTTTTCAGTCGCCTTTATCGGCGGCCCGCCGTCTATGGGATTTCCAAGGCCGTCCATCACCCTGCCGAGCATATCCACGCCCAGCGGCAGTTCGAACTGCTGTTTTAGGTCCACAACCCTGCTGTTTGGGCCGACTCCCTGCATTTCATCGAGCGGCATGAGCAGGTTCTTTCCCTCCCTGTATCCGACCGCCTCGGACTTTATCCTTTTCTTGTTGTCCTTGGTGAATATGTCGCACATATCGCCTATTGAGCATTCAAGCCCCTCGACTTCTATGACATTGCCGACTATTTCCTTGACCACGCCTTCGACCGTCACAAGGCTGGTGCCTTCTTTTATTTCCACGCCTGCCAGCGCTTTTTCACCTGCGTTCCTTATTTTTTCCTCCGCGGTCGCGTCCACGGCCCTGCTGCCCGACTCGACGATGCAGCCGCCCTTTGAAAGCGCGCGGTCTTTTTTCAGGGAAATGCCCTTGCGTGACCTCTCAAGCTCAACGGCCATCCCGCTGGCCGCCAGCGCGTCAAAATCAGCTTCGCTCAGGTAAACCTCGACGTCCTCATGGGGCGCAAAATGGCCGAGGGCCTCCTCTATGGACTTTTTTATCTGCCCCTCGTCGGTTTTCGATCCCGCCAGTATATTTTTCAGTATCGCCGTAATAAGCAGGACGTTCTCTTTCCTGCGCTTCGCCTCAAGGGCGTCATATTTTTTCAGCACGGCCGAAAGCAGGGCCTTAAAACCCTCCCTGGCGTTTTTTTCCGCCAGTATCTGCGCCTCGCGCGTCTGGGTGGCGAGAAGCTTTTCAAACTCGCGCCCGGCCTCCTCAAAACCGCGTTTATACTCGGTGGTCCTGGCCTGCACCGCCCCCGGCAGGACCTCGTCGATCACCGTTCCCATTCCGGCCGCGGTCGATATCATCGCCCCCTCTGAAGGCTTTTTGGTGTTCTTTATTATCCTATACAACAACATCAGGGTTTCCCCCTTCCAGGACGATCTCTCCGCTGGCCTCGAGTTTTCTCACCGCGGTCAGGACTTTTTGCTGGGCTTCCTCGACTATCTGCCTTTTCAGCGGCCCTGTGGCCTCCATGTCGTCCTTTATCATTTCCGCGCCGCGCTCCGACATGTTCGTGAATATTTTTTTCTTCAATTCCTCGGAAACGCCCTTAAGGGCGATGACGAGTTCTTTGCCCTCGACTTCGCGCAGTATCCTCTGCATGTACCTGTCTTCGATGGCTTTCAGGTCCTCGAACCTGAAGAGTTCCTTTTTTATGAGAGTGGCCATCTCCGGCGCGTCTTTTTCAAGGATGTCTATTATCTCTTTGAGCTGTTTCTTGTCCACTTCGTGCAGTATCTTTATTAGCTTTTCAAGGCCGTTTATCTTTATCTCTTTTTTCTTGACCAGCTTGTCCCTCAGTATGGAGATTATTTCCGCGATCATTTCCGTGTCGGGCTCCGTCTTCTCTATCACGCCGATGCGCCTTGCTATGTCGGCCCTGGCTTCCTTGGGCATAAAGCTCAGTATATCCGCGCCTTTTTCCGGCGATGTAAACGCGACTATGACGGCTATTATTTGAGCCGGCTCGTTCTTTAAGGCCTCGTATATTTTTTCGGTCTCAAGTTCCTCTATGAATTTGAACGGACCCTCGTCGGGCCTAAGGAAAGATATCATTTCATCGGCCTTTTTCGTGTCGTAAAGGTTGGACAATATTTCCCTGGCCGCAGGGTATCCGCCCGAACTTTTTTCGTCCGCTTCCACCATGGATAGCGTAAAATCGCCGATGATGGCCATCCTTTCTTCCATGGTTATCTCCCCGAGCGCCATCACTTCGGTCACGACGTGGTTAACCTCATTCTCGTTAAGATGCTTCAGGATGTCCCTGGAAAATTCGGGCCCGAGCGCGACTATGAGCTTTGCCACCTTCGCGAAATCTTTTCCCTTTTCAAGAGTTGCGGGCATGTGTTTTCTCCATTATGATATCCATGATTTGATGACTTTTGCCGCTTCTTTGGGGTTTTCCCTTGCCATCTTGAGTATTTCCTCGGGTTTCAGGTTCTTGTTGTGGCCGTTGCCGTTGCCATTCCCATTGCCGTTCCCGCTGTCATGGCTCATTGGCGTAAAGACCCCTTTTGAGAGCACCTGAACCCCTTTTCCCATGTTCACCGCGAAAAATATCCCTATCACCACCAGAACGACCGCCGGCATGTAATCCTTTGCAAGATTGAGGTAAAAATCCCGCTGAGCCAATGATTCTATCTTTGCCGTTTCTTCCTCGGATATGGAAGCCTTGAATTCCATGGCTTTTATGTCTATCACGTCTCCGTTCTTTATGTTTATCCCCACTGCGGCGGCGATAGACTGTTTCAGGTTGTCGATGTATTTTTCGTCAAATTTCCCGTTAAGTACGACGGCCACTGTCACGCCCTTTACGTCACCGGGCGTCACGACCGTCTTCTCCGATTCCCTGTTGAGCTCGTAATTTACAGCCTTTTTCTGCCTGACCACCGGCTGTGCGGGCGGAACCCCGGAATTGGTCGTCACCATGGCGCCGTTCGAAGGCGCAACTCCCTCCGACGTGGAATCCTCGGATTTTACCGCTGCCTGCTGCGGCTGAGGCGGCGGAGTGTATGATTCCCTGGCCTTTTCAACCTTGTTGAATTGGAGCGCGGCGCTCACGCGGACCGTGGAATTTCCAGCCCCGACTATGTTGTCGAGGAAGGACTGTATCTTGTTCCTGTAATAATCCTCCACGCGGGTCGTAAGCTCCAGTTTTTTGTCCGAAATGTCGGAGTCTCCGCGCGAGAATTCGGTGAGTATTTTGCCGTCCGTGGAAATCACCGCCACGCCTTCCGGCCCGAGCCTTTCCACGCTGCTCGCGATAAGGTTCTGAATCCCGAGTATCTGCTCCTTTTTGAGCTCGACACCCGATTTCAATTTCAGGTAAATTGATGCCTTTGCCTGCGGCTGTTCGTCGTCGAATAATTTCTGGTCCGGAATGGACAGGTGCACCCTGGATTTTTCGATGCCGGGTATGTTGTCGATGGTCCTCTCCAGCTCTGTCTGGAGCGCCCTCTGGTAATTTATCTTTCTCTCCTCGTCGCTCATGCCGAAGTTAACCTTGTCAAAAAGCTCGAAGCCGACACCGCCGCCTATCGACATCCCGCTGCCGGCTATTTTTATCCTCTCCTGCATCAGCATGTTTTCCGCCACCATCACGGCTCCCGTGGCCTTGTCGAGCTTGTAAGGCACCTTGTCGTCGTCGAGCTTTTTCACTATCTTCGCCGAGTCGGCGTCGCTTAAATTCGAGAACAACGGCTTGTAGTCCGGCGTCGTCGCCCACATGAAAATCCCGCCGCCTAGCAGGGCCACGACGAGCCCGGTTATTATTAGTCCCGTCTTTTGCCCCGGCTGGAGCGAGTTCCACCAATTTTTCGCGGAATTTATAAGGTTGGTAAATTCAGTCGGCATTCATTCCTCCTTAAACCTGCATTCTCATTATGGTCTGGTAAGCGTCTATTATCTTGTCCCTTACTTTTGTGGTAAAGTTTATCGCGAATTTGGCCTGCTCCGCGGCTATCATGACGTTGTGAAGCTCTTCCTTGCCCTGCAGGAAATTGCTTATCTTGCCTGTGAGCTCCTGCTGCGGCTGGTTCACGGCGTTAACCGCGTCCTTGATAAGCCCTTCCATGTCGATATCAGGGGCCGCAAAATCGGAGTCCGCTCCGGCGGACTGTCCCGTGCCGACCATTTGATCAAGCGGAAGGTCAAGCTTGTTTATGTCCAGCCCCATTCCCGATCCTATGCCGTCAATTTTCATATTGCCTCACCTCATATATCAAGGGTTTTTGATAACATGTTCTTTACAGAGGAAGCCACCGCGATATTCGCCTCATAGGCGCGCTGGGCCGAGATCAAGTCGGTCATCTCGCGCACCGTGCTTATTTCAGGATATTTTACGAACCCCTTTGCGTCGGCGTAAGGGTTGTTAGGTTCGAATTTCAGGACCCCGTTGCTGTTTTCCTGCGTCACTTCCTTTACCTGGACCCCGGCGTTCCTTCCCTCTTCGTCCACTATGGATTCGAAGACCGGCGTCTGCCTCTTGTAGAAGCCGCCTTCTTTTGTCATGATGGTGTCCGAATTCGCCACGTTGGCCGCGATGAGCTCCATTTTAGTCTTCTGAGCCTGCATACCGCTCAGGGATATCTCCATCGGTTTCAGGAATTCGCTCATGAGCCGCTTCCCAGGGATGCGTTGAGTATCTGCATCCTCAATGACGTTATCCTTGCGACTGAATCGTAAAGTTCGGTGTTCTCGGAAAGCTCGGCCGTCTCATTTTCAAGCTTGATGGGAACCCCGGGCTGGGCCTGCGGTTCGGGGGCCGTCCAGTTCTGTATCTCCCCGTCGTTCCTCAACAATTCGTCGACCTGCGCCTGGAAATCAACATCCTGACGGACATAACCGGGTGTGTCGGAATTGGCTATGTTGCCCGCTATAGCCTCGTGTTTTGCCCAGATGGTATCAAGGGCTTTTGAGAGTATTTTATCGACTGCTTCCATTTACCTCTCCTCCTGGAGAAAAAGCCCTTCGCTTTTTGTCTGTTTATAGGTGTTTACAAGAAGAACGCGTTTTTTTACGTTATTTATCTTTATCCTGGTGCGCTCCATGTTCTTCTGGAGCATCTCTGCGTTACGCGACTGCACCTTTATGAGCTCTTCCAGCAGGAATGATAGCTTTAAGAGAAGCTTGTCCAGGTCCCTCGAGCAAAAACCGGTCTTCGCCTTTGCGTCCATGTATTCGTTCTTAAGCGGTTTTATCTGCCTTTCGATGGCGTCAAGATCGGCTATTATCACGGATTTTTCGTTCAGCACAGCCAGTGTCTTTTCAATTTCCCCGCCTTCCTTCAAAAGCTTCATCTCCTCATCCAGCTTTTTCATCAGGGATTCATAGCAGTGTATTTCAAGGGCGTATTTGCTTATTATCAGGTTTACCTTCTCCTCGGTCATCCTTTCCATCTTTCACCTCCGTTTTAAATGCGACGTAACATATAAAGCACATACCATGCCGGCCATTGTTCTTATTGTTTTAAAGGGTAATTATGCGTTTTTTAAAATGTGTTTGGAAGCCATTGCAACCTATATGCAAGGGTTTCCCGGCGAAGATTGCGTGATACGGAACAGGGATGGCGCCGGCTGTATTGCAGCCGCGCTCCATCGTACCCCTTTACAGAACTTGAATTTGACCGCATTTTGGATTATAATGTTGTTGCTTAATGGATAGAGATGTTAATAATTTTTTTTAAAGGAGATTCATATGATAAAACAATTCCTCAAAACCAGGCCCTGGGCCATGGCGTTATTCTGCCTTTTATCCACTCTAATTTCATGCAATATTTTCGCCGCCTGGGGATATCATAATGGCGGAGGCGGTTACCGTAACGATGGTTACCGGAATGACGGATACCGCAACAATGACGGTCAGCGCAGCAACGACAGCCAGCGGGACGGTTATAACGAAGAATCCGCTCAAAGCGTGGGTTATCACAACGGGTCGGTCCAGGGCCAGAGTTACCAGGGCTATCATGCCGGAAGTTATCATAACGGCTGGGCTTACGGCGGCGCCTTCAGGCGCGGCTGGTACGGCTGGCGCGGATTTTATTACCCGTTCATGTTCATGGACGGGCCGTTTTATTATTTCCCTTTTTATCCCTATACGATCACATACAACTATCCGGGTTCATCCGACAGTTATTATTACGACCCTATACTTGACCGGTATGAACCGGTGTCCGCGCCTCTTGAAATTACAGGCAGGCCAAACGACATTCCGACGGTTGTGGCCACTGCTCCGGCGTCCGTATCGTCCACTGCGGAAACATCGTCCGGCACCATTACCATAAACATCCCCGATTCAAAAGGCGGCTTTACGCCGGTGGTCCTGAAAAAATACAAGGACGGATACCTGGGGCCGCAAAACGAATATTATCAGGGAAATCCCACGGTGGCGCAGTTAAAGCTTTTATACGGCAAATAACGGCTGCCATAAGCTCCGCCGTGTCCGGGTCGCCTAAAAACCGGCGCAATACAAATATGTCCGTCCGTATATTTCAAAAAAATACATATATAATTAATGCCGGAACTTATGTATAATTCTGATTGTCATAATAAAGGGGAAAATGTTTAATCGGAGGGACTCGGGTTTTGGGAAAGTATTTCATATCAAAAAAAAGCACATCCATGTTTCTTGCCGTTTTCCTGATTTTGCCATGTTTTTTATCGGCGTCCGACTGGCCAATGAGCAGGAGCAATGAGGCAAACTCCAGTTACAGCCCCGATTCGATCCAGGTGCCTCTTTACCTGAAATGGGAAACACCCGACAGGGACATAGAAGAGAACAATATCGTCGGCGCAGGCGACCGGATTTTTCAGGAGGACGAAGACGACGGGTTGCAGTCCTTTGACCTGTGCTCGGGCGAAGAGGATGTAACATATACCCCGGTCTACGGATATACAACCACCCCGTCAATATCCGGAAGCAGGATCTATTCCTATGACATGTCTTCGGGGTTTGTCGTGGTCAGGTGCTTTGACATAGATTCGGGGACCCTTCTTTGGACATCTCCTCCGCTGAGCCCCGGTATCCAATTTACGACCGCAAGCGGCCCAATAATCGACGGCAATTATCTATATTTTCTTCTGGCCACGAACAATCCAGCCGAAAAAGGAAGCATATGGGCCATTGACGCCTCAACCGGAGCCGTTAAGCCCGGATTCCCGGTCTTTTTTGCCACCTCATATATCGATATTTTCGAAAAAAATGTAAGCATTGACGGCGGCAGGATGTATTTCTACGATCCATACAACATGGTCCTGTACGGATACGACCTCAACGGCAATCCCCTTCCCAACTTTCCGGTTTCGGTTCCCGCCTCCGTTTCAAATAACGAAAACTTCGGCAAAGTTATCATTTCCGGGAACAAACTGTTTTTTTACACTTTCAACAGCAGCCTGACAATGGCCGTGTACGGATATGACGCCACAACAGGCCTGCCTCTGTCCGGGTTCCCGGTCGGTGCCGGGAGCGGGTCTTACGCTACCGGCGGGGTATGCAGTTATAATAACATCATATATGCGCTCGACAGTTACGCCACGCTTTATGCATTGTTCAAAGTCAGCGAGGGATGGAGTTTTGTCAGGTTTGATGACATGATGGTTTGAGGTTGTGCTCGCCTGGAAAAAGGGTTAAAATCCCAGTAAAAAGGAGCACAATATGGAAAACACAAAGGATAAGAAA